>JADLGH010000094.1 GCA_020849425.1 Candidatus Dadabacteria bacterium
TATATACAAGAAGTATTATAATATAGGGGTCGCCGTCGATACCGACAGGGGGCTCCTGGTCCCGGTCATAAGGGACGCCGACAGGAAGAACATAGAGGAGCTATCGGTCGATCTCAGCGTTCTATCCGAAAAGGCGAGGACGAAGAAAATCACCGCCGCCGAGCTTCAGGGCGGAACGTTCACCGTAAGCAACCTCGGCGGTATAGGCGGGACGTACTTCACCCCCGTCCTTAACGCGCCCGAGGTCGCTATACTCGGCGTCTCGCGCGCCGCGGTCGAGGCTGTATACTCAGGCGGGCAGTTCCAGCCGAGGCTCATGCTCCCGCTCTCCCTGTCGTACGACCACAGGCTCATCGACGGCGCCGACGCCGCGAGGTTCGTAAGGTGGATCGCCGAAGCGCTCGAAGAGCCGTTCAAGCTCTCTCTCGAAGGATAGCGCTTCCGGGAGACGCAAAAACACGGATCCGGCAGGGAATGATCGAGTGGCGAACGAAAACGAAAAAGTGGAGGTGGCCGTCATCGGGGCGGGCCCGGGCGGCTACCCGGCCGCGTTCCTCGCGGCGGACCTCGGTCTGGGCGTTACGCTCATAGACCCCGAGGAGTTCCCGGGCGGGGTGTGCCTGTACAGGGGCTGCATACCGTCCAAGGCGCTCCTCCACGCGGCCAGGGTGGTAACCGAGGCCGCGCAGGCGGCGGCCTGGGGCATCGCGGACCCCAGGCCCGACATCGACGTCGACAAGCTCCGCGCCTGGAAGGACGGCGTCGTCGGGAAATTCGTGAGCGGCCTCGGCCAGCTCTCGAAGATGCGTGGGGTGAAGTACATTCGCGGCAGGGCGACTTTCACCGGCCCGCGCACGCTCGAAATAATAAGATCCGACGGGAGCACGCAGAAGCTCTCCTTCGAATACGCCGTAATCGCGACGGGCTCGCGCCCGGCGGGAATACCGGGGATAAACGTGACGTCGCCCCACATACTCGACTCCACCTCGGCGCTCGACCTGCCGTCAGTGCCGAAGTCGATGCTGATCGTCGGCGGGGGGTACATAGGGCTCGAGCTCGGCACTGTGTATGCGGCGCTCGGGACGGAGATCACCGTCGCCGAAATGTCATCGGGCCTGATGCCCGGCGCCGACAGGGACCTCGTACGCATACTTCAAAAAAGGATCGAGGGCATATACAAGGCCGTCATGCTCGAAACCAGGGTCACGAGCCTCAGGCAAACAGACGGCGGCATACTGGCCACGGTCAAGCGAAAGGGCGGCGAGCCCGTGGAGACGGCCTTCGACAAGGTGCTCGTCTCCGTCGGCAGGAAGCCCAACAGCGAGGGTATCGGGCTCGAGAACACGTCCGTCGAGAAGGACGCCAAGGGGTTCATAAAGGTAGACGAGCACCGCCGCACGAAGGAGCCCCGCATCTTCGCCATAGGCGACGTCGCCGGCGAGCCGATGCTCGCACACAAGGCGACCCACGAGGGGAGGGTGGTTGCCGAGGTGCTGGCCGGGAAGAAATCGGCATTCGAGCCCAACGCCATTCCGGCCGTCGTCTTCACCGACCCCGAAATCGCCTGGTGCGGGCTCACGGAAACCGAGGCGCGTGAAAAAAAGATTCCGTTCACGATCGCGAGATTCCCCTGGGCCGCGTCGGGGAGGGCATCAACTCTCGACCGCCCGGACGGCGTAACGAAGCTCGTCCTCGAGCCCGAAACGGGCCGCGTTCTCGGCGTGGGAATCGCGGGGGTGGGGGCGGGAGAGCTCATATCCGAGGGCGTCCTCGCCGTCGAAATGGGGGCGCTCGCCGGGGACGTGGCGCTGTCGATACATCCGCATCCAACGCTATCCGAAACCTTCATGGAGGCAGCCGAGTCCTTCGTAAGCTCGAGCACACACTTCTACAAAACGAAGAAATCCTGATTCCTAAAAAATTCCGATTCCGGGGAAAAGAGAATTTATGAGCGAAAACGAGATCGCCGAAGCGGCAGACGGGCCCGAAAGGGAAATCGCACGCATACGCATAACGCCCGAGAAGAGCCACATAAAGGCGCTGATCGACATGGTGACGGGCATATCCGTTTCGAACGGCATGCAGACGTCCGCCGCAGAGAGGCTGGACAGGATACTGGCCGATATA
The DNA here is from genome assembly GCA_020849425.1 of Candidatus Dadabacteria bacterium. Classification (GTDB taxonomy): domain Bacteria; phylum Desulfobacterota_D; class UBA1144; order Nemesobacterales; family UBA2774; genus JADLGH01. The sequence goes on from JADLGH010000094.1 coordinate 2,128, forward strand.
ATCGAAAACATAGTCGCCCACGGCTTCGAGGGCGACACCCGGAAGCCCGTCGAGGTAATCATATACAGGCGGCTCCACTCGCTCGTGATAGCGGTCGAGGACAAGGGCCTTCCGTTCGATTACGACAAGCTCGAAAAGGGCGAGGAGAAGAGGTTCAAGTCCTACATGTCGAGGCACTACGCCGACGAGGTCAGGTTCAGGAGCCTCGGCAAGGGCGGCAACAGGACCGAGATTATAAAGAACCTCCCGTACGTGGACATAAGGGAGGTCATGGACATCGCGGAGCACCACGAGCACGCCGGGCTTCCGGATGCCCCGGGCGACGAAAAGATAGGCGTCGCCATGCTCGACACGAACGGCGTTCACGAGCTCGTGAGGCTCGTTTTCAAGTGCTACGGCTATACGTATGCGAACGACTTCATGTACGTGCCGGAGCAGATAGAGTCCCTCCTGAAGAGCGGCCTCATGCTGTCCTCGGGGGCGTACAACAGCAGGACCGAGCTCGTAGGACACGTGGGATTCATATTCAGCGCGCCGGGCGCGAGGGTGGCCGAATCCGGGGAAGCGGTGGTCGACCCGCGGTACAGGGGGTGCGGCCTGTTCCAGATGATGAAGAATTACCTGAAGGACTTCGTCACGCAGCAGAACGTGGTCGGCATATACGGCGAGGCCGTGACTGTACACCCCTACAGCCAGAAGGGGAGCATAGAGCTCGGCGGCCGCGAGACGGGGTTTTTGCTCGGCTACAGCCCCGGGACGGTGAAGTTCGAGAGCATATCCGAGGACGAGAGGCCGAGGCGGCAGTCCGTCGCGCTCCTGTTCACGCCGCTTCTCCCGAGCGGGCCTACTACGATCTACGTCCCCGAGGCGTACGGGCAGATCCTCGCGGAAATATACGAACGCCTCGGCTACGGAAGGAACATCGTCCCGGAGAACGCCCACACGGGCGTTGGCGGCAGGAGCCCGGGCGCGGCGTCCGTATCGATACGCCACGACCACAACCAGGCGCGAATTATCATAGAGAAGATCGGCGGGAAAACAGTAGACGAGATACGGTTTCACCTTAAGCACCTGACACTCGAAAGGTTCGACTGCATATACGTAGACCTCCCCCTTAAGCAAAAGGGCGCCGGGTACGTCGGCTCGGTCCTTAGGGATACGGGGTTTTTCTTCGGATGCGTGATACCCGAGTACGGCGACGGCGACGTTCTCAGGCTCCAGTACCTTAACAACGTCGAGATATCCCGGGACGACATCAAGACGGCGTCGGGCTTCGGCCGGAAGCTCCTCGATACGATACTGGACGACATGGAAAGGGCGGGTTCGGGCTTTCCCCTGAAATGAATGGAATAAACCCAGGGTCTTTTACGACTTTCCGAACACGGGCACGAACGCCCCGCTCACGGAGCGGGCCTCCTCCGAGGAGAGAAACGCCACCACCCTGGCCACGTCGGACGGCGGCACCCATTTCGAATAATCCCCGCCGGGCGTAGAGGCCCTGTTCCCGGGGGTGTCCATGGTCCCCGGAATGACGGCGTTTACGGTTATTCCGTGCTCGCGGAGCTCCTCGGCCATCGACTGCGTGAGGTTCAGCACGCCCGCCTTGGACGCGCCGTACGCACTCATGCGCGCCGAGCCCTTGAGCGCGGGGCGCGCGCCGACGTTGATAATCCTCCCCCATCCGTTCATTATCATGACGGGCACGACTGCCCTGGAGCAGAGGAAGGCGGATTTCAGGTTCATGCCCATCATCGCGTCCCAGTCGTCCTCGCCCGTGGCCCCTATCGGCCCCGTGGCGAATCCGCCGACGACGTTTACGAGTATGTCGATACGGGAGAAGGTCTCCTCCGTTTTGGACACGAGCTTTGCGACGTGCGGCTGCCGCGTGACGTCGGCCTTCCCGAAGACTACCCTCTCTCCGAAAGACTGCCGGAGCGCGAACGAGGCGTCGAGCTCCTCGTCCTTGAGATAGGTGCACATGACGTTCGCGCCGCGCGTGAGCAGCTCGAACGTAACGGCCCTTCCGAGCGCGCCCGTGCCGCCCGTGACTATCGCCGTCCTGCCCGCCAGCTGATTCATCCTGCCTCCGTGAATACAGGTGTAATTATTAGGCCCGTCCGCGGTCAAAATCAATACCGCTCCGTCCCTCTTGACTTCCGCTCTCGTCTGGCCATACAATAAATCCTGGCCCGGGATATCGGGAATAAAACAGCGCGAGACACCGTATGGAATTATTCATCTCCATGAAAGCCGAGAACCTGAACAAGGGCATCTACTTCAAGGAGAGTAATATCATGCAGATGCCGACGGCGCAGTCGGCCGGATTCTTCATTGCCGAGTATAGAGAGGGCGATCCCGAGAAGCTCCTTCTCCTCCGCAGGTATTCCGGCATGCTCAAGTCGAGGCTCACCGGCGACCAGGAATATTTCCTCGAAGAAACCCCGATAGGCTTTAAGCTCTACAAGAAAGTGGACGAGGGCAGGGAGTACATGGAGGCGTGGGAAGACTGGGTCGTATTTTCGCGCCGGCTCCTCCGGGAGCTTAAGGACCTCGTCGAGAAAGACTAGCCCCCGATCCTTGCATTTCGCCCTATCTGGGCTAATATTTTTCTTCATCTCGAACGACGAAGCCGTTCTCTATCTCACCCAGGCCACTCAATATTATCGGAATAGACGAGGCTTTCGGGGCTCAAGGAGCTAAAGCGCCAAATGTCAGAGGCCAAGAAGACAAATTATAAGGACACGCTTAACCTTCCGCGTACGGACTTCCCGATGAAGGCCAACCTCGCGCAGAAGGAGCCTGAATTCCAGAAGCGCTGGAAGAAGATCGATCTCTACGGCAGGATCAGGGAGAAATCGAAGGGGAGGGAGAGGTTCGTCTTCCACGACGGCCCCCCCTACGCCAACGGCCCGATACACCTGGGGCACCTCCTGAACAAGGTCCTGAAAGATATAGTCGTACGCTCGCGCACGATGCTCGGGTTCGACGTAGACTTCGTCCCGGGCTGGGACTGCCACGGCCTCCCTATAGAGCACAAGGTGTTAAAGGAGCTCGGCGAGGAGGCGAAGGACCTCTCGCGGCTCAAGATAAGATACAAGTGCCAGTCCTACGCCGAGAAGTACGTAAAGCTCCAGTCGGGACAGATGCAGAGCCTCGGCACGACGGGCGATTACGAAAACCCCTACCTCACGATGGTGCCCGAGTACGAAGCGGGCGTGCTGGAAGTTTTCGCCGGGCTTCTGAAGCGCGGCCTTATATACAGGGATTTAAAGCCCGTCCACTGGTCCATAGAGAACAGGACGGCGCTTGCCGACGCCGAGCTCGAATACTACGAAAGGGTGGATAAGAGCGTATACGTTCTGTTCGAGATAGAGAATCCGGGCGCGCTCCCTCCGGGGCTTGACGTCCCGGCGGGCGGAAAGCCGTCGCTCCTCATTTGGACGACGACGCCGTGGACGCTCCCGGCTAACCTCGCCGTCGCCATATCGCCCGACGGCGACTACGGACTATATAAAGCCTCGAAGAACGGAAAGGAAATATTGACGATACTCGTCGACAACCTCGCCGAGACCGTTTTCAAGAAGGCGGGCGTCGGGGATTACACGAAGCTCGGAGGCGCAAAGGGCAGGGACATGGCGGCCGCCGGGGTGAAGTACGTGCATCCCTTCGCGGGGCGGACGAGCCGGGTGGTAACGGCCGACTACGTTCTCTTCGACGAGGGCACGGGACTCGTCCACACCGCACCCGGCCACGGCGTCGAGGACTACCAGACAGGGCTCAGGGAAGGGCTCGACATATATTGCCCCGTCCTCGGCGACGGCACGTTCGACGACACGGTACCCGAATGGCTCCGCGGCATGGACGTATGGAAGGCCAACGGCGTAATCACCGGGCGGCTCGGGGAATCGGGGCATTTATTCCACGAAGAGGAATACCCGCACAGCTATCCCCACGACTGGCGGAGCAAATCGCCGACGATATTTCGCGCGACGGAGCAGTGGTTCGTCGCGGTCGACAAGAAGGTGGACGAGTTCGGGGGCTCGCTCAGGGACCTTGCCCTCGAATACTGCGAGTCGGGTATAGACTTCTACCCCGAGTGGGGGCGTAACAGGCTCCGGGGGATGCTCGAATCCAGGCCCGACTGGTGCATAAGCCGCCAGCGCGCGTGGGGGCTCCCGATACCGGCGTTCGTGAACGATAAAGGCGAGTGCCTTCTCACCCCCGCGTCCGTGAAGGTCATCATAGAAAAGATAAGACAGAAGGGCTCGAACGTCTGGTTCCAGGGGACGGACGAGGAGATACTCGAAGGATACGACCCGCTCTCGGACCCCGATGCCCCCGAATGGGCCGGGGAAGAGGGCGCGCTCGGAAAGCTCACGCGGGGCATGGACATATTCGACGTCTGGTTCGAATCCGGCTCTTCGTGGCACTCGGTCCTGGAGCAGAGGGGCATAGGCTTCCCGGCCGACCTCTACCTCGAAGGGTCCGACCAGCACAGGGGCTGGTTCCAGCTCTCTTTACTTCCCGCGCTCGGCGCGCGCGGAAGGCCGCCCTTCAAGGCGCTCCTCACGCACGGCTTCATGGTGGACGCCCAGGGAAGGAAGATGAGCAAGTCCGGGGGCAATGCCCTCGAGGTCGAAGAGCTCTTAAAGCAGCACGGGGCCGACATATGCCGGTGGTGGGTGAGCTCGCTCAAGTATACGAACGACATAAAGGTGGACTGGGAATTCTTCCGCGTCGCCGGGGACGAGTACAGGAAGGTGAGGAACACGATAAGGTTCCTCCTCGGGAACATAAGCGACTTCGACCCCGGGACAGATTCGGTCGAGTTCGGCGAAGAGGACAGGCATTCCCTCGACGCGTGGGCCATGGCGGAGCTCGCGAAATTCGTACGCGAGACGGTCGAGGCCTACACCGGGTTCCAGTATAAGCTCGCCAACGAAATAATATTCAGGTTCTGCTACGACACGCTGAGCGCCGTCTACCTCGCGGCGACGAAGGACAGGCTCTACTGCGAGAAGCCGGGCAGCCGGAAGAGGCGGAGGTCCCAGACAGCGATGCACCATATCGCGGACGCCCTCGTCAGGCTCCTCGCCCCGATACTCGTCCACACGGCGGACGAGGCGTACCTGTCCCTTAAAAGGCTCCCGAATGAATCCGGAGAGAGCGTTCATCTCGCCGGGCTTCCCGAAGCCGTGGACGTTCCGTCGGACCCGGCGTGGCGTGACGCCTTAGACCTTAGGGGCAAGGTGCTGAAGGCGCTCGAAGACGCCAAGGAAGCGCAGGGCATATCCAACCCCCTCGACGCGGGCGTCACGGTAACGGTCGACGAAAAGCTCTACAAGAAATTAAAGCCGTTCGAGCCCGAGCTGCCCGACCTCGCGGGCGTGAGCAGGTTCGAGATACTCGAAGGGAAAGAGGCCGCTATAAAGATATCGGACCTTTCGGGCGAGCCGCGCTGCGAGCGCTCGTGGAAGCGCGACGGCACGGTCAAAGAGCGCCCGGGCGGCGGCCTCCTTTCCGACAGGGACGCCGAGGCGCTCGATATGGACTAAGCGCACGGCCGGACATGCCGGGATTAGCCGGGCATGGAAACCGCGGCCCTGCGGCGCATCCCGGCGAGCACAATCCTGCCCCGCCGTATTACGCGGATAACTCCGCACGCCACGGGCCGCCGGATCGGCTGGTTTCGGGCAAACGGGGCTCCTTTACCCCGGAGGCCATTCCATCTGGCGTCCGCCGAGCAGGTGAAGGTGGACGTGGCCCACGGTCTGCCCGCCTTCCTTGTTTGTGTTTATGACGATGCGGTATCCCGAATCCGAAATCCCCTGTTCCCTGGCGATCTCGGAGGCCTTGACGAGAAGATGCCCCAGAATAAGCTCGTCGTCTTCGGTAACGTCGGCCATGGATTTAATTTCCTTCTTCGGAACGACCAATATGTGCTGAGGGGCTTTCGGGTCTATGTCCCTGAAGGATATGCAGAGGTCGTCCTCGTAGACTATTACGGCCGGGATCTCCCTCTTTATAATCCTGGTAAAAATCGAACTCATCTCATACTCCCTTTAATCGATAATTTCCTGTGCGGGTATCCAAGCATAACACGGCGAAGGGCCGTGGGCTAGAATTTCATTCCGGGCCAGCTTTCCATGGGCCCGGTCGAGCGTACGACGTGCATGCCGGCCGACTCGAATTCGCCGAAGGCCCTCTCGGCTTCGTCGGTATAATCGATTACGCCCGGAACGACCACGGGCGACGTGCAGTCCTCCAGGAGATAAATCTTCCGGACGAGAGACGCGTCTCCTTCGCGCGCCCTTTCGAGGAGATCGGCGATGGTCCACGCGACGCAGTGGCTCTTCGCCTGCCCGGCGATCACGACGGCGTCGAAGTCGAGGAGCTTCCTGTAAATCGCCGCCGAGGCCACCGGCTTCTGAAAGAGCGATTCCCGTCTCTGCCTGAGCGGCTCGCCGCCGGGCCCCGTCGTAACCTCGGGCGCGAGGACGGAGTAGTGCTCCGTCAACGGGTGGTCCCCCTTGACGTGTATGTCGGGCTGGCTGCGGCGAGCTATCGAATGGAAGAAGACGGCCTCCTCGACGGAGGACGCGAGCGCGTGCCCGATCCCGCCCAGCATGGCGTGATAGGGCCACACCGTCAGCTCGTACTTGCCTGACTTTCTCAGCTCCTTTACGTAATGGAGTATATGCCTCTCGATGTAATCGTCGGGGTATGCGAGGTTACGGCCCAGCATCCTGTTGAACTTCCATTTCCCGCCCTCGATGTCCTCGACGGAAATGCTGGTGTAAGGCGCGGGATGCCCGCCTTCGTCGTTTACGAAAAATATGCTGTGGAATATATGCATGGCCTGGTGGGTGTCCATCGTCGGCGCGATTTCGGTTATGGTCCCGAGGTTCCTGTATATGAACTCGCAGAGCCTCCGGTTGTCGTCCACCGCCCCCGTGCCCGAGCGCCCTCCTACGAAGAGCTCGAACCCCGGGATGCAGAATGTATTTTGTGCGTCCACTATGACGAGCGCGGCGCGGCGCTCGTCCCCCGAAGCCGGGCCGAGCCCGTGCACGCCGGCCCATTCCCCGGCCTGCTTCGCTATCTCCTCGTACTCGACGCGCCATACCTCGCCCGCCCTTTCGGGCCTGAAGTGAGAGGGCAGCGGCAACTCTCGTTTGTGCATGCAAGGCTCCGTTTCCGTTAATCCGGTCTCCCCGCTTCCCCGACTATAAATCTAACAGACGCGGCCGTGTTCGCCCAATCCCCGGTTTGAAAAAGTTTCGACGATAGACGATAATGAAATAGTCCGCGACCGGCGGGCGCCAGCGTGATGAGAGCTAATCTTTTTATTACCTGCCTCGTGGATACGTTTTTCCCGCAGGTAGGGGAGAGCATGGTCGGGGTCCTCGAAAGGCTCGGCGTAGACGTACGTTTCCCCGTGGAGCAGACGTGCTGCGGCCAGCCCGCCTTCAACAGCGGCTACAGGGCGGATGCGCGGTCGGTGGCCGAGAGATTCGTTTCTGTCTTCGGCGAGGCCCTGTCACAGGGCGAAGGCGAGGAATCCTACGTCGTCTGCCCCTCGGGATCGTGCACGGCCATGGTTAAAGTATTTTATAAGGAACTATTCCACAACGAGCCTCGAATACTCGAAAAACTCCGCCGGATTACGGACAGGACGTATGAATTTTCCGAGTTCCTGGTAGAGGTCGTCGGAAAGACCGACGTCGGGGCCAGGTACGACGGCGTCGTCACGTATCACGACTCGTGTCATCTCCTCCGTGAGCTCGGGGTAAAGGACGCGCCGAGGGAGCTCATATCGTCCGTGAAGGGGCTCGAGTTCCGGGAGATGCCGCTTCACGATTCGTGCTGCGGCTTCGGCGGGACGTTCTCGATAAAATTCCCCAAGGTGTCGGTGTCGATGCTCGACGAGAAGCTGGACTCCATAACGGGGACGGGGGCGGACACGGTCGTATCGTCCGACATGGGGTGCCTCATGAACATAGGCGGGGCTATAAGCAGGCGCGGTATCCCGGTGAAGGTGATGCACCTCGCCGAGCTACTGGCAAACACAGGGAAAGGGTAGGGACCTAAAATAAGCCACGATAGAGTGAATTTCGAAAGGGACTCGGCGCGGGCCGTCGGGGACAAGAAGCTCCAAAGCGCGCTCATAAACGTCACCGACCGCTTCAGGGCGGCGAGGAAGCGCGCCAGCGACGAGACGCCCGGATGGGACGACCTCAGGGGCCGCGCGCGGGAGATAAAAAAGCACACGATAGCCCATCTCGACGAATATCTCCTCGAGCTCGAAAGGAACGTCCGGAAGGCCGGCGGGCGCGTCCACTGGGCTAGGGACGCCGAAGAAGCCCGGAATATCATAATCGACATCGCGCGCCGGAACGGCGTAAAATCCGTCGTCAAGAGCAAGTCCATGGCTACGGAGGAGATAGGGCTCAACGACGGCCTCGAAGCCGCCGGCATAAGGGCGGTCGAGACGGACCTCGGCGAGTACATCATACAGCTCGCGGGCGAGCATCCGTCGCACATAATCGCCCCCGCGATACACAAGACGCGGCACGACATATCGGAGCTCTTCGCCGAGAAGCTCGGCGTGCCGTACATGAGCGAGCCCCAGGAGCTGACGAAAGTAGCGCGGGAGAGGCTTCGGGGCGAATTCCTCGGTGCGGGCATGGGCGTCTCGGGCGCCAATTTCGGCGTCGCCGAGACGGGCACCATAGTCATCGTCGAGAACGAGGGCAACGCGCGCCTCACGACGACAGTGCCCCCGATCCACGTCGCCCTCATGGGCATCGAGAAGCTCCTCCCCCGGTTCGGCGACCTCTCGCTCTTCCTCCCGCTCCTCGTGAGGAGCGCGACGGGGCAGAAGACGTCCACGTACATATCGCTCATCACCGGGCCCCGGCGGGACGCCGACAAGGACGGCCCTCGGGAGTTTCACCTCGTCCTTCTCGACAACGGGAGGTCCGGAATCCTGGCGGACCGCGAGACTAGGGAATCCCTTTACTGCATAAGGTGCGGGGCGTGCCTCAACAACTGCCCGGTTTACAGGAAGGTCGGGGGGCATTCTTACGGATGGGTATATTCCGGTCCCATAGGCACGATAATAAACCCCCAGCTCATGGGTATAGACAGGGCCCCCGAGCTCCCCTTCGCGTCGTCCCTCTGCGGTGCGTGCAGGGACGTCTGCCCCGTCAAGATCGATTTCCCGAAGGTTCTTCTCGAGCTCAGGAGCAAGGTCGTCACGCGTAAGGAAAAGACCGGGCAGGCTGCCGCAATCATGGAGGCGCTGTCGTTCAGGTTCTGGCGCGCGGTCGTCACCCACAGGAGAATATACGAGCTCGCGCTCCGGCTTTCCCGGCACGCGCAGCGTCCGTGGAAGAGGGGAGGGGTGCTCCGGTCGCTCCCGTATCCATTTTCGAGGTGGACGGACGAGAGGGATTTCCCTGCCGTGAGCGAAACGCCGTTCAGGGAAAGGTGGAGGAAAATAGACCGAAAAGGGGGTCCGCGGTGACGGCCGATTCGCGCGAGGAGATACTCCACAGGATAAGAAAGGGCCTCGGGAAAGGGGAGGGCGGCGAGGGTAAAGATCCGTATCCCCCGGAACCCGGGAGCTCATCCGCCGGAGCCGAGCCGTACGGAGACGGCCTGGCCCGCGTTTTCGAGGAATCTCTCTCCGGGATCGACACCTCCGTCTATAGAGCGGGCAGGGATGGTGTTCTCGAATTCGTAACAGGCTTTATCAAAGAAAGGGGGGTGAAGTCCTTCTCGATATGGGAGACGGAATACCTCGAGTCGCTCGGCATTGCGGAGTCCCTCGAAGGCGGCGGGCTCGACATTGCCCCGGCCGAAGACAAGGCCGGAATCGCCGGTACGGGCATCGGGATCACCGAGGCTGACTATGCCATCGCCGATACCGGATCGCTCGTCCTACTTTCGGCCCCCGGGAAGCCGAGAGGCGTCTCGCTCATACCGCCGGTTCATCTCGCCATAGTCAGGAAAGAAAATATACTGAGTGATATGTGGGAATTATTCGGCGTTCTTAATGGAATCTATGAATCTCACGACGCCATACCCGCCTGCACCACGTTCATTACGGGCCCGAGCAGGACGGCGGACATAGAGCTCAACCTGACCCTGGGTGTCCACGGCCCGAAGGAGCTCCACGTCCTCATAGTCTCCTGATTCGAAGCGCCTGAAATATTCCCTAGAATCCGCCCGGAAATTCGACGTAGGGGCCTTCGGGATTCTGATCCGGCGGAAGGTACCTGGGCATAGGCTCGCCGGCAGGCCCCAGAGCCTTCACGAAATAGTATATGTCGGTAAGGTCCGATTCCTTCATGTCGCGGAGAATATACCACGGCATGGGCGGAAGCCACTTCGTGTTGTGAGCCATGCCGACCCACTCCTCTTCGGTTACCGAAGCGATGAGCAGCCTCAGGTTAGAGGCGTATGTCGTGCCCCACGGGCCCCGCCATCCGAGCGGGCTCCCGGTGAGCCATTTCTCGACCGGCACGTCCCCGCCGGCCTCCGGGTATCCCGCGGTATGGCAGTCGTTGCACCCGGCTATCCTGACCATATATTCACCATTTGCGTACCTGTCCTGCTCTGTCCTTTCAGCGCTCACTGGCACTTTCTCGTGCGTGCAGGAAACAAAAAAAGCCGCTCCCGTAAGGGCCGCGGCCGCGATCAGCAAACCCGGAAAAATCGACCTCGCTTTCATGCACCCTCCCTACCTTCTTTTATGCATTCACGTCCGCCATGCGGCAGCCCGAATCGCCGATCCGAACAGGCCGCCGCACCTCACCTGCGGAAAACATAACATCGGGGAAATAAGAAATAAAGACGATGCAAAAAAACCTGATCACAGTCCGTGGGAATCGAGTGAAAACGCTGTGAATACGGGTTTGGAAGACGCCGCCTGATACTCAATTATTCCGGCCGCCACCAGGATACCTGACCTCGTAAATAAAATAGTTTCTCATCTCCCCCGGCATCTCTACCTTCTTCACCAGGAAGGAGTTCCTCCGGAATTTCCTGGGCCGGCCGGAGGAAACGATGAGCGTTCCCTCTTCGAGACACTCCGGGTCGTCCATGTCCCGAACGATCTCCATGTCCGGGCCGCGCGCATAGTAATCGACCAGCTGTAGCTCGTTCCCGAAATGGAGGTTCCCCATGCAGGCGCGCTTATGCCCGTCTTTCAGGCCTTCGAGCGCGGCGAATATATCCCTGTGCCCGCACTCCCAGGCGCCGCAGGACTGTTTCGGATACTCAAAATAATATTTCTTTGCGAACACCGCCAGCGACGCCATAGACGAGACGACTATCAAAACGGCGAGGGCCCGGGAGTATGCGGGCCGCCCGGTCCCCCGGCCGAGCGTCGCGGCGAGTCCCCCCGCCCCGAGGCCGCCCAGGATGCACAAGAGCGGCGCGCCCGTGAGAGACCTCGTCGCGTGGGGAACGCCGTCGTTCGTCAGCGCCGCCGCCAGCGGGAACACCGCAATCCAGAAGAGAACGAATGCGGCGCTCTTCCTGTCGAAGCCCGGCCTTAAGAGATACACGAGCCCCGCGAGCACAAGCGGCAGCATTGTCCAGTAAACGGCCCCCGTATGCGCTCCGTGCCTGAGGTTAAGATCCCCGTGCGCGAACAGGAAGGAGGGCTTGAAATGGCTTATGTAGTTGTGAAAAAAAATGCCGACGGACCCGGGCGTCACCCCTTCCGAGAAAGTGAATATCCTGTCCGCCCGGCCGGAGATTAAATGCTCGTTCATGATAGTCAGTATGTGCGGCACGACGAGCGCTCCCGCCACTATGGAGCCGCCGAGGAGCACCTTCCATTCGCGGAGAAAGTACCTCCTGTAAATGATCACGAGAGCCGCCAGGAACAAAAATGCATACAGCGGGGCCGCCTGATACGTGTAGACCGTAATGGAGAACGTCCCGAAAGATAAAACCGTTATCCATTTCTTTCCGCTCCCTATGCCATACACCATCATGTAAACGGCCAGGAGGAGCGGCGGGAGGAATGCTGCGGGCTCCCACCCGATGCGGGAGTAGTGGATCGACCACGGGATTATAGCCATGAAGAAAGCGGCGAAGAGGGCGGCTCTCTCGTCCCTGAAGAGCTCGCGCGTAATCAGGTAGACGAGAACGATACAAACGAGGCCGAAGAAGACCGCCGGGGCCCTTATTCCCGGAGCGCCGTCGCCGAATATCATGGACGAGACGTAGGCGGAATACCCGTAAACCGGCGGACGCGGCTCGGGCCTGTCGGAAAAGTAGAGCGTCAGGTTCCCGTGGAGGTCGTGCCCCTTTTCGACGACGCTCCTCGCGGAGACGAAGTTTATAAGCTCGTCCGAAAAGAGCTCGGGCGGGTTTTCGGATATGTCTACAGCCCTCAGAAAAAGCCCGAGTGCGAGGATAAGCGCGAGTATAACGACCGATGCCCGTGATGCCTTGCGTACCGCCCTATCCAGTGCCGGAACCTCCTCCAAGTCCATCGACGGGTGCGGGCCTATGAGACTGAAAACCCGCTCTTACTCCACGACCGGACTACAGTCGACGTCGTAAACATTCCCATTGATTTCGATTAATCCGACGGGGAGGTGTGCACCAATGGTGAGATCTGTAAATGTTCCCTGTACGCTGACCAAACGATTGCCGTCTCTCACTTCTATATCCGAACACTCGATGGATGTGCAGCTTAGCATGCTGCAGTCCTTACTTTCCAGGGATTTCCATCCAAGATCGAATTGGCAGGTATACGGCTCACAAACATTCTTGAGCGACTCGGCGAGACATCCCGAGCTCGACAGGTTGTAGAGCGAATTGCATATCGACTCGACCCGCACGACCTCAACGGGTTTTCCCGTTTTCCCGACGCGCACTATGTGCGACGGATACCCGGGCCCTGATGCTGGAACGTCGCTGACCGTATCGGCCGTCACGACCACGATAGACGAATCGAATTCCAGGACGGAAACTATTTTTGTCCCGAACCCCGAATAATCCTGGTAGGAAACGATGACGGTGTTCTCGCTTAAATTCACGGAAGGAAAATTAACGAAGCTGTTGTTTTCGAAATAACAGTTATTTGTGAAACGACTCCAGTCCTCTCTGGTATTTATGACTATCACGCTCTCGTCCCACCGGCATGCAGGATCGAGATGGGGGAGAAAATAGGAATAGTTTAAGGTTATCAATATCTCCTTTACGTCCAGCTCGCGCAGGAACCCTGGGGAATTTTCGAGATTCGAGGCGACTTCGTCCGGGGTCTCGCCGCTGACGCGCGACGTATCCACGACGGCGCTCTCTTCGAAGCAGGGATTCGCGGACTCGGCGGAGAAGCAGATATTAGGCGATTCCTCGATTATAACCTCGCCGTCGCCCCCTCCTCCGCCGCCGTCACAGGAACCAAAAATAAGCAGGAAAAAAGGCAGAAAAAGTACCCTTCTCATCACAGTCCACCCCCCTGAAGCGTTTATAAATACTTTACCGGCATCTTAAACGGATACAAATATAATTAATCAGAGTGGAATTAGATAGAGCGGCAGCGCAGGAAACTTAACCGGCCTTTATCCAGTCCCGCGCGTTAAATTCCTTTCCGTTATCGCCCACCGATTCGTCCGAGGCGAGGTAAACGAACACGGGAGAAATATCTTCCGGTGTAGGGATGGTTTCAGGGTCTTCGTCGGGATATGCGTCGGCCCGCATGTCCGTCCGGGTGCCGCCGGGATTGACCGAGTTAACGCGTATCCCAACTTCGGCAAGCTCGTCGGCGAGTACCTGCGTCAGCCCTTCGAGGCCGAACTTCGAGGCCGCGTACGCCCCCCATTCGCGCTTTCCCTTCCTGCCGACGCTGGAGCTCACATTTATTATCGAGCCCCCCGGCAAAAGGAGCGGGATCATGGCTTTCGTAACGTAGAACTGCGCGTTCAGGTTTATCTGCACGACCTCGTCCCAGACGTCTTCCGGATATTCGGCGACGGGCGCTCTCACGCCGAGAATGCTCGCGTTATTGACGAGGATGTCGAGGGCCCTCCACCTCTCCGCGACGGCGGCGGCCAGATGCCTTACTTCGTCACCGACCGCGATATCCGTGACGACGTAGTCGATGTCGCCCGCACCCGAAAGCTCGTTACAGGCCGATTTCAGGCTAATCTCGTTACGCCCGCATATGAGTACGGACGCGCCTTCCTTCAAATACGCCCTGGCTATGCCGCGCCCGATTCCCCTGGCCCCGCCCGTAATTAGCGCCTTTTTACCCCTGAGCTTCATGGTACTCAATTCTACCTGTTATGCCACCGCGGTCGAATCATTTCTTTATACCGCGAGACGAAGGCCCGCAAGGGGACCCTACGGGCCCGCTTCGACGGGCTTCGTTTTAAGGAGCGACACGACAACGCCTCCAGCGAGGAGGACGAGCGTCACGGCCAGCGACACCAGCGGGTCCACCTTGCCGACGAAGTGGCTCCAGAAGATCTTCCCCCCGATGAAAATCAGCACCGCCGACAAGGCGTACTTCAGGTAAATGAACCTGCTCACCATCGCCGCGAGGGCGAAATAAAGCGCCCTGAGGCCCAGTATAGCAAATATATTGCTGGTATATACTATATATGTATCGGTGGTAATCGCGAAAATCGCCGGTATCGAATCCACGGCGAAGACTATGTCCGCCCCCTCGACCATTATCAGCGCCAGGAAAAGCGGCGTCGCGAGCCGGGCGGCCTTGCCGTTAACGGGGTTCTTCTCGGTCACGAAGAACTTCTCGCCGTGGAGCCTGTCGGTAACGGCTATGCGATTCCTGAGGAATTTGAGGAACGCGTTGTCCGCCATGTCGGGGTCGTGGTCGGCCGAAAACAGCATCTTTATTCCGGTGAGCACGAGAAAGCCGCCGAATATGAAGAGTATCCACTCGAACCTCTCGACCAGCGTCGCACCGACGCCGATCATTATCGCGCGGAGGACGATCACCCCCAGAATCCCCCAGAAAAGCACCCTGTGCTGGTAGAGGCGGGGTATCCCGAAGTACGAGAATATGAGCGATATGACGAAGATATTGTCCATCGAGAGGCTCTTCTCGACGAAATATCCAGTGAGGTAATTTATCCCCGACACCTTGCCCATGGACCACCACACCCATGCGCCGAAAATGAGCGCGATCATAATATATCCCGCGCTCAGGACGAGGCTCTCCTTTATCGAAATCTCGCGCCTCTCCTTGTGGAGCACGCCGAGGTCGAGCGCGAGAAGCGTCAGCACCAGGACCAGGAAGAGAATCCACATCCAGAGGTCTTTGCCCATTACATCGACCGTTAAAGCTCCTGCCAGAAGTTCCATCCGTGTATCGTCTCCGTTTATCGATTATTGCCCGCGCCGGGCCTGCAGCATGGCCGCTCGAACTCACGGGCTCGTTTTCGGGGGCACGCGCAAAGCGGCGCATGCCCGGGCAAGGGGTATGCGTCAAAAAACCGGTAAATATGATACATGTTTCCGGATACAAAGTAACCACAAATTTAAGCGTGAAGATGCGCCCGGTCGCCGTGTCGTGCTATAATCTTTTCACGAACTTCTGGACCTGTGGAGACACCGCCTTTTGGCATCATTCAGCTTTATACACACGGCCGACATTCACCTCGACAGCCCCCTGAGGGGGCTCGAAGGCATGGAAGGCCCTGCGGTCGAGCGCATTCGGACGGCGACGCGCAAGGCCTTCGCGGGCCTCGTTACAGAGGCCCTGGAAAGAGAGGTGGACTTCGTCGTCATAGCGGGCGACCTATACGACGGCGACTGGAGGGATTACCGGACGGGCCTTTTCTTCGTGGCCCAGATGGGCCGCCTCGCCGGCGCGGGGATCCCGGTCTACGTTCTTTACGGCAACCACGACGCCGAAAGCCGGATTACGAGGCGGCTGACACTTCCCGATAACGTGAAAGTATTTTCGGCGAAAAAGCCCGAGACGTTCGTGCTCGAAGACATAGGCGCGGCCCTCCACGGCCAGGGTTACCACACGCGGGACGTTACGGAGAACCTCGCCGCCTCTTACCCCGACCCCGTCCCCGGGGCGTTTAACATCGGCGTTCTGCATACGGGGATGGGAGGCATGGGCGGGCACGAAAACTACGCGCCGTGCGCCGTCGCCGAGCTCGTCGCCCGGGGGTACGACTACTGGGCGCTCGGCCACGTGCACCAGGGGAGCGTAGTCCACGAAAGGCCCCACATAGTGTTCCCCGGCAATATCCAGGGACGTCACATACGCGAGACGGGCCCCAAGGGCGGTTATTTGATAACCGTCGCGGACAACGAAATAACCTCGTTCGAGCCGCTCCGGACGGACGTCGTACGCTGGGAGATTTTGAGGGTGAACGTCGAGGGCTGCGAGCGGATGTCCGACGCCGCCGAGCGCGTGAGGGGCCAGATAGAAGAAGCGATAAACAGCCGGGCCGACGGCCGCATGCTCGCGTGCCGTATAGAGCTAGGCGGCGCGGCGGCGATACACGAGAGCCTCCTCGTATCCGGGGAGCACATCCTGGCCGATGCGCGCGCCGTGGCGCACGGGTTCGGCGAGGAGGCCGCGTGGATAGAGCGCGTCGTCGTATCCACCGAGCCCCTTCGCGGCGAGGACGCGGACGCCGGGGAAATCCCCGGCGACCTCCACGACATACTGGGCGCCGCCGCGGCGGACACCGACCTCCATAAGCTCCTCAGGGCCGATCTCGGCGATATGATATCGAAGCTCCCGGCCGACCTCAGAAACAGCGTGGACGACGCCGTTTTGAGCGCCGCCCTCGGGGCCGACTATTCCGCGCTCGCGGAGCACGCACGCGAATACCTGAGCGCACTACTCAAGGCGAGGAAAGACTGAGCCATGCGCATACGGCGACTCGACCTCATAGGTTTCGGCTGCTTCACCGGCAAGGCCATCGATCTCCCTCACGGAGATACGGACATCCACATACTGTTCGGCCCGAACGAGGCCGGGAAATCGACGGCGCTCCTCGCCATAGAAAACCTCCTTTTCGGAATCGACAAGAGCTCGCCCTACAACTTCATTCACGACTATAAAGACATGCGGATAGGGGCGGTGCTCGAAAACGGCTCCGAGCGGCTCGAAGTACGAAGACGGAAGGGAAACAAGGACACGCTGCTCACGCCGAAGGAGGTTCCCGTAAGGGGAGGGGAGGGGGCCCTCGCGCCTTACCTCGGCGGGGCGGACGAGGAATTTTTCAGGCGGATGTTCAGCCTCGATCACAGGCGGCTCCGCGAAGGCGGGAGAGAAATCCTGGATTCTCAAGACGAGGCAGGACAGGTGCTCTTCTCCGCAGGGACGGGGCTTTCGGGGCTCAGGAAAAAGCTGGAAGAGCTGAAGGCCGACGCCGATTCCCTCTGGGGCCCGAGAAGGGCGGCGCACAGGGAATACTACAAGGCCCAGGCGCGGCTCGAGGAAGCCGAGAGGGCCGTACGCGAGCATACGGTCACGGCGGCCAGGTGGGAGGAGCTGAGGCAGGCATACGACGAGGCGCGAAAGAGCTACGCCGGGCTCGACGAAGAGAGAAAAAAGATATCGCACGAGCTTACGAAGCTGAACAGGATCCGCCGTGTTTACGCCGACGCGGCGAAGCTCCTCGATACCGAAAGGGAGATTACAAACTTCCGCGGCATCATAAAGCTCCCCGAGGACGCACTCGAACGTTTCGACAAAGCGGAACGCGAGCTCGAAAAGTCGTCACGACTGACGGAGGCTTTCGAGCTCCAGGTAAAGGAAGCCGGGGCCGAGCTCGAAGGGATGAAATTCGACGAGCAGCTCCTCCTCTGTGAGAACATAATTCTGTCGTTCCGCGACCGCCGGATAGAGGTGAGAAATGAGAAGGACGATCTCCCCAAACGCGAGGAAGAGTTAGCCATTGAAGAAGCCGATTTCAGGAGGCTAGCCGGCGAGGCAGGATGGGACGGTGGAAACGTCGAGGAGCTTATAAACCGTTTGCCTGCGAGATCTAAGATCAATGCCGCAAGAGAACTGCGACAACACCACGTAGAAACGCTCGCTACGGTCTCCGGCGCGAAAAAAGCTCTCGAAGAGGCCGAATCGCAGGCCGCCGGCATAGCCCGCGAAATGACCGGCATTGGCGAGCCCCGGGACGCGTCGAGCCTCGAAGCCGTCGTAAAGGCAGCCCGGGCGGGCGGCGATACGGCCTCTCGGATCCAGGCGGCGGAGCTGGAGCTTAGCGCCGCGAGCGGTGCCGTCGAGCGCCGTCTGAAGTCCCTCAATCCACCTACCGGAGACGCAGACGTTTCGACGATTCCCGCACCTCCGCGCGAAGCTGTATTAAAGCACCAGAACGACAGGAACGCCCTCGACCGCAGGATCAAGGAGTGCGCCGATAATCTAAGGAGCACAGAGCGGGATATCGGGCAGTACAAGAGCGCCCGCGACCGGCTCGCCGGGGAAGGAAACGCCGTCTCGCCCGGGGAGCTGGCAGAGGCCCGCGCGCGAAGGGACGCCGGATGGGAGCTCGTGAAGCGGTACTACGTAGACGGCGGCCCGGTGCCGGAGGCCGAAATAACCGCCTTCACGGGCGAGCGGAGGGATATCCCCTCGGTGTACGAAGAGGCCGTCTCGGAGGCCGACAGAATAGCCGACAGCAGGTTCGATAACGCGCAGTCGACCGCCGAGATAGTCACGATATCTGGGCATATCGACGACAGGAAAAAGGAGCTTGAAAGACTCCGCGAAGAGGAGAGGTCGCTCACCGCCGAATCCGGGGCCCTCGATGAGGCGTGGAAGAAGATATGGGAAGGAGCGCCTTTCGAGCCGTTGCCGCCGGAGTCGATGCTCGTGTGGCTCGACGACAGAAACGAAATAACGAGGCTCACGGAGGAGCGCGAGGCGGCGGAGCGCAGGCTCGAGGCGCTCCGGAAAAAAGAAGCGGAGACGAAGGCCCTCATACTCGGCGAGCTTTCGCGGCTCGGCGTCGATACGGGAACGCTCGAAGGCAAGCCTCTTGGCGTCGTTATAGAAGCGGCGACCGATGTGCTCGCGAACCTCCGGGAAGACGCGATCAAGAGAAAGGGGCTCGAAAACAGGCTCAGGGAAATGAAGGCCGAGGCCGAGCGTAAGCAGCGCGACCTTAAATCGGCTGAGGGAGAAAAGACGCACTGGGAAGCGAAATGGAAGGAAGCTGTCAGGGCGCTCGGTCTTACAGAAAGCGCCGGCGCGGCCGAGGCTGCATCCAGGCTCGACGCCATAGGAGAGATGAGGGAAAAGGCGGTCAAGATAAACGAGCTCCGTCACCAGCGCATCGAAAAGATTAAACGCGACATCGAGAACCTGGCGCAGGACGTGAAAAAATTCGTGGATACCGCCGCGAAAGATCTCGCCGGTGAGAAAGATACAGAGAACGCCGTAATCGAGCTCGAGTGCCGTCTTACAGAAGCGAAACGCACGGACGAGCGGAGGAAGGAAAAAGAAAAGGACATAGCCCTGCTCGAACGAAAAATAAAAGAGGCCGGAGACTCGACCGCGGCGGCGCATGAAACTATAAACTTCCTTCAGAAGTCGGCCCGGGTGGACGACACGGTCCGACTAAGAGAGGCTATACTGAAATCCGACAGGCTGAGGGAGCTCGAAAACGAAAAGCGGAGCCTCACGGACAGGCTCGTCCGGGACGGCGACGGGCTCACGCTCGAAGAGCTCGTAAAAGAATGCCGCGAGGCGGACATCGCCAGCGTCAGGAACCTTATCGAAGAGCTGGAGGAGCGCAGGAATTCACTTGATGAAAATATCAAAGAGGCCGCAGGGGAGCTGTCCCGCAGAAAAGACGAATTCGAAGCCGTCGGCGGCGACGACCGCGCCGCCGAAGCCGCGGCCCGGAAGGAATCCGCGATCGCCGAAATGGCGCACATCACTGAGCGTTACGTCAGGATACGCTCGGCCGCGACGATGCTCGAATGGGCCATAGAGCGGTACAGGAAGGAAAACCAGGACCCGATGATAAACCGCGCGTCCGGACATTTCGCAGCGCTTACGAACGGCTCGTTCGGCGGCCTCGACACCGAGATCGACGAGCGCGACAGGGTTCAGATCATCGGGCTCAGGCCGGGCGGAGAGAGGGTCGGGATCCCGGGCATGAGCGACGGCACGGCCGACCAGCTTTACCTGGCGCTTCGTATAGCCGCCATTGAGGACTACCTCGAAAGATCGAACGCGCTCCCGTTCGTCGCAGACGATCTCTTCATCAACTTCGACGACATGCGCTCGGCCGCCGGGCTGAAGCTCCTCGGCGGGCTGTCGCGAAAGACGCAGGTCCTTTTCTTCACACATCACGCACATCTCGTCGAGCTTGCACGGCAAACGCTGGGCGAATCTTTAAACATCGTATCACTTCGGGAATGAAGGATACCCCGTCATAATGCCAGGATGAGGATCGAGAGTACCCGGCCTTCGGAACCGGGAATTTCCGCAGGCCGCCATAGCTACAGGCAGCCACAGGTTCAACGTCCGATAATATATATTATGTTAACTTAGCAAAGGTGGTCTCTACAGCCCCGTTGTGACACGGGTCTTGTCTATTTCCAGGAATGAAAAACGGTCCGGGCTATTCCTTACTCTATTTAGGAGAACCCATTGGCAAAGTTGCCTGCTCCGCTCGTCCTCTTAAATCCATGCCCATTACAAAGCCGGATTTGCCGTTGCCGTCACAGACTCAAATACACCTCAGGCCATAAAATAATGCCGCCGCAAAATGCAACCGTATATACCGATATCAATATCTGGAAGCTGTTCCTCACCTTGAAATATCGCACGAAATATTTATATTAAACCAAAAACCGAATAATCGTTAAGAGGTCACTGGTATGCCGATATACGAGTACGAGTGCAAGAAATGCGGTAAAATAACCGAGGCCCTTCAGGGATTTAACGATCCGCCTTTAAAGAAGTGTAAGTATTGTAAAGGCAAGCTGGAAAAACTGATCTCACTCTCGTCGTTCCAGCTTCAGGGCACCGGATGGTATTCCACCGACTACGCCAAGGGGCCCGGCATCCCGCCCCACGCGAATGACCTGGGCACACCGCCAAAAGACGGAGCCGAGACCAAGGACACGAAACCGGCGACGGGCCTCCCGTCCGAAGCCGCGGCCGTATCCGGTGCGTCCACGGTAGACTCGATAAAAAAAGACACGGAAAAGGCCAAAACGAAGACCAAGAGCACCTGAAGGTTGTATCGACTCGCCCTACCCGTGCTTAAAAAGTTAAAGCTAAATATTTAAAGCTGGAAATACCGACAAATATCCGAGTAATTATATGGACTTACAGCTAAAAGATAAAGTGGCCATCGTGGCGGCGTCCAGCAAGGGGCTGGGACGGGCGATAGCCCTCGGGCTCGCCCGCGAAGGCGCGAGGCTCACAATATGCGCCCGCCGCGAGGACGTGCTCGAAGAGACGGCCCGGGAAATCAGGGATGAGACCTCGGCCGAGGTCCTCGCCATACCGGCCGACGTCTCCCAAACCGCCGACATACACAAGGTAGTCTCCGGCGCCCTCGATAAATATTCCACTATCGACATACTCGTCAACAACGCCGGCGGCCCTCCCGTGGGAGGCTTCCTCGACTTTTCGCTCGACGACTGGCGGAAGGCCGTCGAGCTTAATCTCTTCAGTACGGTGGCGTTCTCGCGCGAAGTGCTCCCCGTCATGAAAAACAACAACTGGGGCCGCATCATAAACATCACGTCCGTCGCCGTAAAGGAGCCCATAGACGGCCTCATCCTGTCTAACACCGTCCGCGCCGGGGTCACCGGGCTCGCCAAATCGCTGTCGAGGGAATTCGCCCGGTATAACATAACCGTGAACAACATCTGCCCGGGGAGGATACTCACGGACAGGATAATCCAGCTCGCGTCCATACGCGCAGGGAAGGAAGGCAGGACCGCGGAAGAGGCCCTCGAATCGATGGGGAGCGACATCCCCGTCGGAAGGATCGGGAGGCCCGAGGAGCTCGCGAGCCTTGCAGTGTTCCTCGCCTCCGAGCGCGCGAGCTACATCACCGGGACGAGCATCCAGGTAGACGGCGGGCTCGTCAAGGGACTATTCTAACCGCCGCCGGAGCACAAAATGGCAGGCGAAAAGAACCGCCCCGGCGGCGCAAGAAATTCTATCCTGTACCTAGCGCTCCTCTGCCTCGTTTATTACCTGGCATCCGTTTACGGGGGAGACGCCCCCTACCCTGTCCGGGAAGTTAAATCACCCGCCAATATCTACGTCGAGGTCGAGGATGAAGGCTCCGCCGCAGTCCGCGTCCTCAGGACCCCTTCCGAAGTCGGCGAATTCCGCGCCGCGTACGGAATCGAGAAAGAGATCGAAAGCGGCCTCAAAATAATCCTTAACGATGACAAGGCG
This sequence comes from Candidatus Dadabacteria bacterium, assembly GCA_020849425.1. Taxonomy (GTDB): domain Bacteria; phylum Desulfobacterota_D; class UBA1144; order Nemesobacterales; family UBA2774; genus JADLGH01. The sequence goes on from JADLGH010000094.1 coordinate 24,539, forward strand.
CCTGGCTACGGCAGGATAAGCGGCCCGAGGAGCATATCCCTCGGCGTACCGATAGGACTCAACTCCGCCGGGCCTTCGGACCTCGCGGCCCTTCCCGGCATAGGCGACGAGCTCGCCGGGCGTATAATCTCCTACAGGGAAGAAAACGGGGGGTTCACGTCGATTTCGGAGCTCATGGAAGTAAAGGGAATAGGCGATAAAAAGTTCGCCGCGGTAATCGGGCTCGTGAGCCTGGATTAATTCCTCATGAGGAAGTCGATCTCGGTTTCGGTCTCGCTCTTCCCCTTCTCATAATCGGCCGGGTAATAAATGCCCTCAGGACTCTTTATCATCTCCTGCCCGTTTATCATGACGCTGTCGCGTATGGAATCTATGACGCTGTGCCTGAGCGAATCCAGGCTGTAGGGGATGCTGCCGTAAGGGGTGCTTACGACCTTTATGCCCGACGGCTGCTTGAAGGAGCCGCCCGGATACCTGGCGAGCGCGTCCTCCATGTAATCCACCCATATCGGGAGAGCCGCCAACGAGCCCGACTCCTTTTTGCCGAGTGGCTTGTGGTCGTCCCTTCCCACCCACACGGCCGTCGTTATCCTGGGGCTGTACCCGACGAACCAGGCGTCGGTGAAGTCGTTCGTCGTGCCCGTCTTGCCCGCCACAGGCGCGAGCGACGTGAGCTTGAGCGCCCTCCTGCCCGTCCCTTCGCTGACCACGGCCTGGAGGAGGTCGGTCATTATAAAGGCAGTTTCGGGGCTGAGCGTCTGTTTGGCGTTTCCGGGAGATGTGAAGTCGGCGGCCCCGCTCTTGATGAGCTCGAGGAATTCGTCCGGCGAAAGGAAAGCGTACTTGTCCGGCTCGGGCGCGGTCCTGGCCGTAAGCTCTTCTTCCTTTAGATACCCGGGCGTCTCGACGCTGCCGCGTCCCGCCTTCCGGGCGATTTCGTTAAGAACCTCGAGCCGCGCGTTCTCCCTCTCCACCTTGAGCGCCTCTTCCCTCGAGATGAATTTCCCGCCGGTATTGTCCTCTATTATTATTCCGTTCCTGTCGTATATGCGGAGTATGAACTGGGGCTCGACCAGCTTCCCGCCGCTCGCGAACACGTTGAAGGCCTTCGCCATCTCGACGACCCTCACTTCCGACCCGCCGAGCGCGAGCGAGGGATAGGGATTCAGCTTGGACGTGAAGCCGAAGTTCTTCGCGTACTTGACGGCGTACTTCGGATCTATGTCCATTATAAGCCTTATGGTGGCGAGGTTACGTGACCTGGCCAGCGCCTTCCTCAGGAGCATCGGCCCGTCGAACGAGCCGTCGTAGTTCCGGGGGGCCCAGTCCTTAACGACGACCGGCATGTCGTACAGTATCGACGTTTCGGTGTATCCCTTGTCGAGCGCGGCCGAATATATCATGGGCTTAAACGACGAGCCCGGCTGCCTTAGAGCCTGCATGGTGCGGTTGAACTGCGACTGGTCGAAGTCGTATCCACCGGCCATGGCCCTTATCTTCCCCGTCGATTCCATGGATATAAGGGCGCCCTGCGCTATCGGCTCTATCGCGAGCGAATAATCGAACCCGCCGTCCGTGGTCTCTTTCGCGAGGACCCTGACGACGTCCCCGACCTTGAGCTCCACGGGCGTGAGGCTGACGCCGTCGTACCCGCCCGCCGGGGCGAGCTTCTTTGAATAGATCGTATCGAAGCCGGGAACGGCCTTCCCGTAAGGCGAGCTCACGGCGAAGATAAGCCTGCCCTCTACGTCCCCTATGCCGAGGCGCGCGTTGTATACGGGCCTGGCCGTCTCTTCCTTCGCGGATTCATCGTCCTTTTTGGTCTTCTTCGCGGGCCCGGGGTTGTCCACGTTAACCACCCTCGTGACGACGGCCTCGTACACTTCGCCCGGCTGAACGCTCTTTATACCCTGCTTGTCCCTGAACTTTCTTATCTCGCCCGCGCTTCCGAGGCTCTTCGATACGACCTTCCTCCCGTGGCGCGCCTCCAAGTCGAGTATCCCTCTCCTTAAAGCCCACTGCGCTTCGAGGTTAAGATCGATGTCCAGCGTGGTGAACACCGTGTACCCGCCGTTGATAAAATCCTTTACGCCGACCTTGTCCTGGAGATATCTCCTCACGTGCTCGACGAAATAAGGCGCTATGTCGTTGTTGATCCTCTGCCTCGGGACTATCTTTATCCCCTGGTCGAGGGCGTCGAACCGCTCATCCCTCGTTATGAAGCCCGCCTCCTCCATCTTGCTGAGAACGAGCTTCTGTCTTTCTATGGCCCTGTCGAGATGCTTCCGCGGGGAGAAGTACTCGGGCTTTTTCGGGAGCCCCGCGAGTAGCGCGGCCTCGGCGAGCGTCATGTCGCGGGCGGGCTTGCCGAAATAGGACCTGCTCGCGGCCTCGATGCCGTAGTTTCCGTCGGCGAGATATATGTGGTTAAGATACAGGTAAAGTATTTCCTGCTTCGAAAGGTTGTTTTCAATCCTGTGGGCGAGTATCGCCTCCTTTATCTTTCGGGTCATCGTCCTTTCGGGCGTGAGGATGATGTTCTTTATGACCTGCTGGGTTATGGTGCTCGCGCCCCTCACCCAGTCGCCCTCCTGTATGTTCTCGAAGACGGCGCCGAGGATGCTCTTTATGTCCACGCCCTCGTGCTCGAAAAATCGCCTGTCCTCGATGGCGATGAACGCCTCTATGACGCGGGGCGGTATGTCCTCGTATGCGATGAGCTTCCTCCGCTCGGCGGCGAACTCGGCGATGAGCGTGCCGTCGGACGAATAGACCTCCGTTATGAGCTTCGGCCTGTAACCGGTTACCGCCCTGAAGTCCGGGAGGTCGCGCGTGTAATAGAGGTAGCCCCCGTATATAGCGAGCGCCGCCGCCGTGAGCAATATGAAAAAGCTCAGGAACAGGAACGCAAGGAGCTTGCTTTTTGTGCGCTTTGTTTTAAATTTTACTTTCTTTTTTTTAGCCATTGGCCAGGCTCATCCCCCTGGAGGCGGCTCACAGATTGACTTTTTAATGATTGAGGATAATTATACCTGAGCCGCGAACATTAATTAAACACGATTTTCAAACTGGACTAATATTCGATAAGCTAATAAAATGGAAGAAGAAACGCTGGATTCGTACATAAGGAAAATGGAGGACCAGGAGCTAAAGGGCCTTTTGCTCAAGCTTAAGAACGAGCTCAGGAAACCCGAAGCCGCCTGGGATCCCATAAAGCAGATATTGACAACAATCCGCCAGAAAAACAGCGCTGCTTTCACCCGGATATCCGACCTGATTTTTTAGACGATTAGATAATATGGAGCTCGACTACAAGGCGGCGCCGGAAACAAGGCTTCCAGGCAAATACACACCCCGGGGAGATAAGAAAATAGGGAATCTGGTAGTAGACAGCATACTATCCCTCATTGGGAGTACGCCCGTCGTAAGGCTGAGGAACGTCGTGCCCGAGGGCTCGGCCGACATATGGGCCAAGCTCGAGAGCCTGAACCCGGCGGGGAGCATGAAGGAGCGGATCTCGCTCGCCATGCTGAACAAGGCCGAGGAAGAGGGGCTCATCGAGCCCGGACGGAGCGTCATAGTCGAGGCCACGACGGGCAACACCGGCATAGGGCTCGCGCTCGTCTGCGCGGTGAAGGGGTACAGGCTCGTCCTCACGGCGCCCGACGACATGAGCCTCGAAAGGAGGCAGACCCTCTCGGCATACGGCGCCGAGGTCGTCCTCGTTCCCGCGGGCCAGATGGAAGACTCCCTCGCGAGGGCCGAGGAGGTAGCCGCCGAAATCCCCGGCGCTTTCATACCCCACCACTTCGCGAACCGGGAGAACCCCGAGACCCACAGGCTCCACACGGGGCCCGAGATTATGGAGCAGGTGCCGGGCGTCATAGACGCGTTCGTCGCCGGGGTCGGCACCGGGGGCACGGTAACAGGGGTCGGAGAGGCCCTCAGAAAAGAAAACCCGGACGTGATCATCGCCGCGGTCGAGCCCGAGGAGTCGCCCATACTTTCGGGGGGCGAGCCCGGAGCGCACGACATCGTGGGAATCGGCCACGGCTTCATCCCGTCGACGCTCGACAGGAATATCTACGACGAAATAATAAAGGTCAGCACCGAAGAAGCCCGGAGGCTCACGAGAGAGCTCGCCAGGCGCGAGGGTTTACTGGTCGGAATATCCTCCGGCGCGGCGTGCGCCGGGGCGCTCATGCTCGCCGGGAGGCTCGGCAAGGGAAAACAGGTGGTGACCATGTTCTGCGACACGGGGGAAAGATATCTCAGCACGGGGCTTTTCGGGTGACATGAAAATCAACCCTTTATATAATGTAATCATGCTTCATAATTACGGAATCTTAGTTGAAAACACCGCCCTCATGTGCTAACATACATTAGTATAATTCTGCAATCAATTTCAACTAAACTGAGGTACGAGTGAACAGCCAGCTATTCAAAAATTTGGTGCTATGGTTGGTCATATTTGTAGCGATCATAGCCCTTTACCAATTGGTACACACTCCAAGGACAAACGTACAGGAAATCCCCTACAGCGATTTTCTCGCGAGCGTAGAGAAAGGAGAGGTAAAGGACCTCGAATTCAAGGGCGAGGTAATCAAGGGGAAATTTACGAGCCCTGCGGGTGAACAAACCGCCGACGGATTCAAAACCGTGGGGCCGGCGAGCGAAGACCTTATAAAGACACTCAACCAGAAAGGAATCACGTTCAAGTTCGACGCGAGCAACGAGGGCTCTCTCACGCACATGCTCCTCAACTGGGCCCCCCTGGTGCTTCTCATAGTCATAATGGTCATCTTCATGCGCCAGCTCCAGGCGGGCGGGACGAAGGCGATGTCCTTCGGCAAGAACCGCGCGCGCATGCTCACCGAAAACCAGAACAAGATCACGTTCAAGGACGTGGCCGGGATAGACGAGGCCAAGGAAGAGGTCCAGGAAATCGTCGAATTCTTAAAGAGCCCTAAAAAGTTCACCAAGCTCGGCGGCAGGATACCCAAGGGCATCCTCCTCGTGGGCCCTCCCGGAACCGGTAAAACCCTCCTCGCCAAGGCGATAGCCGGCGAAGCGGGCGTTCCGTTCTTTATTATCAGCGGCAGCGACTTCGTCGAGATGTTCGTCGGCGTGGGCGCCTCCCGCGTAAGGGACCTCTTCGTTCAGGCCAAGCGCCACGCCCCCTGCATCATATTCGTCGACGAGCTCGACGCCGTCGGGCGTCACCGCGGCGCGGGGCTCGGCGGCGGGCACGACGAGAGGGAGCAGACGCTGAACCAGCTCCTCGTCGAAATGGACGGGTTCGAATCCAACGAAGGCATAATAGTCATGGCGGCCACCAACCGCCCCGACGTCCTGGACCCTGCTCTCCTCCGTCCCGGGAGGTTCGACAGGCAGGTCGTAGTGCCGAGGCCGGACGTAAGGGGAAGAGAAGAAATCCTGAAGGTCCACGCGAAGAACACGCCGCTCGACGAATCGGTAAACCTCCCGGTCATCGCGCGCTCGACGCCCGGTTTTTCGGGGGCCGATCTCGAGAACCTCGTAAACGAGGCTGCGCTCCACGCGGCCCGGTTCGGAAGGCCCCGCATATCCATGGACGACTTCGAATACGCCAAGGACAAGGTAATAATGGGCGTCGAAAGGAAGAGCCTCATAATCAGCGACGCCGAAAAGAAAATAACCGCCTACCACGAGGCCGGGCACGCCCTCGTGGCCAAGCTCACCCCCAACACCGACCCTATACACAAGGTCACGATCATCCCGAGGGGCATGGCCCTCGGCGTAACGCAGCAGCTCCCGATAGAGGACAAGTACACCCTCTCCCGCACGAGCCTGAACGCGACGATAATGGTCCTTCTCGGGGGGCGCGCGGCCGAGGAGATCGTATTCGGCGAAAGGACGAGCGGCGCCGGGAACGACCTCGAAAGGGTCACCGAAATCGCCCGCAGGATGGTCTGCGAATGGGGAATGAGCGAAAAGGTCGGCCCGATAACCTTCGGAAAGGGTGAAGAGCAGATATTTCTCGGCAAGGAGATTTCGAGGCCCAAGGACTACAGCGAAGAGACGGCTCTCGAAATAGACAGCGAGATAAAATCCATCATCAAGAACAACTATGCGAAGACAAAAGCCCTTCTCGAAGATTCGATAGAGCTCCTCCACAAGCTTGCGGAGCTTCTGCTCGAAAAGGAAGTTATCGACGGGACGGAGCTCGACGAGCTCGTCAAGGGCCATAAGTCGAAGGATTTTTCGTCCTCCTGGGAAAAGCCGACCGGGTCCGAGGGCTCCGTCGCGCTCAGGAACAGCAACTCGAACGAATCTTGAATTTTGCCGGGCGATAACCGTCCGTTTTTATAATAGCGTATAATTTGAATGAAAGCGTTCCGGGCGCGGAGTTCCCCCGTATTTCAAACGCGCGCCACACCGGCCGGAATCCGGATTCTTATGCTGAGAACACATTCAGGAACCAGCGCTCCTATCGATACAGTTTCAAATAACGACGGAGCCTTACCCAAAACACCTCACAATGCTCTTTTACTCTGTGGAAAGGCCCTCCCCCTCGGCGAGCGGACACTCGTCATGGGGGTCCTCAACGTAACCCCCGATTCCTTTCACGACGGCGGTAAATACGGTTCGGCGGAATCCGCCCTCCGGCGCGCCGAGAAGATGGCCGAGGAAGGGGCCGACATCATAGACATAGGCGGAGAATCGACGAGGCCCGGCTCGGGAGGGGTCTCCGAGGAAGAAGAGCTCCGGAGGGTCGTGCCCGTGATACGCGGGATACGGAAACGGCTCGACACCCCCCTTTCCATAGACACGACGAAGGCCGGGGTCGCCCGGGCGGCGCTCGCCGAGGGGGCGTCTATCGTAAACGACATAAGCGGGCTCAGGTTCGGCACGGGCGTCGCCGCGGCCGCGGCCGAGTACGGGGCGGCGATGGTCCTCATGCACACCTCCTCCCGCCCGCGCGACATGCAGCAAAAAACGGAATACGAATCCCTCGTAGACGACGTTATGGAGTCCCTCCGCGAGTCGGTGAGGAAAGCCGTCGCCGCCGGGGTCGGCGAAGAGAATATAATCATCGATCCCGGGTTCGGGTTCGGAAAGACAGCCGCCCAGAACCTTACCCTCCTGAAGGAGCTGGCGAGGTTCCTCGGCCTCGGAAGGCCCATTCTCATCGGCACGTCGCATAAGTCCTTCATCGGGGCGGTCGCGGAAGGCCCTTCCGGAAGCAGGCTCGAAGGCACGGCCGCCACGGTAGCCATAGGGATAATGAACGGGGCGTCCATCGTGAGGGTGCACGACGTGGGCTACATGAAAAAAATTGCTCTGATGGCCGACGCAGTGAAGAATGTAAACTAAATCCGCAGAGACGGCCCGGGCGTGATGTCCGAGGAGAGAAAGCCGCCGCCGGGAATAAAAGATGTTCGACGCAATATTCAATTACAGGTACGTGTGGGACACGCTCGACATACTGCTCGTGGCGTTCATCATATATTACGTGCTCCGCATGCTCGAGGGGACGAGGGCGCTCCAGGTGCTCTTCGGCTTCGTTCTTCTCGTCGTCCTCTACTACGTCTCCCAGCGCGGGCTCTTTACGCTCAACTGGATACTCGGGCAGTTCCTGGGCTCGATAATCCTCATAGTCGTTATCATATTCCAGAACGACATACGGAGGGGGCTGGCGGCCCTCGGCCGACGGCCGTTTTTGCTGAAGATGTCGCCCGGCAAACCGAAAGAGCAATACCTCGAAGAGGTGGTCAAGGCGTCGAGCTATCTCGCCAACAGGTACATAGGCGCTCTCATAGCCATAGAGCGCAACCAGACCCTTTCGGACTATATAGAGATAGGAATGAGGGTGGACGCGCTCGTTTCGAGAGAGCTCATAATAAGCATATTCAATCCCTCGTCGCCGCTTCACGACGGGGGGATCATCATAGTCGGGAACAGGATAATATCGGCGGGATCGTTCTTCCCGCTGACGACCGACCCCGACCTCGAAAGGGAGCTCGGCACGCGGCACAGGGCGGCGCTCGGGCTCTCGTCCGAGACAGACGCCGTAGTCATAGTGGTCTCCGAGGAAACGGGCAACATATCCCTCGCCATGGGCGGCGATATAACGCGCGGCATGGATGCGACGGCGCTCCACAACGGGCTCATGGACGCACTCGACATAAAGAGGCCGACGGCGAAAAAATCCGGCCTCGTAAACAGGCTCATTCGCAAAGAGGAGGGCGAGGACAAGAACCTCTAGGCGCGCCCCATGAAACGCTGGATCCAAAGAAAAGAGGCCCGCGCCGCGGGCGACCATGAAAGGGAGCCCATATATAAAGACTGGGGCAAGAAGGTGCTTGCCCTTCTCATCGCCATATCCCTCTGGCTCGTGGCCAATCTCCAGCACGACGTCGAAAAGAACGTCGCGATAGACATAAATTATACGAATCTCCCGCCGGGGCTCGTCGTCCTTAACAATCCCCCCGAAAAGCTCAATATCCGCGCACGCGGACCGAGGAGCCAGCTCTCGTCCGTCTCTCCGGACGACATGGTGTTCACGATAGACCTGTCCAACGTGGGCGAAGGGGCGTCCATCTTCGAAATAAGGACCGACATGATAATCCCACCGAGGGACGTCCAGGTAACGGGCGTCAGCCCGTCCGAGATCAGGATAGAGCTCGACGAGCTCGCGCAAAAGGAAGTCACGGTCACGGCCAGAATAGGCCCTCCGGACACGGGGTACGAAATCGTCGGAGAGCCCGAAGTCTCCCCGGCGAAGGTCAGGATAAGCGGCCCTGCGGCCCTTCTGGACAAGATCAAGGATATCGGCGGCGACCAGATATCGCTCGAAGGGGAAAAGTCGAGCTTTACGGTCGAAATACCGCTCAGGACCCCCTACTCTCTCGTAAACATACTCGGGCGGAATACCGCCCGCGTCACCGTGGATCTAAAAGAAACGATCCTCGAAAAGGAGTTTAACAACCTCGACATCAATTTCGTCAATTTCGGTAATCTCGATTATGAAACGGAGGGCAACGTAGAGACGGAGATCGCGTTCGAAGGTCCCTACAGCATAATTAACAAACTCAACAGTAAGGATATAGAATTATACGTGGACGGCTCGGGTATAACGGAGGGCGGGGACAAGAAGACCTACAGGCTCGACGTCAACGTCGAGTACCCGCACAAGGGGGTGCTCAAGATGACGAAGCAGTCGCCCAGGGTAATTAACGTCAGGCTGAATTAGGGAGGAGCCGGGAATTTTGAGCGATAAGATAAAAAGACTTTTCGGAACGGACGGGATAAGAGGCGTGGCGAATCAGGAGCCCATGACGCCCGAGATGAGCCTCAGGCTGGGCAAGGCGCTCGCGTATCTTTTAAAACAGCGGGCGGAGGGCCCGCACCCGCTCAAGATAGTCATAGGCAAGGACACGAGGCTCTCGGGATACATCTTCGAGCAGGCCCTTTCCGCGGGCATAGCGGCCATGGGGGCCGACGTGCTCCTCGTGGGCCCGCTCCCGACACCGGCGATAGCCTTCCTCACACAGAACATGCGCGCCGACGCGGGCATAGTGATTTCGGCCTCGCACAACCCCTACGAAGACAACGGCATAAAGATATTCGACAGGTACGGATACAAGCTCCCCGACGAGGAAGAAATACGCATCGAGGAGCTCATGCAGAACGGCGAGAGCAACCGGCTCAGGGCCTCTCCCGGCGACATAGGCAAGGCGTACAGGATAGACGACGCCCCCGGGCGGTACGTCGTCTTCGCCAAGAACTCTTTCCCGCGGGATCTCACGCTCGAGGGGATAAAGATAGTCCTCGACTGCGCGAACGGCGCGGGGTACAAGGTCTCTCCGACCATATTCCAGGAGCTCGGGGCCGACGTCGTAACGATAGGCGTTCACCCCGACGGGAAGAACATAAACACCGACTGCGGCTCGCTCAATCCCGAGCTCCTGCGCCGGAGCGTCCTCGAAACCGGGGCCGCCCTCGGCATAGCGCTCGACGGGGACGCCGACAGGGTCATTTTCTGCGACGAGTCGGGCGAGATGGTGGACGGCGACAAGGTGATAGCCATATGCGCCGACGAGATGATACGGAACGGGAGCCTCAGGGGCAACACCGTCGTCACGACGCTCATGAGCAACATGGCCCTCGAAAATTTCATAAAGGACAAGGGAGTCGATTTCGTGAGGACCGAGGTCGGCGACAGATACGTATCCGAGGCCATGCGCGCCCGGGGATGCAACCTCGGCGGCGAGCAGTCGGGGCATATCATCTTCCTCGACCACACCACCACCGGCGACGGCACGCTGGCCGCGCTCCAGGTGCTGGCCATAATGAAGAGGGAAGGAAAGCCCCTCTCCGAGCTGGCCGGCATAATAGACCTCTACCCGCAGCTCCTCCTTAACGTGAGAATAAGAAAGCGTAAAGAGCTCAGCAAGATAAAGAATCTAAGCGGGCTCATCCGCTCGAACGAAAACAGGCTTTCCGGGAGGGGGCGCATAAACATCAGGTATTCGGGCACGGAGCCCATATCGAGGGTCATGGTCGAGGGCGAAGACGTCACACTCATAAAAGAGATAGCCGACGAGCTCGTGGACGCGATACAAAAAGACATAGGGGCGGAAGCGTCATGACACGGCTCAACGTCAACGTAGACCACGTTGCGACGGTAAGACAGGCGCGGGGCGGCATAGAGCCCGACCCGGTGCTCGCGGCATACCTGGCCGAGCTCGCCGGTGCCGAGGGCATAGTAGTCCACCTCCGCGAAGACAGGAGGCACATACAGGAAAGGGACGTATGGATGCTGAGGGAAACTGTCAAGACGAAGCTCAACCTCGAAATGGCCCCCACGGACCCGATGGTGAAAATAGCCGCCGACATCAGGCCCGACATGGCCACGCTGGTGCCTGAAAAGAGGCAGGAGCTCACGACCGAGGGCGGGCTCGATACTGCGGGGAATCCGAAGGAAATAAAATCCGTCGTGAAGCGGCTCCGGAAGGAAGGCATATTCGTCAGCCTCTTCATAGACCCCGACCCCGCACAGATAAAAGCGGCCGCCGCCACGGGGGCCGAGATGGTAGAGATACACACGGGGGCCTACGCCGACGCCCCCGACGAAGCCGGCAAGGAGGCCGAGCTTTCACGCATACGAAAGGCCGTCGGAAAGGCGTACGCCGCGGGCCTCAGGGTATCGGCCGGGCACGGGCTCGATTATTTCAACGTCGTTCGGATCGCGGAAATAGAAGGGATAGAAGAGCTCAATATAGGCCACAGCATAATATCGAGGGCTATCACCGCCGGAATGGATCTCGCGGTCAGGGATATGACAGACCTCATACGCGCGGGAAGCCTCCAGGGGCCGGGAGTATAATCCTCCCGCCCTCGATCACTCCGCCTGAAGAACAGCCCTCAGGCCGTCCTGGCCGCCCTGCAGCCCGAGCAAAGGCCGTAAATCTCCAGCTTGTGGTTCGTAAGCTGGAATTCGTTCAGCTTCGCTATCTGGTTCAGGCAGGACTCTACCTGGATGTTGGCGAATTCGTATATCTTCCCGCACTCGTTACATATCATGTGGTGGTGATGCTCCCTCTCGGAATGAATCGGCTCGTAACGGGCCTTCCCGTCGCCGAAATTCCTTTCGGAAGCTATCCCGCACTCCATGAAGAGCTTGAGGGTCCTGTATACGGTGGCGAAGCCGATGAACGGGTGGCGCTTCTTTATGTCTTCATAAAGTTCTTCAACTGTGACGTGTTTCCCCATATAATTACCGAAGAACTCATCGAAGATTATATCCCTCTGCTTCGTGGACTTGAGGCGCTTCTTGGCTATATAATCGTTGAAGGTTTTTCTTCTTTCCATTTTCCTTATGGCCACAGGAGTCATATTTTAGCTCCCCGCGAAATTGATTTACGTTATCAAATTGTAAACTAGAATGAAAGAAATAGCAAGAGGTCATTTTTATTAAATGGAAATAATTACCATGACTGTGTCCCCCCTGACATGACCCCGTATTATGATAGAATTTCCCTTGTGGTAGCCCCTGTATGACGATAAAAGACGCCAATTCCTACCTGGACTCCCTCGGATTCCACAAGATAAAACCCGGCCTCGAAAGGATAAGGGCCCTCCTCCGAAGGCTCGGAAACCCGCAGGATAAAGTCCCGGCCGTCATCGTGGGCGGCACGAACGGCAAGGGCTCGGTGACGTCCGCGATTTCGTCCGTTCTGAGGGCCGAAGGCTACCTCACCGGGGACTACACCTCCCCCCACCTCGTCGGCATCACCGAAAGGATAAAGCTGGGCGGCGAAGAGATAAGCCAGGACGACCTCGCCCGGATCATATTCCGCGTCAGGGAAGCGGCGGACGCCGAGGGCGAATCGCCGAGCTACTTCGAGGTCGTCACGGCGGCGGCATTCGTCTATTTCGCCGGGCGCGGCGCGGATTTCATGGTACTCGAAGTCGGCATGGGAGGGAGGTGGGATGCGACGAACGTCACGACCCCGCTCGTCTCCGTCATAACCAACGTCTCCATGGACCACACCGAATACCTCGGCCGCACGATACCCGCGATCGCACTCGAAAAGGCCTGCATAATAAAGCCCGGCGCCCCCGTCGTCACCGCCGCCCGTGGGAGCGCCCTCGGCGTTATCACGGGCTACGCCCGCGAGACGGGGTCCCCTGTTTACGTACGGGGCAGGGATTTCAGGTCCTCCGGCACCGGCACTTCCAGCTTCTCATGGTCGGGGAGGGAATGGAATCTCCCCGGGCTCGCATCCAACCTCGCAGGCCTCTACCAGATAGAGAACCTCTCGGTCGCGCTGGCCGCCCTCGAAGCCCTCGTCCTCGACCGCGGCGTCGGGATAAGCGAGGCGGCCGTAAGGGCGGGCCTCACCGATATAAGATGGCCCGGGCGGCTCGAAACCCTTCGCGAATCCCCGCCCCTCATACTCGACAGCGCGCACAACCCGGGCGGCGGCAGGGCGCTCGTAAAATCCCTCCGGGCTCTCTACCCGGAAACGAAGCTCGCCTTCCTCGTCGGTATGCTCGACGACAAGCGGCACGCCCCGTTCTTAAAGGAGATAGCCGGGGTCGCCGGAAGGCTCATAATCACGGAAGTCCCGTCGTCGAGGACGACACCCGCGGAAAAGCTCCTGGCGGCGGCTTCGAAATACGCCGCCTGCGAGATAACGGTCGTAAAAGATTACGCCGAGGCGTACGGCAGGCTCCTCGCCCTAGACGAGCCCTCCTGCATCGCGGGCTCGATATACCTCGCGGGCGCGATAAGGAAGCTCATACAAACCGGCGAGCGGGCCCGCGTCCTTTGAGCACGCCGCATAGTGTGCTACGATTCTAGCACATCCCCCTTCGGAGGCCGCGCCCGATGCCAAAAGTAGGAATAGTCATAGACAAGCTCTTCGTCGATCACGATAACGGCATGGGCCATCCCGAAACGAGCGAGCGGATACTCGCCATCGCCGATATGCTGAGGCACACAGGCATGAGGGACGAGGTCACGATACTCGAGCCGAGGGACGCCTCGAAGGAAGAGATAACCCTCGTCCACGCGCCGGAATATTTCGACAGGATAGCGTCCACCAGGGGAAAGCCGCGCGTATTCCTCGACGCCGACACGACCACGAGCCCGGCCTCTTTCGATGCGGCATCGAGGGCGGCGGGCGGTATGCTCTCGTCGATAGACGCGATACTCGAAGGCAGGCTCGACCGCGCCTTCCCGTTCGTAAGGCCGCCCGGGCACCATGCCGAGGCGGATAAGGCCATGGGATTCTGCCTCTTTAACAACGTCGCCGTCGGCGCCGCGTACCTGACGCAGGTAAAAGGCGTCGAGCGGGTGCTGATAGTCGATTGGGACGTCCACCACGGGAACGGCACACAGCACATGTTCTACGGGAGGAGCGACGTCCTCTACTTCTCTACGCACCAGTTCCCATTCTATCCCGGCACCGGGGCGCTCGCCGAAACGGGTTCCGGAGAGGGCGAGGGATATACCGTGAACGTCCCGCTAAAGGAAGGAATGGGCGACGCCGAATACCTCAAGATATTCTCCGAGATTCTTGGCCCGGTCATCGAGCAGTACAGGCCCGGCTTCATACTCGTCTCGGCCGGGTTCGACACCTTCTTCGAAGACCCCCTCGGCGGGATGCGCGTCACGCCCGAGGGCTTCGCACGCCAGGCGAGGTTCATGCTCGATGCCGCCGGGAAACACTCGGGCGGCAATATAGCGTTCATACTCGAAGGCGGATACAACCTCGACGGCCTCTGGATTTCGACCAAGGAAGTGCTCGAAGAGCTCCTCGACAAGAAACGGAGCGATTACGACACGGGCGGCGGGGCGACCGCTGCGGACGACGTAATAGAGCAGGTGAAAAAGGAGCACTCCCGGTACCGGGAGTTCTAGAGACGTCAGGCCTTCCGGGCCTTCTTCCTGTAATCCTTGCCTTCCAGATAAAGGAACTCGCACATCTCGAAGAGGCGCGACGCTATCCTCTCCCCTACCCTCGCTTCGAGAATCTCCGTCGTGTCGCCCTTCTCGCGGGCTATCTCGCGCGTGACGTAGTTGGTCGTGGCGAGCGTCTGCCGCGAGGCGTTATAGCGCTTGGAAATGAGCTGGTCGAGGATGTTGAGCTCCCACTCGCTGCTCCTCCCCTTGCCGAGCTCGTCTATGACGAGCACCTCGGCCTCTACGAGCGGCGAGATAACGTCGTTCTCGGGTATGCCCTCGGAATAGGCCTGCTTCAGCTCCGAAAGTAGATAGAAGAAGTCCTTGAACATGCACTTCACGCCGTGCCCGAGCGTGAGCTCCGCAATGGTGCCGACGGCGAGGTGGGTCTTCCCGAGCCCTGAAGCCCCCATGAGCAGGAACCCCTTCCTGGTCGGGAATTTCTTTACGAACTCCTCCTTGGCGTATATGAGCGCCTTCTGGAGGGATTCGTTCATCGACCCGGGCGCGAGCCCGGCGTCCACCTGGTGGACGTGATAATACTTGGCCGGGATGCCCGCGCCGTTATAGAGCTTTACGTTCTGCCTCACGACCCCGCACGCCGGGCACGAGGATATCTTCTCGTACCCCTTGTCGTTACGCCTCATGACGTTGCCGCTGCCCCCGCAAACCCCGCATCCCGCCACGCATTCGCAGAGGACGGCCCGGGCGTAGTTCCCGCTCGTCCTGACCGTGTAACCGGCGTGGTGACAGTCGTCGCACCCGGCGGATATTTTCTTCTTTCCCTTGAGCATCCGGCCTCTATACCACGCTCTTTATCGAATATCTCTCGCTCAGTATTTCGTTCCTGAACGACGCCACGCTCTCGGCGTAGGCCCTCTCGGTCATGCGCCTCGCCCGGCCCCCGAGCCTTTCCCGGGCCTCGGCCTCTATCTTCTCCCTCTCATCCTCGGGAAGGGAGCCGAAGAGCTCGTCCATGGCCTCGCCAACGAGCTCCGAAAGCGGCTTCGATCCCGCGTCGTCCCCGCCTTCCGACCGGAGGATCGCCGTCCTGAGGCTCACATAATACCCCCTCACGGGCCCACGCTCTTCGGCTTCTATGAGCCTTCCGAGCCTCTCGGTTACGGAGAGCACGCTCCCGTAGGCGGCGCTCTCGTCACGGGCGCTCCCCTTTGCTACAGCGACCGCATGGCCGTATTCGGCGGCGCACGTCTCGACGTACTCGGCGCACTGCCTGAGCCCCCTTATCCGCCCGCCCGGTATGCGCCTCGGCCCCTTGTCGCCGAAGGCCCGGCTTATGCCCCTCATCACTATCTCCTCCGGGATATTCCCGTCCCTCCATCCTCGTATGAGGTCGTAATCTATGGACGAGAGCATTATCCCCTCGCCTGCGAGCGAAAGGAAATACTCTTCCACATTTTTAATATAGCTTGCCCCCGGATTCATACCTGGCATATCAATTTTAAACCAATAACGGCCCGACCGGAAGCGCGCGGCTACGCGCCCGTGAGAAACCTACTCTCCCGAGGCCGCCTTCTTCATGAGCGAGATCGTCTCGGCGTAGCTCTCCGTGTGGAATATGCCCGAGCCCGAGACTATGGCGTCCGCGCCGGCTTCGGCTATGACGCGTATGTTGTCGAGCTTTATGCCGCCGTCTACCTCTATGAGAGGCTTATGCTCCGAGCGGTCTATTATCTCCCGGAGCTTTCTGACCTTGGGGACCATCGACTGTATGAACTTCTGCCCGGCGAATCCCGGCTCGACGGTCATTATCAATATCATGTCCACGTACTCGAAGACCTCTTCGAGGGCGGAAAGGGGCGTCGCCGGGTTGAGCGCCACGCCCGCGTGCACGCCGCGCGATTTGATCGCCGATATCGTGCTGTAAAGGAGCCTGCAGGTCTCTATCTGGACGGTTATCCCGCGGACGGCGTCGCCGCCGGCGTCGATGAACTTCTCGGCGAACTCGTCCGGGTTGTCTATCATAAGGTGTATGTCCATCGGCGGCGGGTCGCACCCGGCCAGCGATTCGACGACAGGGATCCCGATGCTTATATTCGGCACGAAATGCCCGTCCATGACGTCCACGTGGATCCAGTCCGCCCCGGCGTCCCTGACCGCACGCACCTCGTCCCCGAGCTTGGCGAAATCCGCAGAAAGTATCGACGGCACTATCAATTTTTTCATTTTATCCTTCCCGTAACCTGTTTCCCGGGCCTGCCCGCCCCGGATTTAAGGCTACGGATTATACCATGCCCCGCACTCATGTGGAAAAATCACGCCTCCGCCGGCCGAATCCCTGGCGGTGACGGCCCCTCCCCGCCCGGCTTTCTTGACAGAGCTTTTAAAACTATTTACGATATCCGCTTTTGTTGTCGAATACTCATTCCATGCAAAGGACTTAATACATGTCTCACGAGAATTTCATCTTTACTTCAGAATCGGTAACGGAAGGCCATCCGGACAAGATGGCGGACCAGATTTCGGACGCCGTGCTCGACGCCATGAGTTCGGGCGACGCGCACAGCAGGGTGGCCTGCGAAACACTCCTCACGACGGGTCTCGTCGTGGTCGCGGGGGAGATAACGGCCAACACCATAGTAGACCTTTCGGAAACGGTAAGAAAAACCATCGCCGACATCGGGTACACCGACAGCGCAATGGGCTTCGACGCCAACACCTGCGGACTCATAATCGCCGTCGACAAGCAGTCACCCGATATCGCAATGGGCGTCGATTCCGGCAAGGACAAGGAGCAGGGGGCTGGCGACCAGGGGCTCATGTTCGGATACGCGAGCGACGAGACGCCCGAGTTCATGCCGACGCCCATAGTCCTCGCGCACAAGCTGGCAAAGAGGCTCACCGACACGCGGAAAGGGGGCATCCTGCCGTTCCTGCGTCCGGACGGCAAGACCCAGGTCACCGTCCGCTACGAGAACAAGGTCCCGGTGGGCATAGACGCCGTCGTCGTATCCTCGCAGCATTCGGCTGAGGTCGATACGAAGACAATCTACGAAGGCATATACGAAGAGGTGATAAAGCACACCATCGACGGGGGCCTGCTTTCCAACAAGACGAAGATATACATTAACCCTACGGGCAGGTTCGTAACGGGCGGCCCGATGGGCGACTCCGGCCTCACCGGCAGGAAGATAATCATCGACACGTACGGCGGATGGGCGAGGCACGGGGGCGGCGCTTTTTCGGGCAAGGACCCGTCCAAGGTGGACCGCAGCGCCGCGTACATGGCGCGCTACGTGGCCAAGAACGTCGTCGCCGCGGGTCTCGCCAAGGAATGCGAGGTTCAGCTCGCCTACGCCATAGGCATACACGAGCCGGTTTCGATAATGGTCGAGACGTTCGGCACGGCCGCCGTACCCGAAGATAAGATTTCGACGGCCATCAGGGAGGTATTCAACCTGAGCCCCTCGGGGATCATCTCCTCTCTCAATCTTCTGAGGCCCATCTACAGGGAAACCGCATCTTACGGGCACTTCGGGAGAAGCAACCCCGAATTCACATGGGAAAAAACGGACAAGACGAAGGAACTGACCAGGGCCACTGCCTGACGTCCGGTATAACCACCCTACAGACACAACAACGGAGGCAATAATGACCTACGACGTAAAAGACCTTGCACTGGCGAAGGAAGGGAAGCTCAGAGTCGAATGGGCTGCCGAGGAAATGCCGGTGCTCGCGCTTATACAGGAAAGATTCAAGAAAGAGAAGCCGCTCAAGGGCGTAACCATCGCGGCATGTCTTCACGTGACGACCGAAACGGCCAACCTCGCCATAACGCTCAAGGACGGGGGCGCCGACGTCGCGCTTTGCGCTTCGAACCCCCTCAGCACGCAGGACGACGCCGCGGCCTATCTCGTAAAGGACCACAAGATTTCGGTCTTCGCTATAAAGGGCGAGGACACGAAAACCTACTACAAGCACATTAACAGCGTCCTCGACATGTCGCCCAACATCACCATGGACGACGGGGCCGACCTCGTTTCGACGCTCCACAAGGACAGAAGGGACAAGCTCACGGACCTCTACGGCGGCACGGAAGAAACGACTACGGGCGTCATACGCCTCCGCAGCATGGCCGAAAGCGGGGTCCTCGAATACCCGATAATAGCCGTTAACGACGCCAAGACGAAGCACTTCTTCGATAACCGCTACGGCACCGGGCAGAGCACGCTCGACGGCATCATCAGGGCCACAAACAGGCTCATATCCGGAACGACCTTCGTCGTCTGCGGGTACGGGTGGTGCGGCAAGGGTCTCGCCATGAGGGCGAGGGGGCTCGGCGCCAACGTCGTCGTAACGGAAGTGGACGAGCTCGCGGCGCTAGAGGCCGTCATGGACGGGTTCAGGGTCATGCCGATCGCGCAGGCGGCGAAGCTGGGCGACTTCTTCTGCACCGTGACCGGTAACATCCACGTGATCAGGAAAGAGCACTTCAAGCTCATGAAGGACGGGGCGATTATCTCCAACTCCGGCCACTTCAACGTCGAGCTCGACCTCGACGGGCTCGCCGAGATAGCAAAGGGAAAGAGGAAGATAAGGGAGTACGTCGAGGAATATACGCTCGCCGACGGAAAGCGCGTGAACGTCCTCGGCGACGGAAGGCTCATAAACCTCGCCGCCGCCGAAGGCCACCCGTCGAGCGTCATGGACATGAGCTTCGCCAACCAGGCCCTCTGCGCCGAGTACGTGGTAAAGCACGCGAAGTCGCTCGAAAATCGCGTCTACGACGTTCCGACCGAGGTCGACGCGTCGGTCGCCCGCATAAAGCTCAAGGCAAAGGGCATAAAGATCGACACCCTCACCCCCGAGCAGAAGAAGTACCTCGGCTCCTGGGAAATGGGCACCTGATATAGTAAAATGAATTCAAATGGACGACCTCCTCGACTCGTTTCTTTCGTACCTCGTGGTTGAAAAGGGTCTTTCCGAAAATACGCTGGAATCATACGGGAGGGACCTTAAAAAGTTCCTCCTTTTTATTAAATCGAGGGGCACGACCTCGGCCCGCGAAATCAAATACGGCGACATCCTCGACTTTATGACTCGTTCCCGCGAGGAAGGGCTTAACGCGACGACCATAGTCAGGAGCATGGTCTCGGTGAAGCAGTTCTTCAAGTACCTCCTGTCCGAAAAAGTGCTGTCCGAGGACCCGACCGCTCACATCAAAACCCCGAAGATGAAAAAGGCGATACCAGGCGTCATATCCTTAGGCGACGTCGAGAGCATCCTCGCCGCGCCCGACGAATCGCTGCCCGAGGGGCTCCGCGACGCCGCCATGCTCGAGATACTCTACGCCACCGGCATAAGGGTGTCCGAGCTCATAGGGCTCAAGCTGAACGACGTCAACTTCGAGCTCGGTTTCGTCGTCGTTTACGGCAAGGGGTCCAAGGAGCGCGTCGTCCCCATAGGGGACAAGGCCAGGGAGAAGCTCCTGTCGTACCTCCGCGATTCGAGGCCGGCGCTGCTCAAGGCCCGGGAATCGAAGGCCCTCTTCGTCACGCGGCGGGGCGCGGGAATGACGCGCCAGGGGTTCTGGAAGATAATAAAGGCCCAGGCGCTAAGGGCAGGCGTCACGAAGAAGATAAGCCCACACACGCTAAGGCACTCGTTCGCGACGCATCTTTTAGAGCGCGGGGCCGACTTAAGGACGATACAGGTCATGCTCGGGCATTCGGACATCTCGACGACCCAGATTTACACACACGGCGAGAGCGAGCGGCTCAAGGAGATTCACAAAAAATACCACCCGAGATCGTAATCTCCCCGGGATCGAGTATATTATTCTCCATCCGTAACGGCTCAAACAACCTATGAATTTCGACTTTTTAAAGAATATTGACCTCCTCTTGATACAGGCCCCGGTGATACTCCTGTCCCTCACCGTGCACGAATACTTCCACGGCTGGACGGCCAACAAGCTCGGCGACCCGACGGCAAAGATGCAGGGGAGGCTCACCCTCAACCCCATCGCGCACCTCGACATCTTGGGGACCATACTCATGTTCATCGTCGGCTTCGGGTGGGCGAAGCCCGTCCCTATAGACCCCCGGAACTTCAAGGACCCGAAGAAGGACACGATTCTCGTCGCGATAGCGGGCCCCCTGTCCAACCTCGTAATGGCGCTCGCGGCGGGGCTCGCGCTAAGGTACATGATCCCGAAAATGGTCAGCGGCGAGATAAGCTCCGAAGGGATTTATCCCGTAATCGCCATAATACTCATACTGACCCTCGTCTACGGCATAGCCCTGGCCGTATTCAACATGATCCCGATACCGCCCCTCGACGGCTCGCGCGTTCTTTACGGCGTACTGCCCGCGCGCTACGCCTACGCCTACAGCAGGTTCGAGCCCTATGGCGTCCTCTTTCTCTTCGCGCTTTTCATATTCGGCGGCGGGGTGTTCAAATACCTGCTCGTCCCGGTCTCCCACCTTACTGTAATGCTCTCGGGATACAATTACGGCACGCTTTGGGGTATTATAAGTGCGTTGCTGAAATGAACCGAAACGCCGGACACGAAGCCGAATCGATGCAGACCCATGAGCCGTGCCTCGTAAAGGTACAGCTCTTCGAGGGCCCGCTCGACCTCCTGCTTCACCTCATAAAGAAAAACGAAGTAGACATCTACGACATCCCGATCGCCGTAATCACGGAGCAGTACATCGAGTACCTCGAATTCATGAAGGACATCGACCTTCAAATCGTCGGTGAATACCTCGTCATCGCGGCCGAGCTCAGCCTGATTAAATCGCGGATGCTCCTTCCGAAGCCCGTCATCGAGGAGGACGAGACCGACCCCCGCGCCGAGCTCGTAAAGAGGCTCATCGAATACCAGAAGTACAAGGACGCGGCGTCGGACCTCATCGAAAGGCCCATACTCGGGCGCGACGTTTTCAAGAGGGACTTCGACGGCTCCGAGGCCGTCGTCGAGGAAGAGATCGAGCTCGTCCCCGTCAGCCTCTGGGCGCTCATCGAGACATTCCGGGAATTCTACAACCGGAGGAGCCACCTCTGGACGGAAGATATAGTCTACGAGGTCGAGAGCGTAACCATCGAGGAAAAGATACACGAAATAACCTCGAGGCTCCTCGAGAGGCGCACCATGAAGTTCACCGAATTCCTCGACGACTGCTCGTCGAAATTCGACCTCGTCCTCACGTTCCTCGCGATTCTCGAGCTCGCGAGGATGGAGAACATCAGGGTCTCGCAGGAGAGCCACGAAGGCGACATCATCATATCCCACCACACCGGAGAGAGCGAGCTTGGAGCCTACTGACATCAAGAAGGCCGTAGAGGCCGTGATATTCATATCCGACCAGCCCGTTACCGTGGACAAGCTCATGCAGGTCTTCACGGAGCTCGAGCGCGCGGACATCAAGAAGCACGTAAAGGAGCTCATCGAGGAGTGGTCCGGATTCGGCAGAGGGTTCAGGCTCGAGGAAGTGGCCGGCGGCTACCAGTTCAGGACCAACCCGGCTCATTCCGAGTTCATAGCGAGCTTCAACAAGAAGGTCCGGAAATTCAGGCTCAGCCGCGCGGCGCTCGAAGTAATAGCCATAATCGCCTACAAGCAGCCCGTCACGAAAGTCGAGGTCGAAAGCATAAGGGGCGTCGATTCCTCGGGGGTCATCAACGCCCTTCTCGAAAGGCGCATACTCGAAATAAAGGGGCGGAAAGAGGTCATCGGAAAGCCCTTCCTTTACGGGACGACCGAGGAGTTCCTCGAGGTGTTCGGGCTCAAGAGCCTGAGCGACCTCCCGACGCTCAAGGAAATAGACGACATCAGCAAGAACCTCGACCCCGGCATATCCCCAAACCCCGAGGTCGCCGCCGAATGACGCGGCCCGGCACGGAGGGATAGGCAGTGACACCCGAAGAAGCCTTCGGCGAGACGAGACGTTTCCTTTCCGAATCCGGGTTCAATATATTCCTCAAAATAAGGGCCTTCGATTATGACGGCGATGTATCGTCCGAAAGGAAGTCGGGCAGGATACTGGACGGGGCGAAATCGATAATACTCGCCGGCTTCGGCGGCAATTCCTTCTGGAAAACTCTGAGCACATACCTCGACGGGAATCCGGACTTCCGGGAAAAGCACACGGACCTCATAGACGCCTACACGGCCCTCAACATGAGCCGAGCGGGCGAGGTTCTGGATTCGGCAGGCGTCCGTTATGAGCTCGCGTACCCCTTCGGCGAGAACGCCCTGGCCCTGGATTTCGCCGCGCTCGGCAGGCTCGGGGGCGCGGGCGTCGGGAGCCTCCTCGGAATACTGATCCACCCCGTCTTCGGCACGTGGATTTCCCTCCGGGCCGCCATAATCACCGACTCCGAATTCGCCGAATACGACAGGCCGCTCGAAGGGTTCGACCCCTGCCCTTCCTGCGACAAGCCCTGTATCACGGCCTGCCCGGCTCATACGATATCGGAAGACGGCTGGGACTGGCAGGCGTGCATGGAGTGGCGGCTCGATACGGACGAGTGCTCCGAAAGCTGCGCCTCGCGGGTCGCATGCCCGTGGGGGGCCGGGGAGAGATACAGCCCCGAGCAAATGGCCTATCACCATTCCTTCGTGATGAAGAGCGTACGGGCGTATTTCGCCGGGCGCCCCGGCCGCCGACGCCACCGGGGAAAGACAACGCCGTAAAATACCGGTAGAATTAAGCGCGTTAAGTAATCGAAATCCATAAATAACAGGGCCGGATATATGCCCGCTCGTCTTCGTGCGGAGACGCGGGGAATGCATCCCGGGCACCCGGATTCATATGAAAAAGAATAAAGCCGTGGAGCGCAAGAATCTGCCGCTCGTCGCAATAATCGGAAGGCCGAACGTCGGGAAATCCACCCTCTTCAACCGGCTCATCGGCGAAAGAAAATCCATCGTCGAGGACATACCCGGGGTCACGAGGGACAGGATATACGCCGACGCCGAATGGGACGGGAGGGAATTCAGCCTCGTCGACACGGGCGGGTTCGACCCCGAGGACGAGGAGATCTATCCCTCTCTCATAAAGAACCAGATAACGATAGCGCTCGACGAGGCCGGGGTCATAATCTTCGTCCTCGACGGCAAGGAAGGCGTCATGCCGCACGACTCCGACGTCGTCGGGCTCCTCCGAAGATCGGGGAAGCCGGTCATCTACGCGGTCAACAAAATCGACCACGAAAAGCACGAGCAGGCGGCGCTCGAATTCCACTCGCTCGGCATAGAAGACTACATCGAAATATCCGCGCTCCAGGGCCGGAGGATAAACGACCTCCTCGACATGATCGTCGAGCTCCTTCCCGAGAGCGAAGAGCGGGAAGGCGAAGAGGAAGACGACGGCGCGATAAAAATAGCGGTCCTCGGAAAGCCGAACGTCGGGAAATCGACGCTCGTCAATAAAATCATCGGCAGGGAAAGGTCAATAACGAGCCCGATCCCCGGGACGACGAGGGACACCATAGACACCCGCATCGAGCACGGCGGGCGGCCCTATCTCATCATCGACACGGCGGGCATAAGGCGGAGATCGAAGATAAGCTTCTCCGTCGAGAGGCACAGCGTATTCCGGGCCATAAGGGCCATGGAGAAGGCGGACGTCGCGCTCCTGATGATAGACGCCGAGGAAGGCCCGACGCACCAGGACGCCCGGCTCGCGGAGCTCATAGCCGACAAGGGACGCGCGTGCATCGTGCTTTTAAACAAGTGGGACCTCGTCCCGCGCGAGATCGCCGAGACGCCCGACATCGAGGGCATTCTGAAAGAACGCCTCCTGGCCGTCTCCTACGCCCCCGTGATGATAATATCGGCGCTCACGGGAAGGGGGGTCGAGAAGATATTCCAGAAGGTGAACGAGGTCTACGCCAATTTTTCGAGCCGCATTCCGACCAAGACCCTCAACATATTTTTAAAGCGAATAACCGGCTCCAACCCGCCGCCGATCTACAAGGGAAAGGAGATAAAGTTCTACTATATTTCCCAGCCGCTCACGCAGCAGCCGACGTTTATTATTTTCACGAACGATATAAAGGGCGTCCCCGAAAACTACAAGCGCTTTCTCGAATCACGCATGAGAGAGGAGTTCACCCTCGAAGGCACGCCCGTCAAAATCCTGTTCCGCTCGGCGCGCAATAAAGATTAACGACATCGGAACCCGGCTACGCTATTTTTCAGGCGGCCTGCCCAGTGCGAGGAATATATTCTTCTCGACCTCGCGGGCTACGGCCTCCGCGGAGAATTTCGCGATCACGCGACCGCGCCCGGCTTCGCCCATCTTCTTCCCGAGGCCCGTGTCGAGGGCGAGCCTCGCTATGGCATTTCCCATCTCCTCAGTATCCCCAGGCGCGCACAGTATCCCCGTGACGCCGTCGTCCACCGCCTCGACTATGCCGCCCGCCGCCTTGAACGCGACGACAGGCAGCGCGAACGACATCCCCTCTATGACGGAGCGCGGGAACGGGTCGGGGTAATTGGACGGGATGACGAACACGTCGAAATCCTTCAGGCACGGCCTCACGTCGTCCCTGTATCCGGTGAATATGAAATTATCTTCGAGCCCCTTTTCGGCGACGAGCTTTTTGAGATACGCCAGGTGATCGCCCTCGAAAAAATAAGGGGTGTCGCCGACGATTACGAACTTGAGCCCCCCTTCCCTTTCGCCGTATTCCCGTATAGCCACGGCTGCGGCCTCGATGAAAAGGTCGTACCCCTTTCGCGGCACTATCCTCCCCGTGCTGCCGACGACGACCGTTCCCGCCGGAATATCGTACGCATCCCTGAGCTCGCCCACCGTTTTGGCGGGATCGTAATCGGCGACGTCCGTGCCGTTATAGACGACCGTTATCTTCTCCCTTCCGTACGGGAACTGCGCCGCGGCCGCACCCGATACGCATATTATTCGCTTTACCGACGGCAGCGCCGCCAGCGAATTGATTATGGTCCCGAGGAGGCGCGTCTGCTGTATGTTCCTCACGTGCCACACGACGGGCGTTCCGTTTATGAGCCCCATTATCGCCCCGACTACCTTCGCCTGCGTCCCGTTACAGTAAATGACGTCGATGCTCTGCCGCCTCAGCCATACGGGTGAAGTTATTACGAGGGAAGCTAGGTCCAGGATGTTCAGAACGAGCGATGCGATACGCGCGGGCGCGCCGCCCCCGGAAAACCACGGGCGCTTCAGGTTTTCGGGGAACCTCCCGTCGATAATGATATTTTCGTAGAGTCCCGTGGCCCTGAGCCGCTCCGAGAAGACGTCGTCCTTCGGTATGAGAACGCACGGCGTCAGCTTCTCCCTGCCTAAGAACTTCAGGATATAATAAAGGCTCTTTCCCGGGCCGCCGTCCCTTATCGAATGGTTGATGAAAAGCACTCTCGGGGATGAATCCATGAACGCACCTTCTTACGAGCTAAGCTATCCTACCATGATATGCGCGGGGCCGCTAATTACCGGCTTATGAAATTCCCGGGCGTGTGGGTATAATGTAAAATTAAGGAATTTGAGGATTTACCGGCCGGAAATAAAGGAGGATTAATGTTCAAAGGCTGCGGAAGAATTCTACCTAAAGGGGTGATTGCCATCCTCGCGATTGCGTTGTTCGCCGTAGGCGGCTGCGACGTGGAATTCGGAGGCGGAGGGGGCGACAACGGAGGAGGCGGAGGAGGCGGGGGGAGCAACACGGAAACCATCCAGGGCTCCATAGTGGACATAATACCGGACGAGCCCCTCGAAGGCATAATCGTAGACGTCTCCGTGGACGGCGTCGCGCTCGAATCGGGCGTCACGGACGACGACGGATTCTTTTCGGTAGACGGCCCTATTGCCGGAACGGCGCTCCTCGAATTCACGAGTGAAGCGGGAATGCTCCTCGGGTCGTACGGCGTCGAGATATTCCCCACGGCCCTGGTCGAGCTCGGTGACATCACGCTCGAAAGCGGGGTGGTAAAGCTCGATAATATCTATCCCGAAGTCACGTTCGACGCCGAGGTAACACAGAACAACTGCACCGGAAACACGGGCTCCATGCAGGTCGAAGCCAGGAACGACCAGGGGACCAGGGTCGCCGTAGTCCAGATATCGAACTCGACCGACCTCATAATAAACGGCGACGAGGTGGACTGCGAAGATATACTCGTCGGAAGGAACGTCGAGATACAGGGCGATCTCATTTCCAGCAGCACCGTAGACGCTTTCCGCGTCGAAATCGACTAGCCGGGTAGAGCCTCGGCGCCGGAAGACAAAGCACCGGAGCTGTCTCAATCGGGGAAACGGGGGATTACTTCTCGTCGAGAGATTTGACCTTCTTTTCGAGATCCTTGATTTTTTCCATGAGAAGATCGACTTCGCTCACCTTTTCGGCGTAGGGTGTAGCCGTTTTGCGTTCGGCCGCAGAATCGCCGTCGGATTTTTCAGAGGCAGGCCCCGGCATGAAATCGCCCGGCTTGAAGTTCTCCATATCCGGCGGCATCGGCATCCCGGGGGGGAACCATCCCATCTCCTGCCAGAGCTTCACGTTCTTCTTGAAGTTCTCCTGCACGGAAAAATAAGGCTGGAACATCATTAGAAAATAGTTCTCGAAAAAGTCCTTGGCGACCTTGTTGCCGTACTTTATAAGCATGTGGAGGAACGAAACGGGGAGTATGTCTTCCTTGTTCTTTTCGCTTTCGAGCACGACCTGTATGAGTATCACCTTGGATATGTCGGCCCCGGTCTGGGAATCGATGACTTTCACCTCGTTCCCCTCGCGAATTAGCGCAGCAATATCCTCGAGCGTAACGTAACGCTTGTTGGTCGAATCGTAGAGCCTTCGGTTGCTGTATTTTTTTATAGTAACCTGGCCGGGCGTGCCGCTTTCCTGTTTACCGGGCATAAGTATTATAATTATTCGAAGAAACGGCGTTCAGTCAAGAAACGTGAAAATTAGACACTTGACAATTTCCCTGAAAAAAAGGAATATTTTATACAATATACAAATACCAGGCAGGTATGACAGGAGCATTGGGCATGACCGGCAAGCCTTATCAGATATGGTTCGATGGTGAGTTTGTCTCGTGGGAAGATGCGCAGGTACACGTACTGACTCACACGCTACACTACGGCGTTGCGGCCTTCGAGGGGATTCGGGCGTACAGGTGCGCCGGCGAACGCTCTGCCGTGTTCAGGCTTCCGGAGCACGTGGACAGGCTCTACGCATCGGCGCACATCGCCCATATCGACATCCCCTTTTCCAAGGAAGAGACTCACAACGCAATTATAGAGCTCCTCAACATAAACTACCTCGAAGAGGCGTACATACGCCCGATAGCCTATATCGGCGGGGGCAAGATAGGCCTTCATCCGGGCGACAATCCCATACATCTCGCGATCGCGGCATACCCGTGGGGGACGTACCTCGGCGAAGGCGCGCTCTCTAAAGGCATAAGCGCCAAGGTTTCCTCCTACACCAGGATGGGCGTAAATTCGTTCATGACCAAGGCCAAGCTTAGCGGGAACTACATCAACTCCGTCCTCGCAAAGCTCGAGGCCACCTCCTACGGCTCGGACGAAGCCATTCTCCTCGACAGCGAGGGCTACGTCGCCGAGGGCTCCGGCGAGAATATATTCATAGTCAGGAACGGCAAGCTTAAAACCCCTCCCCTCACGTCGATACTCGAGGGCATAACCAGGGATTCCGTCATCAAGATCGCCCGGGACGAGGGCATCGAGGTCGAGGCCGAGCGTTTCACGCGCGACGAGCTCTACATAGCGGACGAGGCATTTTTCACAGGAACCGCCGCCGAGATAACCCCGATAAGGGAAGTAGACAAGCGCACCATAGGCAAGGGAAAGCCCGGGCCTATAACGAAGAGGCTCCAGTCGAGGTTCTTCGACATCGTGGAAGGGAAGGACCCGAAATTCATCGACTGGCTCGAATTCTTTTCGGCGGCCCCCCCGCTCAACATAAAGAGCGAGTCCAAGTAGCGGAGCCCGGTTCACTACGCCCGGCCGCAGCCTCAATCTCAAGCCGTAACAGCCGGTTAGGTCCGCTCACGGCTTAACTAATTTTAATATTTCCCCATAATTCAATTTTCTCTTGACAGGCAAAATCAGATATTGTAGCTTAGAGCGGTGCACATAGATATCCGGATAAGTGTGTACGGAGTCTGGGCGTCCGGGCCTTCCTTTTACATGTGATGAGATCGCCCTTTCATGCCTAACGTCGTGAGAGGGAAGACAGAAAGATTTAAAATCACATCTCACAGGGGGATACACCAATGTCAGTCAGATACTTCCTCTTGCTGCTCGCGGCTACATTCGCTATCTCGGTGAAAGCCGGCGCACAGCCCTTCGCATACATAACGAACGAGTCGGACGACACCGTTTCGGTTATAAATACGGCGACCAATACCGTGGTTGCCACGGTGCCGGTGGGGAACACTCCCTACGGCGTCGCCGTTACCCCCGACGGCGCCCACGTCTACGTGACTAATTCCCCTTCGAGCGTGTCCGTCATAAGCGCCGCCTCGAATACGGTGGTTGCCACCGTGCCGGTGGGAAACCTTCCCATTGGAGCCGCGGTTACGCCCGACGGAGCCCGCGTCTACGTGACTAATCAGGGTTCGGATACCGTATCCGTCATAAGCACCGCCTCGAATACAGTCGTTGCCACGGTGCCGGTGGGTGACCTTCCCATTGGCGCCGCGGTTACGCCCGACGGAGCCCGCGTCTACGTGACTAATCAGGGTTCGGATAACGTATCCGTCATAAGCACGGCCTCGAATACAGTGGTTGACACCGTGCCGGTGGGAGTCGGTCCCCAGGGCGTCGCGGTCACGCCCGACGGCGCCTCCGTCTACGTGGCTAATTCGGGTCCAGGCACCGTATCCGTCATAAGCACCGCCTCGAATACAGTTGTCGCTACGGTGCCGGTGGGAGACGATCCCCAGGGCGTCGCGGTTACCCCCGACGGCGCTTTCGTCTACGTGACGGCAGATAACGTATCCGTCATAAACACCGCCTCGAATACAGTCGTTGCCACTGTGCCGGTAGGTAATTCTCCCGTAGCATTTGGCGTTTTCATAGTCCCCGCTTCCCCCGTGCCGCCGGTGCCGTTCATCAATGTCCCCACCCTGAGCCAGTGGGGGATAACCATACTCGCGGCCCTTTTCGGCGTCTCGGCCGCAGTCGCGATAAAGAAAAGACGGACGGCGGACTGACAGGATTCACCCCCGTGCGCCCGGCACGCCGAGTAGTATCGCGAGGGGACGAGGCAGGAAGAGAAGGTCACAACTTATCAGGGGGATACATCAATGTCAGTCAGATACTTCCTCTTGCTGCTCGCGGCTACATTCGCTATCTCGGTGAAAGCCGGCGCACAGCCCTTCGCATATGTAGGGAACTCGTTCGATAACACCGTTTCGGTTATAAATACGGCGACCAATACAGTGGTTGCCACTGTGCCGGTGGGAGACTTTCCAATCGGCGCCGCAGTTACACCGGACGGCGCCCGCGTATACGTGACTAACCAGGGGGCAAGCAGCGTATCCGTCATAAGCACCGCCTCGAATACAGTGATTGCTACGGTACCGGTGGGAAACTCTCCCGAGGGCGTCGCAGTTACACCGGACGGCGCCTTCGTCTACGTGTCTAATAACACATCAAACGACGTATACGTCATTAGCACCGCCTCCAATACAGTGACTACCACTGTGCCCGTAGGAAGCGGACTCAGGGGCGTCGCGGTCACGCCCGACGGCGCTTTCGTCTACGTGGCTAATCAGTTTTCAGATAACGTATCCATCATAAGCACAGCCTCGAATACAGTGGTTGACACTGTGCCCGTGGGAACCCTTCCCTATAGCGTCGCAGTCACACCTGACGGCGCCCGCGTCTACACGGCTAATATTTGTTCAAACGACGTATCCGTCATAAGCACAGCCTCGAATACAGTGACCGACACGGTGCCCGTGGGAGACTTTCCCCAGGGCATCGCAGTTACACCCGACGGCGCTTTCGTATACGTGACTAATACGTGTGCAAATAGCGTATCCGTCATAAGCGCCGCCACAAATACCGTGATTGACACTGTGCCGGTGGGAAGCGTTCCCCTTGGCGTCGCTGTTACACCGGACGGCGCTCGCGTATACGTGGCTAATAATACATCAGATAACGTATCCGTCATAAACACCGCCTCGAATACTGTGATTGACACTGTGCCGGTAGGAGACAATCCCATAGCGTTCAGCCTTTTCATAGGCCCCGCTCCCTTTGTACCACCGCCACCGGTCAGCAATATCCCGACCATGAGCCAGTGGGGGGCAATTTGCCTCGCGGCCCTTTTCGGCGTCTCGGCCGCGGTCGCGATGAAGAGAAGGCGGACGGCAGCCTGACAGGATTCACCCCCGTGCGCCCGGCACGCCGAGTAGTATCGCGAGGGGACGAGGCAGGAAGAGAAGGTCACAACTTATCAGGGGGATTCGGAATGCCGGTCAGATATTTACTCTTGCTGCTCGCGGCTATATCCGCTATCTCGGCGGAAGCCGGCGCACAGCCGTTCGCATACATAACGAATGGGGTTGACGACACCGTTTCGGTTATAGATACAGGGACCAACACCGTGGTTGCCACAGTGCCGGTAGGAGTCGGCCCCCAGGGCGTCGCGATTACCCCCGACGGCGCTTTCGTCTACGTGACCAATCTCTTCTCGGATAACGTATCCGTCATAAGCGCCGCCTCGAATTCGGTCGTTGCCGCCGTGCCGGTGGGAGACGCTCCCGGGGGCGTCGCTGTTACCCCCGACGGCGCACGCGTCTACGTGGCTAATGCGGATTCAGACGACGTATCCGTTATAAGCACGGCCTCGAATACAGTCATCGCCGCCGTGCCGGTGGGAGACTTCCCGATCGGCGTCGCCGTTACCCCCGACGGAGCCCGCGTCTACGTGGCCAACCAGGGTTCGGATAACGTATCCGTCATAAGCACGGCCTCGAATGCAGTCGTCGCCGCCGTGCCGGTGGGAAGCCTCCCGATCGGCGTCGCGGTCACGCCCGGCGGCGACCGCGTCTATGTGACCAACCTCTTCTCGGATAACGTATCCGTCATAAGCACAGCCTCGAATACGGTCATCGCCGCCGTGCCGGTGGGGAACTTTCCCATCGGCGTCGCTGTCACCCCTGACGGCGCCCGTGTCTACGTGGCTAATGCGGATACAGATACAGTATCCGTCATAAGCACAGCCTCGAATACAGTCATTGCCACGGTACCGGCGGGAGACCTGCCCGACGGCGTCGCGGTCACCCCCGACGGCGACCGCGTCTACGCGGCTAACCAGGGCTCGAATAACGTATCCGTCATAAGCACCGCCTCGAATACTGTCATCGACACCGTGCCGGTGGGAAACGGTCCCATAGCATTCGGCATTTTCATAGGCCCCGTGCCGCCGGTGCCGCCGCTACCGGTCGCCGACATCCCTACACTGAGCCAGTGGGGGGCAATTATACTCGCGGCCCTTTTCGGCGTCTCGGCCGCAGTCGCATTGAGGAAAAGGCGGGCGGCATAACAGGTTCACGCCGGCGCGCCCGGCAACAAAACCGGACATGACGGACAGCACCTGCTTTGAGCCCGGAAAACCCCGCCGGGGAGAAGCCGCCCGGATTCGGGCGCTCACCTTATATCGATCCTGTATGGCATGACCGCAAAGAAGCTTTCCCGCGTAAGTGTCTCCGCGAGGTCCATAAGAAACGCGGCCCGGCCCGAGAATGCGCCGGCCCCGTAAAGCGAAGCCGGTCTGAGCCCCCTGTCGACGGAATAATACTTTACGTGGGGTCTCTTCTTCCCGTCCCCGATTCCTGCTTCTTCGGAAGCGAGCTCTATGGCGTCGTGAAGGCCGCCGAGCTCGTCGACGAGGCCGAGCTCCTTTGCCTGCGCCCCCGTCCACACCCTCCCCCCCGCCGCCGATTCGGCCCGGTCCCTGTCCATATTCCTGTCCCCGGAAACGGAATCGACGAAGGCGTCGTAGTAAATCCGGAGCATCTCGTCGAGCCTTTTCTCCTCGTCCTCCGTAAACCCCCTCGCCGAAGAGTACATGAGGGAGTGTTTCGAGGACGGCATCAGCTCGGTGCTGATTCCGAGCTTTTTCCTGAGCCCGCTCACGTCGAACTTCCCGTATACGATGCCTATGGAGCCCGTGAGCGTCATGGGGTCGGCCAGGATGGAGCGCGCGCCCAGGGAAACGAGATATCCTCCCGACGCCGCGACGTCCGACATGGAAACGACGACGGGCATCTTCTCGGACACGCGCTTCAGCTCCTCCCTTATCACGTCCGAAGCGATGCCGGACCCGCCCGGCGAGGATATCCTGAGGACGAGCGCCCTTACGCTTTTATCCTTCGATATCCGCCCGAGGAGCTTCAAGACGGGGCCGGAGCGGATGGTCTTCATGCCCGGGCCCCTTCCGGAGCCGCCCGTTATCGCACCCGTACACGCCAGGACGGCGACAATCGGCGGAGAGCCGGTGAATACCCTTCCAAAACCTGAAAGTTTTTCTTTAAGTTTTAAATATCTATTGTATCTACGAGCGCTTATCGCGTGTACTTCAAGCCCCGCCTCATCCCCCGTCCTGTCCCTTATATCGCCTTCATACGCAACTCCGTCGATAAGATTCTCCGCGACAGCCTCTTTGGCGGTATAGGGCGCGCGGTCTATCTTCTCCTTTACCTCGCCGGGGCTCATGCCCCGCCCCTCGGCTACGGCGCGTTCGAGCCCGTCCGAAAGACTCCCCAGTATGGATTCCATCATCTCCCTGTGCGCGGGGGACATGGAATCCCTCGTGAACGTATCCCTGGCACTCTTGTACTCGCCGAGCCCCTTGATTCGGGCGTCTATGCCGAGCTTGGACAGGGTGTCCTTAAAGAACGAGACCTCCGCGGCAAGGCCGACGAGATTAAGCGTCGCCCACGGTGAGACGTAGATTTTATCCCCGATCGAGGCCGGCAGGTACTCGACATTCCCGCAGTCTTCGAGGTATACGATTATTTTCTTGCCGGCGGCTTTCAATTCGGCGAGATGCCCTCTTATGGAATTCGCCCGGCCGATTCCTATATTGAGCGTCTTTATGCGGAGTATCACGCCGCGTATATTCTCCGCCTGCCCGGCCCCGGCGAGCACGCGCTCCACATCGCCCATGGAAAGCGGGGGCTCCCCGCCTATAAAGCCGAGCATCTTTTTACCGGGCTCGTCGGGGATGTCGCCCGAGAGCTCGAGGTCTAAAAAGTTATAGCGTCCCAAGGGACTCAAAGGATTCATACCTGTACCGTCCGTAACGAAAGACTTGCGGTTATCTATATTATTATGCCGGACGAATCCTAAAGACCGAGTCTATAATCCAGCATGGTCCTCACGCCGAACCCCGTACCGCCCTTCGGGTAGAACTCCCCTTCCCTCTCGGCGTAGGCGGGTCCTGCAAGGTCAATGTGGGCCCACGGGGTCTCGCCGACGAAGTTTTCGAGGAACATCGCCGCCGTTATCGCGCCGCCCCACCTGCTGCCGGCGTTCTTTATGTCGGCGACGTCGCTCTTTATCTCGGCCCTCAGCTCATCGTCCAGTGGAAGCTCCCATATCTTCTCGCCGGCTTCCCTCGAAGCCTCGAGGATCTTCCCGGCGAGCTTCGCGTCGTTGCTCATGAGGCCGGCTGTATAAAGTCCGAGGCCCACGATGCAGGCCCCCGTCAGTGTCGCCATGTCTACGATTTCGGCCGCCTTCAGCTCGGCGGCGTAGGATAGCGCGTCCGACAGGACGATTCGCCCCTCGGCGTCGGTGTTTATTACTTCTATCGTCTTCCCGTTATACGCCCTGATGACGTCGTCCGGCTTATACGCCCCGGGGCCGGTCATGTTCTCGCACGACGCTACGAGGCCGTGAACCCGGACGCGCGGCTTAAGCGCCGGGAGGGCCTTCATCACCCCGAGCACCGCCGCGGCGCCGGCCATGTCCATCTTCATCGTGCGCATGCTGTCGGCGGGCTTTATGCATAGTCCGCCCGAATCGAACGTGATGCCCTTCCCGACTATGGCTATGGTCTTCGCCGGTTTTTTAGAGGGCTCGTATGTGAGGTGAATGAACCTCGGCTCCTGGTCGCTCCCGCTCGTGACGGCCTGTATGCCCCGCATGCCGCGCCTGTCTATCTCCTCCGGGCCGAAAATCTCACACTTAAGGCCGCCCTCCTCGGCTATGCCCGCGGCAATCTCGGCGAGCCTGGTCGGGGTCATGTAAACGGGCGGCTCGTTCACGAGGTCGCGGACGAGATTCGTCGACTCTCCCACGGCCCTTGCAAGGCCGGTCTCCGTGGCGAGCCGCTTTTCGGTGAGGCCGTCCGACGAGAGAATTATCCCGGACAGCCTGCTCCCGCCCTCGCCGTTCGTCTTGTACTTGTTGAACTCGTATGCGCCCAGGTAGAGGCCTTCCGATAGCGCCTTCACATATCCCGGCTTGTTCGAGAACCTCGGGCCGAAGGCGATCGACGCGGACGATTTCCTGAGCCTCTTGGCCGATACGATGCCCGCCTTTCTTAAAGCCGCCCGGCCAAAACCGCGCTTCGCGCCGAGTCCGACGACGAGAACGCGCTTTACGCCTGCGCGCCCGAAGGTCGAGCCCAGAAGGACGGCCTTCCCCTCTTCCCCTTCGAACTTCTCGGACTCGACAAGCGTTTTGAGCTCGCCGCCGAGGGCCTTATCCATTTCCTTCAAATCGCCCGAGAGCCCCTCGCCCTTTAACATCCCGAGGACGAGGGCATCTGCTTTAACTTTCTTTATGTTTTCCTTTCCGATTATAAATTTCAATTGTTATATGCTCCTTCGCTCTATATATTATTTAATAGCACAACGGATTATCTAATCTTAGCATACAAGCACATAATTGTAAGCCCGCGGAGACGCCCCCGATTTTACTCGAATCCGTTTACTTCTTCGAACCGGCGAGCCGGGATTAGGTGTGACTATATACAATAAAAGTTATTTAACATACCGAAATGAAAATTTTGCTGGCTCCGGCCGTCAATATTAGGTAAATTAATACTGAACATAAAATCTTTCAATTTAGTAAGGAGGTAATTGTAATGGGTTGCCCGTACAAAGCCATTGCCGATGATACGAGAAGGAAGATCCTCGAGTTTTTAAGCGAGGGCGAAAGCGCGGCCGGAGATATAGCGAGCAGGTTCGAAATATCCAAGCCCGCCATTTCGAATCATCTCAAGATTTTGAAGGAAGCCGATATTGTCAACGAGCGCAAGGTCAGGCAAAACCGGCTATATTCCCTAAACAGCGAGAAGATAAATAACATGAAGTTCTTTCTCACCTCGCTCACAGGGAAAAACAGCCAGAACGTGAGAGCTTGACGGCCGGAAGACCGACGCGCTGCGAAGGATGCGTTCGTTGCTCGGCTCCCAATTTAAATTCAATCGAACACGGGCCGTTTCCGGTGCGAGCTCCCGGAAGCGGCCTTCTGTCTTTATGTCCGAGACGTGCGGCTATTGCCGAACGGAACCGACTCGGCTGACCCCGGAGAAATATCATGCCCGGAATAGTATCTGCAGGGACCAGCGACGCTCCTCATGCGTACTCGCAGACGGAGCTCAAGGGGCTTGCGCGCGCGCTCTTTCTCAAAAAGGGCCGGGATTTCGGAAGGCTCCTCGATGTTTTCGACAACTCCCTTATAGATTCCCGCCATTTCATAAATTCGGCCGAGTGGTTCGAAACCCCCAAGAGCTTTAAGGAAAGGTCGGTATCCTACGCCGAAAACGTGGCCGCGCTGTCGATTCCGGCCATAAAAGCCTGCGTCGAAAGCGCGGAGGCGGACTACGGCGACTTCGATCACATAATCTTCGTGACGAGCACCGGCATCTCCGCCCCCTCGGCAGACGCGCTCATACTGAATCAGCTCGGCCTCGACAGGCACGTCAGGCGAACCCCCGTATGGGGGCTCGGGTGCGCGGGCGGGGCCGCGGGCATGAGCAGGGCGTTCGAGTACGCCAGGGCTTTTCCCGAAAGCGCCGTCCTTCTCGTGTCGGCCGAGATGTGCAGCCTCGCCTTTCACGACGACGATTACTCGAAGAGTAACGTCGTCTCGCTCGCCCTCTTTTCGGACGGTGCGGCCGCGGTGCTCGTGGCGGGCGAAAAACACAGGCTCTACGGCAAGGCCAGGGTGCGCATGACCGGCGCCCTTTCGACCACATGGCCCGACACGCTCGGCATTATGGGCTGGGAGGTGGTGGACGACGGCCTTCGCGCCATATTCAGTAAAGAGATACCGAACATCGTCAGAGAGAGGATCGGCGAGAACATAGACGAGCTCCTGGGTCCGCGCGGGCTTTCCACGTCCGGCCTCGGGCATTTTGCCGTGCACCCCGGCGGGCCGAAGGTGCTCAGCGAATACGAGGCGGCGCTCGGGCTCGAAGAAGGCGCGTTCGGATATTCGAGGAAGGTCCTCCGCGAGCACGGCAACATGTCGTCCCCGACCGTACTCTACGTCTTAAAAGAGGTCCTCGACGGGGAAGATTTCGGGGAGAACGAGCACGGCATTATCTCGGCCCTCGGGCCCGGGTTCAGCTCGGAGCTCGTCCTGTTCGAATCCGCATGAAGATATTCCTCCTCTTTCTCATACTCATAGTCCTCCAGCGGCTCGGCGAGCTCGCGCTCGCGAAGAGGAACGAAAAGATTCTAAGAAGCGAAGGGGCGGTCGAATACGACGCCGGCGGCTACAGGGTCATCGTCCTCATGCACGCGGCCTTTCTCGTATCCTTCACCGCCGAGTACTTCCTATTCGGAAGGTCACTCTCTCCCTACTGGCTCCCGCTCCTCTGCGTTTTCGTCGCGGCGCAGCTCCTCCGGTACTGGGCAATACGGAGCCTCGGCAAGTTCTGGAACACGAGGATTCTGATCGTCCCCGGCGAAAGGCTGGTAACAAAGGGCCCCTATAGATACCTCGTGCATCCCAACTATATATCGGTAGTGATAGAAATCGCCGTCATACCGCTTATCTTCTCGTGCTACATCACGGCAGCGGTATTCACCTTGCTTAACCTGCTCGCCCTCAGAAGGCGTATACGTATAGAAGAGAGCGCCCTTTCGAAACTCGAAAAACCTTTATAACCATCCTCACAAATGGCTCCGGGTGTCCGAGGAGGTATCGCAACGCCCGGCACGCGCCTCTCGACGGGGAGCGCTTCGTCGTCTTCCGTCCGAAATATCGACCTCGGCATAGGCCCCCCCGCGGAACGGGAGATTAATCTATGAGAAATAACTGTTATATATGCTCCTTAGGAAATAAAATAGATATACTTTATAGCTCCTATATCGGATTGATCGGGGATGTAATAATAGCCTGAATATATGTTCTATGCTTTTCCCGCCTTCCCGGCCCGATTTTTCCTTTAAGTTTTGCGTAAAACCTATACTTTACATTAGGGGGTACTTATTCTGTAATTACAGAGGGTTATTCGGAGGACCTGTTTCCCGTCTTTAAAATCAAAACCAGAGAATATTCAAATATAAAGAAGGGCAAAAACAGTTAACTGCAATACTGAAGTTATTTTTTAGTGTTATTACAGGATATTATAACATCTATTTAATGTGCTTTATGATATTATACGTACCTCTAAAGCTCCACATTAGCTACCCTGAAGCCCCGCTTGAGAAGATCCTCGGGGGCCGGACGAAATGCGGAGACCCGTCCGGCTAAATACGAAATAGAAGCTATATTACATATATTATATTTCTCCCATGTTCTATACATATGTTAAAAGAAGATGCTCCGGTCCCGGCCGTGAAATAAACCCGGCCCGGACCTACCCCTCTTCCACGACTCTTTTTTTGTTTCCGGGGCCGGTGGACCGGGTCGAAAGAAAATGGCGGCTTAATACACGGGTGAACAAAAAACGGGTTCCTCGCCCGAAGGTATCCCGGAAGATCCGGCACTTGAATATAAATGCAGAAATAATATAAACTCTATTCAAGAACAGCTATCGGGAGGCACCTATGCTGAGGTCGATATTTCGGACGGAGGACGACGCAAGCGCTCTCATCGCGAGGCTTGTGCTGGGTATCGTGATTCTTCCTCACGGGCTCCAGAAATTGCTCGGACTGTTCGGCGGGGCCGGGTTTACGGCGACAGTCGATTATTTTGTCAGCAGCGGACTGCCGGCTTTTCTCGCGGTCCTTATCATCATAGGCGAGGCCTTCGGCGCTCTCGGGCTCATACTCGGTTTCCTCAGCCGCCTGGCGGCACTCGGGATCACCATTATCATGCTCGGGGCCATTTTAACCGTGCACGTAAAATTCGGTTTCTTCATGAACTGGGCGGGGACACAGGCAGGGGAAGGATTCGAGTTCCACCTCCTGGCCATAGGACTGGCCCTCGTCGTCCTCATCAGGGGCGGGGGGCTGTGGTCCGTGGATGCCGCCATAACGAAGTCCTAGCGTCGGGAGCAGTCTCCCCTCCCCGTGGGCCGGCCAATGGACTAATACAGAAGGGAAACGCCTTTCGTGCTTTATTGACAGGGGGCGCGAGGTTGTGGCATATGCATGCAAGCGCGTGATCGGCGACTTGCTTTCCTTCGAACTATAAATTAGAATAATTTCTAATTTAGCCAATCCGGAACTATGAAGGGGGATGTATATATGGGATGCCGCTTTAAAGCATTGAGCGACGAGCGAAGACGTACGATTCTCGCCATTCTCGGCGAGAACGACGCGTCGGCCGGAGATATAGCACGCAGATTCTCTATATCGCAGCCTACAGTTTCTAATCATTTAAAGATACTCAAGGAAGCAGGACTCATCACAGAGCAGAAGATCAGACAGAACAGGATTTATTCCCTCTACAAGCCCGGCATACATAGTGTGATTGAGACCCTTAAAAACATAGTCAAAGAAGCCTGAAGCGTTTTTAGACTGCATGCCGACATGCCATCCGCGTAGACGGCGAAATCGCGTGAGCGGTTTTACCGGGGGGATATTTGCGCCCGGTTGGCCCTTCAATTCCCGGCGCGTACCGCGTATAATCCACAACCGCGCCGATTCCGGGGGGCGTTTCTAAAGTCACGGCGCTTGAGTTATACTGATACAGCCAAAACAACCGGGACGAAACCATGATAGATAAAAACAGGATGACAGAGCACGCGATGGAGCTCATCAGGATCGACAGCCTCTCGAGGATGGAAAGGGAGGTCGCGCTCAGGCTCGAAAAGGAGATGAAGGGGCTTGGCGCCGAATGCTTTTACGACGACGCCGGGGAAAAGGTCGGTGGGGACGTCGGAAACCTGATAGTAAAACTCGAGGGCAATAAAAGCGGGGCCCCTCCCCTCCTTCTTTCCGCCCACATGGACACCGTCGGGCCGGGCGAGGGAATAAAACCGCGCGTCGAGAACGGTGTAATGAAGAGCGACGGCACAACGATCCTGGGAAGCGACGACAAGAGCGGGATCGCCGTCATCGTCGAGGTTATAAGGGCTCTCAAGGAAAAGAATATTCCCCACGGCGACATAGAAATCGCATTCACCATATGCGAGGAAATCGGCCTTCTCGGGGCGAAACACATTGACATAAACAAATTCAGATCGAAGCACGGCATAGTCCTCGACAGCAGCACTCCGGCCAGGCTCGTGCTTAAATGCCCCTCGGCCGCGAAGATGGAATTCCTCGTGCACGGGCTCGAAGCGCACGCCGGGCTTTGCCCCGAAAACGGCATAAGCGCAATAGAAATCGCGAGCCGCGCCATTTCGCAGATGAGGCTCGGGAGGATAGACGACATTACGACCGCCAACATCGGTATAATCGAGGGCGGCCGCGCTACCAACATAGTCCCCAACCTCGTACACGTCGTCGGAGAAGCCAGGAGCCACAACGAAGAGAAGCTCGATTCCCAAATCGGCCACATGAGAGGGTGTTTTCACGATACGGTTTCGAAATACGAGGTCACGCTGCACGACGACCTCTCGGCAGGCGGCGTCACGTACACGGCGAGGCTCGACGAGAAGATAGAGAGGACGTACGACAGGATGGACGTCCCGTTGACGTCGGTCCCGGCAAAGCTCGTGACCGGCGCCGTGAACAACCTCGGGTACTCGATAGCCCCGCACACGAGCGGCGGCGGATGCGACGCGAATTTCTTTAACAAAATGGGCGTCGAGTGCGTAAACCTCGGAACGGGCATGTACGAGCTCCACACCGTAAACGAATATCTCGTGCTCGAAGAATTCTACAGGGCCGCCGAGATAGTGCTCGAGGCCGTAAAGCTCAACACCGTAAACGGCGGATAGCGTCCGCACTGCATATCTGTCCGGCAACATACCGGACGCCCGAAGGAAAAATGAACAGGAAAGCGCTCATAATCGTGGATCACGGGAGCACCGTCGGCGAAGCCAACGACATGCTGGCCGAGGTGGCCCGTCTCGTGGAGTCGAAGGAAAGCGGCTTCGATATAGTGAAATACTGCCACATGGAGCTGGCCGAGCCCACGATAGAACAGGCCTTCGGCGCGTGCGTAAGCGAAGGCGCGGGGAGCGTCGTAGTCCATCCCTACTTCCTCTCGCCGGGTAGGCATTCCACGAGGGACATCCCCGCCATGGTAAAAGCGGCGGCGGAGAAACACCCGGGCGTCGCCTACCGCGTCACCGAGCCCCTCGGCGTGCACGGCAAGATCATAGAGGTCATCCTCGAAAGGGCACGCGAGGATTGAGGCCGGGCTAATCCCCCCCGGGGCCGCCCAACGGAGATTTCATGAAAAAATACGACGTACTTTTCTTCGACCTTTTCGATACCGTCATAAACTTCAGCTTCACCAACCTGCCTTTGATCGAGCTCAGCGGCGTCCGGGCGCGGACGACGAGTAAAGAGGTCTACGAGGTATTCCGAAGGCGCTGCCCCGACGTGCCCTTCCCCGAATTCTATGAGCACTTCATAGGGAGCTACAGGGAGTTCCAGTATTTAAAGCTCGCCGAGAACAGGGAATATCCCAACCGCGACAGGTTCCTCATGATGCTCTCCAAAATGGACCTGCCTGCGGACGGCGAAGGCGCGGCCCTCGCCGACGACATGGTCAGGGCCCACATGAACGGGCTGGCTTCGGCCGTCTCGTTCCCGCCCGAAAACGAATCGGCGCTCTCCGCCCTCAGGGACGCAAAGTACAGGATGGCGATAGTGTCCAATTTCGACTACGCCCCGACGGCTTATTCCCTCATTGAGAAGTTCGGGCTTATGAGATTCTTCGAAAGGGTGATCATATCGGAGGAGGTCGGCTGGAGGAAGCCGAGCCCCGTTATATTCGAGGACGCCCTTAAAGCCATGGGCGCCGACCCCGGGGCGTCGCTCTTTACCGGCGATAATTTTCACGCCGACGTCGCCGGGTCGAAGAACGCCGGCATGGATTCCGTCTGGCTCAACAGCCGGAACGAAAACACGGAGGGACTCGACCCCGAGCCCGATTACATAATCCCGGCCTTTCCCGACGTCCTCGACGTGCTCAGGCTATCCTGATTCGCCGAACCTCCGTTATAACTCCTCCTACCCAGCAGGCGCGTGAAGGGCGCTTCGAATCTCCGGCCCTCTACGTCGCCAATCCTGCACGCGCAGCGGACACGTAGTGTCTTTCTCGACGTAGTATGTAGTTGCCATAATCACCTGGAGCGCGTCAGGTGATAATAGCAATGACGTTGCAACTTCGATTGCCAGCGGCTGCGAGCCGCCGGGCACGTAGCACCGTTTTTCGACGTAGCACCTTAGTCGCCTAAAACCGCCGTAAGCGCGGCAGATGATAACAGCTATACACCGCTACTTCGATTTCCTGCACGCGTGGCGTGCTATTCGACCTTGAGATCGAAGTCGTACTTGTTGGCCGACGTCTTGGCCGGGGCGGCTCCCGGCTCGACGAGTATATACACGACCTCCTGGTCCTCGGGCGCAGTCCAGTCGAGCCTCACGATCGCCCCCGCGTTGGCCGAGCCCTTCTGCACCTTCCTCACCCTGTCCTGGTCGTAAATCGTTATCCTGAACCCGGTTTCGGTCTCGGGGGTAAGCTTAATGCCGAGCTTCTGCTCCGCGGTCATCGGTATCGTGTAATAGTCCTTCTCGTCGCTCCCCCACTGGCCCGAGAGATAACCCGTATGCTTCCCCGGCTCTATATCGAGCGTGTCGTCGAACGTAGCGCCGGCGTCCTTTCCGCTTTCGATGTCGAAGTAGTCGTCGATCTTTATCGAATAGGAAGTGCCCTCGGCGATAGTATCGTATTCGTTCCCGGCGCTGAAGTAATAGGTGTACTCGTCCTCTCCCGAGGCCGCCATCCAGCTTATCTCTTTCTGAACGCCCTTGCCTCCTATGACGGTGTCCTTGACGAGCTGGTTTCCCCCCTCGTCGTATATCGCCGCCCCGGCGTAACCATTACCGTCGTCCGCGGTCCTGAACGTGACGCTTAGCGTCTGGCCGGGCTTCACCGTTACGGCAAAGTATTCGTGGGCGGCCTTTTCTATTTCGTGGCCCGTCACGTAATCCCCGGGCTCGAGCGCAACGGCGCTGCCCGTCTTGTCACCGCCCGTGGGAAGGATATTCTGCTCCGGCTCGGGGGCCTTCTTCACGGCCACTTCCTCCTCCACCTCGGCGAGCGCCTCTTCGAGCTGGGCGGCGCTGTCGGCGGCGAAATACTTCCCTCCGCCCGCCTCGGCTATACAGCTCAGCTGCTCCTTCTCCTTGTCGCCGACGTCGAACCCGACGACGTGCACCTTCACATTAATACCCTTTTCCCTAAGGCTCTTTACGAGCGCGCACGGGTCGCCCTCGCACGTCTCCTCGCCGTCGCTGACGAGCACTACGGTGGTCTCGTCCTCCGTCGCGGCGAGCTTCTCGCCCGCTATCTCGAACGACTTCGTGATGGGGGTCTTGCCCATCGGCTTTATCGAATTTATTTTCTCTATGAGAGCCTCTTTATCCGTCGGGCCCACCTCGGCCAGCGTCTCTATGTCGTCGCAGTCGCCCTTGCTCCTGTGCCCGTAAACCTCGAGCCCTATGTTCACGTCGTCCGGGAGACCCTTTATCGCGTTAATCATGACTTCCTTGGCGACGTCCATCTTGGGCTTGCCGTCTATCTGCGCGGCCATGCTGCCCGAGCCGTCGAGTATGAAGAGAACCCCCCCGCCCGTGGAGGCCTCGGACTGTGCCTGCGTCTTATCGCCCGTGACCGGGCCCAGTAAAAAAATCGCCGCGACGACCAACCATGCGGCGAGCCTTGTGCATCCCTCGTATCCAATCATTTAACCATCCCTCCATTTCGTTTAATAACAGTACTTTATACACGAGGTATAAGTATTTTTCACGGTGATGTCAAGCGATATCCCCCTATTTATCGTACGATGCGAGGCCCTTGCCCCGGGTTATTTTAACCTTGCGGCGCTGTCTCACGGGCCGCCGGCCGGGCTTTCACACGCGCGAAGGCGGCAATTTTTTCCGGTCCTTGGATTCGGTTCGTGGCGCTTTATAATTCATTTGCTCCGCCCCGCCGGGGAAACAACCGGGGGCCCGGGGCAAGGAGCCGAGAGAGCATGATAACGGTATTTCTACTTGTGCTTTCCAATATCTTTATGACCTTTGCCTGGTACGGACACCTCAAATACACGAGCTTCCCGCTTTGGACCGTGATAATCGCGAGCTGGCTCATAGCGCTCCCGGAATACTGCTTTCAGGTCCCCGCCAACAGGCTCGGTTACAGCCGGTTTTCGGGCGTCGAGCTCAAGACAATACAGGAGATAATCTCGCTCACCGTCTTTTCGGTCTTCAGCGTCATCTACCTGAACGAGCAGTTCAGGTGGAATTATCTCGTCGGGTTCGCGTTCCTCGCCGCCGGTGCGTTTTTCATTTTCAGGAAATGACGATATCCTGACTACCATGACCAGGTACACGAGGCCCGCGCGAAAGGCCCCCGTGCTGAGGGGCAGCCTCGGGATAGATACGCTCCCCGAGCTCGTCGGCAGGAGCGCCGACATGTACCCGGGGCGGACGGCATACGCCGTGCCCGCCGGAGCCGGGGTTTCGGAGATCACGTACGCGAGGGTCTTCGAGCTCGTCACGAAGCTCGCGAGGCATCTCAAAAACCTCGGCATAGAAAAGGGAGACCACGTCGCATTGCTCGGCGAGAA
Source organism: Candidatus Dadabacteria bacterium (assembly GCA_020849425.1). GTDB lineage: Bacteria > Desulfobacterota_D > UBA1144 > Nemesobacterales > UBA2774 > JADLGH01. The sequence goes on from JADLGH010000094.1 coordinate 69,141, forward strand.
CAGGCCCGAGTGGGGGATGTCCCTCTTCGCCCTGGCGTGGATCGGCGCCGTCGCCGTGCCGCTCGACGCACGGGCCCCCGCCGAAAGCCATAAATTCATAATGTCGTTCTCGTCGTGCAGGGCGCTCATAGCCTCGGGGGCGTTCACGGCGGGGATAGAAGCCGTACGCCGCGACCTCCCCGGGCTCAGGCACGTTATCCCCATGGAATCCATAGAGGGCCTGCCCGGGAAGTACGCGCACGGGGCGGCGATGGAAAACGTCACCCGCGGCGACCTCCTCGAGATACTCTTCACCTCCGGGACAATGGGCGACCCGAAGGGCGTCATGCTCACGCACGGGAACGTCATTTCTAACGTGGACGACATCCACAGGACGATAGAGTACTTCCCGACGGACAGGGCCTTTTCCATACTCCCGATTCACCATTCGTACGAGTGCACAGGCGGGCTGATCACGACCTTCGGAAGCGGCATGAGCGTATTCTATGCCCGGGGGCTCAAGCCGAGAGAGCTCCTCGAAGACATGCTGTCGGCGCGGCCCACGATATGGCTGACAGCGCCGCTCATCCTCGAAAAGCTCTACCTCAGAATCCGGCGCGAGATTGCGCAGCAGACCGGGCTCAAACGCATAGCGGCCGGGCTCATGCCCAGGGGCATTCTTCAAGCGAAGATACGACAGAGCCTCGGCCTCGACCGGATAAGGATGATAGTCTCCGGAGGGGCCGCGCTCCCGGATTGGGTTTCGTCCGGGCTTTCGGAATACGGCATCGACGTCATACAGGGCTACGGGCTCTCCGAGGCGTCGCCCATCATAACGGTAAACCCCCTCTCCAGCCCGAAGCCCGGGAGCATAGGCATGGTCATCCCGAGCGACGAGGTCGAGATAAGGGACGCCGACGCCGAGGGCGTGGGGGAAATCACGGCGTACGGCCCGAACATCATGCAGGGTTATTACAAGAACCCGGGCGCGACCGGGGAAACGCTCACCCCCGACGGGTGGCTCCTCACGGGCGACCTCGGATACTGCGACGAGGACGGTTACCTCTACATCACCGGCCGGAAGAAGGCCGTCATAGTGACCCCGGGCGGGAAGAACGTTCATCCGGAGGAGGTCGAGGAAAAGCTCACGAAGTCGCCCCTCATAGAAGAAGCGCTCGTATTCAGCCCCGACGACTCGGACATACACGCCGTCATATACCCGGCATTCGAAGAGGCCGGGCTCAGGCTCCGGTCCAAGGGACTCGCCGGGACGCACGAGAACGTCTGGGAGCTCCTCCGGGACGAAGTCCGGGCGGCGAACGCCGGGCTCGAGCCCTACAAGAGGGTAAGGCGCTTCGCCATAAGGACCGACGAGTTCCCGAAAACCACCACCCGGAAGATAAGGCGCTATCTCTTCAAGGACCTGAGGCTCGCGCCGGGCACGAAAATCCTGTAATCGAGTACGAGTCGATCGATATACCGGATAGCCGAAATATAAGTTTGACATTATAATACTGCCGGGCTGATTCGACGTAGATTTTATTCACAGTAGCGTAAATATCAGCTAATATTAATTTTACGGGGTTATAGAATCATTTTGCTTCGGCAGTCTGGTTTAAAGGATAAAAAGATGGGGAGATTTCGGAATATAACCGGAAAAGGGATTTCTGTGCTGATACTCGCATTTTCGGTGAAGGTGGCGCTGCTGGCATGCGCCCCGGCGGGTCAGAACACCGTAACGGAGCCCGAAATCCCGGCCGCCGACACCCACGTACCTACAAACCGCGAGCAGCTTGCAAACGCGATAAACCGGAAGGTAACGACCTCCGCCGCCGCACGCCGCATAACAGTAAGCGGCGGGACCATGAGACTGAGCCCCACCCTTCCCGCTGTTTACCAGAACCGCGCCTACGAAGCGGTATGGCTAGACGAGA
>JADLGH010000095.1 GCA_020849425.1 Candidatus Dadabacteria bacterium
AATGTCTTGACTTAATTTACTAAAGTTGATAAGGTATCAAGTATAGTAGACGGTCCCGAGTGATAGTCTTTTGGAAAGGTTTATTTTCAAAATTGCCGGGGAAGAGAAGGAGCTTGAGGATTATTTTCGTCTGCGACGCGACGTCTTCGTATCGGAACAGGGCATTTTCGGCGAAACGGACGTGGACGAATTCGACACCGATCCGTTCCATAAAGTCATTCATATAGTCTCGGTGAAGCTCCCCGGGGGCGAGGTGGTAGGAGCGGTCAGGTGTTACAGGATAGAGGGTGATACGTGGGTGGGGGGACGGCTGAGCGCCGCTCCCGGGTACAGGAACGGACGCGTCGGCATGGGGCTCGTGAAGTTCGCCGTGCAGACGATGAAGTCTACGGACGAGTGCAGAAGGTTCCTTGCCTACGTACAGCCGCAGAATGTGAGATTTTTCCAAAGACTGGGATGGACTCCGATTGGCGACCCCGAGGAATATCACGGTATTCCTCACCAACTCATGGAGGCGGACCTCGCCTCCGGCTGAAAGGGAGATTATGCAGGAGCTCATTCAAAGCATACGGTCTTCGTCGAGGCTGTTTCAGAAGCGGGCGATAAGCGGCGTCTGGAATCACTTGCCTTCCTCTTCCGTCGTAGACGGCAGCGAGGTCCTGCTTGGCGACGACGCGGCCGCGATAAAGACCGAAGACGGCTATCTCCTCTTGGCGGGCGAGGGCGTCTACCCGCGTCTCGTAGCCGAAAATCCCTACCTAGCGGGACGCACTTCGGTGCTCACGAACATAAGCGACATATACGCCATGGGCGGAAGGCCCGTGGCCGTGGTGGACGTCGTCTTTTCGAACTCCACTGAAAACGCGGCGGAGATACTTCGCGGCATAAGGGACAACGCCGAGCGTTACGGCGTTCCCGTCGTCGGCGGGCACATAACGACGGACGCGGAACACCCTTCGCTTGCCGTATTTATTTTAGGAAAGGCCAAGAGCCTTCTCACGAGCTTCGGCGCTCGCGAGGGCGACGACCTCGTCTTCATATACAATCGGAACGGGAAATTCGTATCGGGTTTTAATTTCTGGGATTCCTCCAGCACGCTCGAAGGCAGGGAGGCCGTAAGGCACCTGGAGGAGGTTTCGTCGCTGGCCGACGACGGCGCGGCGGACACTGCGAAGGACGTCAGCATGGCGGGGCTCATAGGCTCCTTACTCATGCTGCTCGAAAGCTCGGGCAAGGGGGCGGATATAAACGTTGACGCCATACCGAGGCCCTTCGAGGCCCCGCTCGGCGAATGGCTCCTGGCGTTCCCGAGCTACGGGTTCGTCCTGTCGCTAAGGCCCGGTAAAACCGGCGAGGTGGCGGAGAGGTTCCGGGCGCTGGGGCTCACGTGCGAAGCGATAGGCACCGTGACAAGCGGCGGCAAGGTTTATTTCGTGGACGGGGAATCCCGGAAGTGGCTCCTCTGGGATTTCGAGAACGAAGCCCTGACCGGGATCTAATTGAGCCATACGCTTTATATCTTTAAGGGTGAGGAATGAACAAGGAAAAAAATCAGATTGACCACATAGTTTCAAAACTCGGGGAGAGAATAAAAAAGCTTAGAGTCGAAAAGAACTTGTCGTTAAAAGATCTTTCGGAGAGGTCGGGCATCTCCGCCGCCGCTATACACAAGATAGAGTCGAACGGCATCATACCGACCATAACGACGATGATGAAGATATCGGACGCCCTCGGAAAGAAGGTGAGCCACTTCATCGAGGAAGTGGAGGAGGAGAAGGACGTCGTCCTCGTTCCCGCCGGGGAGAGAGAGCCCATTCTGACGTTCAAGAAGGGGCTCGACCTGAAGGCGATATCGGCGCAGAAATACGGCGATTTCATCATGACGGCGGCGTATGCGACCGTAGACGTCGGGGCGACGAGCGGCAGAACGCCGATGAAGCACGCGGGCGAGGAGCTCGTTTACTGCCTCGGCGGAACTGTCGAGTTCAGGGTGCTCGACAAGGTGTACGTCCTTAAGCAGGGCGACAGCCTTCACTTCAGGACGCACCTGAACCACAAGTGGAAGAACGTGGGCAAAAGGCAGGCGAAGCTGCTGTGGATACTGGCCGTGCCCCCATCATAAGAATTAGTCGTAAGAGGAACGGGATAGAAAAAGACAGCGATGGAAACGAAACCGAAAAGATACATTGCCGAGCTGATAAACGAGGCGAACGCCCTGGCCGTGGAGAAGATCCTGTCCGTCGAGCCCGTCGTCGTTGACGTGGCCACGGCGCTCGACGCGGTGCCCGGCATGACGCCGGACACCATACTCCACGCCGGGCCGCCGATAGAGTGGGGCGCGATGTGCGACGCCATGCAGAGGGCCGTGAGGGGCGCCGCCGTTTTCGAGGGGCTCGCGCCCGACATGAAGGCCGTGGACAAGCTCGTCAAGTCGAAGAAGATAAAGCTTTCCTCGAACCACGCACACGGCTCCGTCGGGCCGATGACGGGGATAATCTCGGCGTCGATGCCCGTCATAGTTACGAAGGACACGGCGAGCGGGAGGCTTGCGTACTCGACGTTCAACGAGGGCGGCGGGAAGGTGCTCTGGTTCGGCGCGGTCGAGGAAGAGACGATTACCCGCCTCAAGTTCATGAGGGACGAATTCGCGCCCGTGATGAAGAAGGTCGTCGCGAAGATGGGCGGCATTCCGGTGTGGAGCGTACTCGCGCAGGGGATTCAAATGGGGGACGAGTGCCACAACCGGCACGCAGCTTCCACCAATCTATTCCTTAAAAATATCACGGAGCCGCTGTTCTCTCTCGGGCTCCCCGTGGACCGGGCGATCCGCGCGTTCAAGTTCGTCGCGGGCAACAGCCACTTTTTCCTTAATATTACGATGACGGCCGCCAAGCTGGCGATGGACGCGGCGAGGGACGTAGAGAATTCCACTATAGTCACGGCGATGTCCCGGAACGGAACGGAGTTCGGTATCAGGGTGAGCGGCCTCGGCGACGAATGGTTCATCGCCCCGTCGCCGTATCTGATGGATGCGCTCTATAACCCCGGCTACACGGCCGAGGACGGCGCGCCGGACATAGGAGACAGCGCGATAATCGAGACGATGGGCCTCGGCGGGTTCGCCATAGCGGCAGCGCCGTCGATGGCGTCGTTCGCGGGCGGCGGCTTTCAGGAATCGGTCGCCATCACGAAGGCTATGGGGGAGATCACGACCGTGAAGAACCCGAAATTCGGGATTCCTTCGCTCGACTTCGAGGGGACTCCGACGGGCATCGACATAAGGAAGGTCGTCGAGACAGGGATACTCCCCAGCATAAACAGCGCCGTCCTTCACAAGAGCTCGGGCGCGGGGCAGATAGGGGCGGGAATCGTTCACGCACCCTACGAATGCTTCTCGAAGGCGATAATGGCGTTCGGGGAGCGGCACAGGCTGGCGGCGTAGGATACGGAATAAGGGGATTTATACGTAATGGCGATTTTACACGTTATTAAAAAAAATCATTACCAGGATTCGATGAAGCTGATGCAGATAAGCCAGAAGCTTTCGGGGGCTCCGGGCGTGAAGAGCGCGGCCGCCATCATGGCGACAGAGGCCAACCTCGCGATGCTCAGGGACGCGGGCCTACTGGACGGCATGCCCGAGGCGACGGCGAACGACCTTATAGTGGCCGTAAAGGCCGATTCGAAGGAGAAGGCCGAGGAGGCCGTGAACATGCTGGATGCGCTCCTCGCGCCGCCCGACGCCGGTGCGGAGCTCGCGAAGAAGTACAAGAGCCTGGGCTCGGCGTACGGCGCGCTCCCGGGGGCCAACATGGTCGCCGTATCGCTCCCCGGGAAGTTCGCCAAACTAGAGGTCGGGAAGGCCATAGACACGGGGCTTCATACGTTCCTCTTCAGCGACAATCTGACGATAGACGAAGAAATAGAGTTAAAGGAGAGGGCTAGAGATAGGGGACTCCTCGTAATGGGCCCGGGATGCGGGACTGCAATACTGAACGGCGTAGGCCTCGGGTTCGCGAACGTGCTCGACCGCGGGCCGGTCGGTATGATCGCCGCATCCGGCACCGGGCTCCAGGAGGTCTCCTGCCTCGTAAACAATTCGGGCGTCGGCATATCGCACGC
>JADLGH010000096.1 GCA_020849425.1 Candidatus Dadabacteria bacterium
ATGGTCCCCCTTTGGCCTACTAATCTGTGCCTGATTCGTGATGCCGCTGTGTCTTTAATAAATGATTTCGAAGTATCACTTACGAATATCAAGCAAACCCTATTTTTCTCTAGGCGAGCTAAGTATCTACATTGACAAACTATTCTGAGTATTATATCATATCTAATACTATGTTAGATAATATGCTTATTTACAGCATTGAACAGTTGGATTTAAAGGACCTTAGGAAGCTCCATAAATGGATAGGAGAACGAATCCCCCCTACTGTTGTCTATCAACAAAAACCAGCTAAATGCGGCTGCAAAAAATGCAAGGAAGGGGGTCCTGGTCATGGACTCTATTGGTATGCCTATTTCACTCATATGAATAAAACTCACTGTATTTACATTGGCAAAGAAAAACGGGATATAAATGCTCTAGAAGAACTAAGGAAAAAGAACAAGAAAATAGGAGGCAAATAAATGGGAGTTTATAAAAGGAGAAGGAGACAAATTGACGGCTCTTATCACGATTACTGGTATATCCGATATTGGATAGAGGGACTTGAAAAGAAGGAATCGATCGGGAAGGTCGGAGAAGTAACAAAAGCCGTAGCTCAAACTAAGTTAGAAGAAAGGAAACGCCAGATTAGATTGGATCAACTTGATCAGATCGGAGCCAAGATCCCAACCCTGTCCGAGTTTTCAGGAGAATACATAGAATATGTCAGGGATATAAAGCAGAATCGTTCTTGGAAATGCGCTATCCAATATTTAGCCCATTTACAACGTCCATTTGGAGACAAAAAGCTCTCTCAAATTTCAGCAAAAGACATTGATGATTACAAGCTATACAGGCTGCGTGCAGTAAAACCCTCAACAGTAAACAGGGAACTAGCGTGTCTCAGTCATTTACTAAACTATGCAAAGCGCAGAAAGGTTTTCTTTGGAGATAATCCCGTATCAATTTCAAAACTCCTTCCCGAACATAATATGGTTGACCGGACTCTTACTCCTGACGAGGAAGCTAAATTGTTAAACTCAAGCTCTCCCGAACTCAGGGCTATAATAATTTGCGCCCTTAATACCGCCATGCGGAAAAACGAGATTCTTACACTACGCTGGGAAAATGTCGATCTCGACAACAACATTATTACCCTTGATCATACAAATACGAAAAGCAAGAAAACAAGACGAATACCAATAAATTCAGCCCTACGGACTCTGTTACTTGAGCAACGCTTGAAAGTATGCGGTTCGGATTACGTTTTTGTTAGCTCTAAGGGGACCCCATATGCACGTCACGATTCCTTGAAACAAGCTTTTATAGGGGCTTGTAAACGGTCAAACATCAATGGGCTTAGGTTTCACGATCTTCGACATACAGCTGCAACTCGTATGGTTGAATCCGGCGTTTCCATAGTCGTAGTCAGCAGAATACTTGGCCACGCCGATCTAAAAACTACTATGAGATATGCTCACCCGGAAGATTCGCTGAAAGAAGCGGTCGAAAATCTGGCCAATTTCAACCCGAACCGTACCCAAAACCGTACCCAGGTAGGAATCGAAAAGTGAGAACACTACATAACCTGCTGAAATAATTGGTGGAGCCGAAGGGGATCGAACCCTCGACCTCATGAATGCCATTCATGCGCTCTCCCAACTGAGCTACGGCCCCGGAGAAAGCTAATAATTTAAGCGTCCGTTCGTTTAAAGTCAAATATTATAATGTATAATTTTTGCCCTGAAAGCACAGGGACAAAACAAGGAGACCGTTTCATGAGCGTCGTAAATGTCGGCCTGATAGGCGCGGGTACAGTAGGCTGCGGTGTTATAAAGATCCTCGACCGGAATAAAGAGATAATAGAGAAGAGGACCGGCATAGCCCCGAACCTCAAAAAAATAGCCGACATCGACCCCGACAGGAAAAGACCCGTAAGGATCCCGAAGGGCAAAATTACGCGGAAGGCCGACGAGCTCGTAAACGACCCGTCGATCGATATCGTCGTCGAGCTCATCGGCGGGACGACCATAGCCAGGGACCTCGTCCTCTCGGCCCTCCGCAACAAAAAACACGTCGTCACGGCCAACAAGGCCCTCCTCGCGCATCATGGCAAGGAGATATTCGCCACGGCCGCCGAAAACGGCGTCGAGGTAGGGTTCGAGGCCAGCGTCGGCGGCGGCATTCCGATAATAAAATCCACCCTGGAGAGCTTCGCCGCCAACAACATACTCTCCATACACGGCATAATAACCGGCACTTCGAACTACATACTTTCGAGAATGACCGACGAGGGCTCCGAATTCGGCGACGTCCTCGAGGAGGCGCAGAAAGAAGGCTACGCCGAGGCGGACCCGTCCTTCGACGTCGACGGCATAGACGCCGCGCACAAGCTCTCGATACTCGTCATGCTCGCCTTCGGAAGATACATCGACTTCGGCAGGATCCACGTCGAGGGCATAAGGACCATCACCCCGCTCGACATATCCTTCGCCGACGAGCTCGGATACAAGATAAAGCTCCTGGCCATAGCCAAGGCGATCGACGAAGGGCTCGAGGCCGGCGTATACCCGGCGCTCGTGAAAAAAGGCACCCAGCTCGCCGACGTATCCGGGGCGTTTAACGCCATATACGTGGTCGGAGACGCGCTCGGCCCGGCGATGCTCTACGGCAAGGGCGCGGGCATGATGCCCACCGCGAGCGCCGTCGTAAGCGACGTCCTCCAGATCGGCAAACACATCTCGCTCGGAAACGCACACCTGCCGCCGCCGAGGCTCTACGCCGAAAAGAGCTCGCTGCCGCTCATAAAAATGAGCGACACAGTGAACAAGTACTACATCCGGTTCCAGGCCGAGGACAGGCCCGGGGTTCTGGGGAGGATCACGGGCGGGCTCGGCTCTAACGGCATAAGCATCGAATCCGTCATACAAAAAGGAAGACACCACGGCGGCGGGGACGTGCCCGTCGTCATAATGACGCACGAAGCCAGGGAAAAGGACCTCCTCAAGGCGCTAAGGCAAATTGGACGGCTGTCGAGCATAAGGCCGGGGACGATGTTCCTTCGCATCGAAGACCTTTAACCGGTCCTCACCGCGCAAACCCCCGGACGCCGTAGTAAAGGCCGATAGTCCGCGGGCCGGCTGAACCGGCGCGGCCGAAAGCGAACACGGGCGGCGGCAGGGGGATAGCGCATACATGAGAAAGAAGACCAGCCACAAAGAGATATTCGACGCGCTGCCCGAGTCGATAATCATAGTCGATAAAGACTTCACCGTCCTCGAAATGAACGACTTCGCCGAAAGCACGTTCAGGATGTCCAGGGAAAAGGCGTACGGCAAACACTCCAGCACCTTCATGCCGGTCGAGATAGAAGAAGTCGCCCTCATGGCCATGGAGGAATCCCGCACAATATTCGGCGACGAGATAAACCCTGCCCTAAGGGGCGGCGAGAGAATCGCGATCCAGCCCGTGGCCACCCCCCTCTTCGCGCTGAGCGGCGAGTTAAAGGGCGTCATACTCCAGATAAAGGACCTCTCGGGAAGCAAGTTCCTCAGCAGCAAAAACACACAGGAAATATCCGCATTCAAGTTCGAGCACCTCATCCTCGGGCTCGCCCACGAGCTCAAGAATCCGCTGAGCGGCATACGCGGCGCGGCCCAGCTCATAGCCGAGGACAGCGACAACGGGGAAACCACGAAGTGCGCCGAGCTCATCATAAGAGAGGCCGACAGGCTGAAGGATCTCCTCGGCACGCTGAAACAGCTCGAGCCCTTCGCCAGGGACATATTCGTCCCCGTCGACATACACGAGCTCCTCATGGAAATCATATACCTCGAATCCATGCCGAAATCGCGCGAAGGCGTCGAGATACGGCAAAACTACGACGTCACGCTTCCGCCGATAGAGGGGGACAGGAATTCCCTTAAGCAGGTCTTCCTCAACCTGATTAAAAACGCATACGAAGCCGTCGGGGATAAAGGGCGAATCGATATTTCCACCAAATGGATGACGGAGCATCTCAAGGACCAGAAAATCATGTCCGTCGAAATAAGGGACAGCGGCGAAGGCATAGAGAAGCACATTGCAGAAAAGATATTCAGCCCCTTCTACACGACGAAAAAAGAAGGCTCGGGCCTCGGCCTTTTCCTCGCCTACCAGATTATCGCAAAGCACGGCGGCGCTATAATAGTGGACAGCCGGCCCGGCGAAGGCGCGGCGTTCAAGGTCTTCCTCCCAATTTCAGGGGGCTGATGCAAATTCCGGCGGATTGCGGTTATGATTAAGTATGCGCCGCCCGTCGCCCACCGGCGGCCGTAACCGGAGCTCGGCATAATGAGAAAGAAGATACTAGTAGCGGACGACGAAGAAAGCATAAGATGGGTGCTGGGCAAATGCCTCGAAAAGGCGGGCTTCGAAGTCCGTTACGCCGAGAGCGGCGCCCTGGCCATAGAGTCGGCGTCCTCCGGCGCTTTCTCCTCCATAATCCTGGACATAACCATGCCCGACATGACGGGGTTCGACGTCCTTAACGAGCTCAGGCAAAGGCGCATCGACCCTCCCGTTATCATCATCACCGCCCAGAACACCGTCAAGAACGCCATAGACGCCATGAAGCAGGGGGCGTACGACTACATAGCGAAGCCCTTCGACCTCGACGAGGTGCGGATAACGGTCCAGCGCGCCATCGAGAGCTACGAGAACTCGAAGAAGCTCGAATTCCTGAAGCAGGAAACGGGGGAAACCGACTCCCTTCACGACATTGTCGGCAAGTCACAGGCCATGCTCAACATATACAAGATGATAGGGAGGGTGGCCGAAAGGGACATCACGGTCCTCATCATCGGCGAGAGCGGCACGGGAAAGGAGCTCGTCACGAAGGCCATACATTCCAACAGCACGCGGCGCGACGAAAGGCTCGTCTCCGTAAACATAGCGGCCATACCGAAAGACCTCCTCGAAAGCGAGCTCTTCGGATACGAAAAAGGCGCATTCACCGGGGCCGCGATCTCGAAGCAGGGCCGCTTCGAGGAAGCCCACAGGGGGACGCTTCACCTCGACGAAATCGGCGATATGCCCGCCGAGCTCCAGACGAAGCTCCTCCGGATACTCGAAGAGAGGAAGTTCTACCGCCTCGGGAGCGAGAGGCCGACGCCGGTGGACGTGAGAATAATCGCCTCTACGAACAAGGAGCTCGAAAAGGAGGTCGCCGAGGGCAGGTTCAGGGAAGACCTCTTCTACCGCTTAAACGCTATAACGATCAAGATCCCGCCCCTCCGGAAAAGGCCCGAAGACGTGATCCCGCTCATCGAGCACTTCCTCGCCAGGTATTCGAAAGAGCTCAGGGTCGCCGCCAGGACGCTCTCGGACGAAGCCAGGGAGATGGCGAAGAGCTACAGCTGGCCCGGCAACGTGAGGGAGCTCGAGAACATGATCAAACGTCTGCTCATACTCACGTCCGACACCGTGATAACCAGGGATACGCTTCTCGTCGCGGCTCCCCACATGGAAGACGGCGGCAGGCGCGAGGACGAAACGCTCTCCGGGATAATATCGAGCGAAGTTAAATACCTCCTGGGCCCCGGCGAGGCGGAAGGCTCGATCTACGACATCGTACTAAAGAAGATAGAAAAACCGCTTATACAATCCGTCCTCCAGGTCACCAAAGGCAACAAGAAGAAAGCCGCGCAGGTGCTGGGCATCAACAGGAATACGCTATCCAAGAAAATAGACGAGCTCGGGCTCAACGCTCAGGAAGACGACTGACGGGAAGCATTCAGGAATTTTTCATGCTGCGCTCGATCTCTTCGAGCGCCTCTTTCGCGGCGGCCTGCTCGGCCTGCTTCTTGTTGCTCCCCACGCCCTTTCCTATGGCCCTTCTGCCGAGCTTGACCTCCACGTGAAAGCACTTGTCGTGGGGCGGCCCTTCTTCCAAAACGACCTTGTACTTGGGGACCTTTTTGAACTGCCTCTGGGCGATTTCCTGGAGCTTCGTCTTGTAGTCCTTGAAGATTTCTTCCTTGCCGTTAAGACAGTCCTTAAGGAGCCGGGATACGATGGCGTACACCTTCCTGTATCCGCCGTCGATGTACGCTGCCCCGATAACGGCCTCGAAGGCCCCGGCGAGATTCGATTGCCTCTCTCTCCCGCCGGTTATCTCCTCCCCCTTTCCGAGGAGTATCTGCTTGTCTATCTTGAGCTCTTTTGCAAAATGGGCGAAATTCATGCGGCTCACTATCGAGCTCCTCATCTTCGAGAGCTTCCCCTCAGCCGCCTCGGGGAAAAGGTCGTACAAAACGCGCGCAACGATAAAGCCGAGCACGGCGTCGCCCAGGAATTCGAGCCGCTCGTTACTCTCGACCGAAGTCTCATTGGCGAAGGAGCTGTGCGTCAGAGCTGTTTTGAGTATTGCCTCGTCCCTGAATTTATATCCTAACTTCTTCTCGATCATCGGTTACGTAATCTTCACATTATCGCCGCCGTCACGAGCGGGCTTTCAAGCATCTACAAACACGTATTATATTTGATTTTACAATGGATTTAAAGACTTACAAGGCCGGGGATACCGCCGGAATCTTTTCGGCGGATGGATCGTACGTATAGAGTATAATTATTCCGGAACGCACCGGGGCAAAAAAAGACAAGCGAGGTGAGACATGATTTCCAAAACGGCACTCCTGCTTTCAACGCTCATTCTGGGACTCGCGCTGAGCCTTCCGTCCCGCGCACAGAACGTGCAGTACGACAAGAGAACGCTCACAGTCAACGGCAAGGGCGAGACGAGCGCCGCGCCCGACGTCGCCTATCTTAACCTCGCCGTCGAAACCACGGCCAAAAGCGCCTCGCAGGCGGTAAGGGAGAACGCCGAGAAGACGAACAGCGTCATGGAGGCGATAAAGGCGAAGCTCGGCGAAAACGACAAGGTGTCCACGGCCGGCTACAACCTTTCCCCCATACACGAATACAATAACCAGACGAACAAATCCGAATTCAAGGGCTACAGGGCCAGTAACCAGATCGTGGCCGAGGTGCACGACCTGAAGCAAATCGGCGCTATTATCGATACCACGGCCGAAGCCGGGCTCAACAACATCCAGGGCCTCCGGTTCGACACGACAAAGAGCGCCGGGCTCAGGAAAAAGGCCCTCGCCGAAGCCGTAAAGGACGCGCAGGCGACGGCCCGGGTGCTTGCCGACGCCGCGGGCGTTAAGATAACCCGCATACTCCAGCTATCGCCTTCGTACGACTACCCGGCGCCCGTGTACAGGGACTTCGCCATGGCCAAAGAGGCGGCCGCCGCGCCCACCCCGATAGAGCCGGGCGATCTCACGATTAACGCGACCGTCAGCATAGTTTTCGAGATAGAATGAGGCGGGTTTAAACTTCTTCTCCCGGCACGCTGCAAGCTTCACAGCTGCAGAGGTCGCGGAGGAACTCGAAGCTGTAAATGCCGGTGTCGTGCTTGTCGTTCCAGTGAAACTTGAGCGCATACTGCCCGATGGACTCGACGCTCATCGGCTTGATACCGTCCGGTTTCGTACGCAGCGGGATGGTCTTCTTGAAACGGAGCCTCCCGTTCTTGCTCGTCTTTCTTTCCTGGCGGCACGTGGCGCACGGGCAGGCCTGCCGGAGGTCCTCGTATATATAAAGGCTCTCGTGCCCGTCGTCCCAGACGATTGAAAGCACCTTGTCGCTGAACTCCGTAATCCGGGCCGGCTTATTGCTCATCTGCTCTCGTCTCCCATGCGGTTAGGCTCATGATTTATTATACCGGCATGCCGCCGAAATGATGAATTCCGCACCGGGGCGTTCCCCTTTCGTTGACTTCGCTCGCCCTGAAATAGTATAATCCTTGGTATGGCTACCGACGTTGCGGCAAAGGTCGCGGAATGGATAACCGGGGCCCGCAAAATAGTCGTTCTCACGGGGCCCGAGCTCTCGGCCGAGTGCGGATTACCGGATTTCGCGGACCCTGCGATGAACCCGCCCGCCATGGATTTCCGCGAGGACAGGGCGGTAAGGGCGGAATACTGGAAGAAGATAAGGGCCGCCTACCCTCTCCTTTCATCGACCGAGCCCGGCCCTTCGCACAAGGCCCTCGCCGAGCTCGAAATGATAGCCAATCTCGACTGCATATTCACGCAAACGACGGACGGCCTTCACCACAAGGCCGGGAGCTCGGCGGTCATCGAGTTAAACAGCAGCGTCCTCTGGGC
>JADLGH010000097.1 GCA_020849425.1 Candidatus Dadabacteria bacterium
GGATTCTCGGTCGCCAGAAGCTCTTTAACTATATCGGTTTCCAGATCGAAATACTCTTGGGGAGTGATGTCCCTGAAAGTTTTTTCATGGATTATCTCTTCTCTTGAATATTTGGTTATTTTCAGAAAGGCTTCATTAACGTCAATGAATACACCTTCGAGGTCGACAAAGCCTATTGCAATATCGGAAGTGCTGAGGAGCTTGTTAAATACAGCTCGTGTTAACTCACCCATGTTTGAAAAAGACCGGTATATAACCGGCCTACTCCCTAAGAATATCAATTAGCACATGCAACTACACAAATCAAGAGATATTTACCACAGATGACCGCTCGCAAGCGTTACACACACGTAATGTCGAGTCGGAGAGAGTAGTGTTTCCGGCATATTGCGAAAGACGCACGCCTACGTCTTCGCGATTGCGCCCGGCTTCATGAATCGCTGCAATTCAGGCGGGGCGCCTTGCATAAATGGTCGGGGTGAGAGGGCTCGAACCTCCGACCTCGGCGTCCCAAGCGCCGCGCGCTACCAGACTGCGCTACACCCCGACCGGGAACGAGAAGTATACCTACGAGAAGAAAAACAACAAGGCCCGCGGCCGCTTCCGGCGGGTGTTCAATTCCCCGAATCGGGGAAACGTTTAAAGGTAAAAAAACATTCCCCGTCGGAGAACGGGAGATTACTTAACACCTTTCATGTGCTCTATGTATCCTTCCCTTCCGGAGCCCGCCTTGTAGCTCGAATATCCTATCGGATTCTTCTCGTAATATTTCTGATGATACTCCTCGGCGGGATAGAATTCCATCGCCGGCCGTATGGTCGTAACAATAGGGGCCTTGTACCTTCCCGACTCTCCGAGCTTCCTTTTCGATTCTTCGGCGGTCTTCTTCTGCTCTTCGTCGTGATAGAAAACGGCTGTTTTGTAGTGCCTGCCCCTGTCTACGAACTGTCCGCCGTCGTCAGTCGGGTCTACGTTAAGCCAGAAGACGTCGAGAAGCCCCTCGTACGAGACCCTGTCCGGGTCGTATACGACCTCTATGGATTCGAGGTGATTCGTCCTGCCGTAACAGACGTCGTGATAGCTCGGGTTTTTCTCAGTCCCGCCCGTATAGCCGACCGTGGTCGAAACGACGCCCGGCAGGTTGTCGAAGGGCGGCTGCATACACCAGAAGCAGCCGCCCGAGAAAGTCGCCTTTTTGTGCTTTCCGCCATTCTCTTCCATTATCGCCCCCCTATGTAGAATGATATATTTATTGCAGAACGATATACCTATTTAAAGTATAGTGGCCGCGGCAAAAGAGACAACACGCCCACGCCGGATTTATATATCGATTTAGTAGATAAGGATTCGGGGAATAGGCGTTTTCGGGCTAGAGGCCGGGGGCCGTCCGGGGTTTTCCCGGGCCGGTCCTGTCTTCGTAGACGGGACGCCGGGGCTTCTTCGGGGGATTGTTTTCGAGGAGCTCGAGGGCGACGCCTATGGCCTTTTCGAGCTGCGGGTCGGGGGAGTCCTTTATGTTCTCGGGCAGGTCCTCGACAGGGTAGTCGGGCTCGACTCCGTAGCCTTCGACCTCCCATTTTCCGTCCGAGTTCCAGAACGCGTAGCTCGGCGCGGTGACGAACCCGCCGTCTATGAGCCCCGGGTTCCCGCCTATCCCTATGAGGCCGCCGAGCGTGCGGGTCCCTACGAGCGGGCCGAGCCCCGTCTTCCTGAAGTAATAGGGGAACGCGTCGCCCCCCGACCCGGCCCAGCCGTTTATTATCATCACCTTCGGCCCCGCGTTGGAAAGGGCCGGGGTCTTCCAGTCCTTAAAATCCCTGGTCGCCCAGTAGTTCAGCACGGGCCTGTTAAGGAGCTCGATGAAGCGGTCGGGGACCTGCCCGCCGCCGTTGAATCTTTCGTCGATTATGAGGGCTTCCTTCCCGGCCTGGGGCACGAACTGCCTTACGAGCTCGTTCTGTCCCTGCCATCCCGTGTCCGGAACGTATACATACCCCACCCTTCCGTTCGTCTCCCTGTCAACCTTTTCGAGGTTCGATTCGACCCATTCGAGATACCGGAGCCTCCTGTCGTCGGCCGTCGAGACGAGTCTTATATTCACGTCGCGGGCGTCCTTGCCGTTAGGGCTCTTTGCGACCGTCAGCGTCACAATGTCGCCCGTGGGCGCGGAGAACGCGGCCCAGGGGTCCCTGCTTACGTCCGGGGCAATGCCGTTTACGGCGATGAGATAATCCCCCTCCTCGACGCCGATACCGGGCTGGCCCAGGGGTGAATACGCATCGGGATTCAGCCTGCCGCCGGTATATATCTTTTTAATCCTGTACGCCTTGCCGCCGGGATCGATCTCGAACTCGGCGCCCGGAAGACCGAAGGGCAGCTTTTCGGGCTCGTCTATATCGCCGCCGCCGACGTATGTATGCGAAGAGTTGAGCTCGCCGACCATCTCGCCGATGACGTAATTGAGGTCGTTCCTGTCCGTTACGAACGGAAGGAGCTTTTCGTACCTTTGCCTGACGGCGTTCCAGTCGACCCCGTGCATACCGGGGTCGTAGAAGAAGTCCCTCTGTATCCGCCACGCGTCGGTGAATATTTGTTTCCACTCCTCCCTCGGGTCTATATTCGCCTTAAGCCCCGAGAGGCCGAGCTGCCCGTCACCGGGCTTGCTTCCTTCCGAGAGATTGACGATCCCGTACGTGTCGCCCGACCGGTAAACGATCTTCGACCCGTCGGCCGAGAGGTCGTAGTCGGAGACGTTCTGCATGACGGTCTTTTCCTTCCTGTCCCCGAGGTCGAAGTACTGTAGCGTGCCGCCGGGGTTGTCAAACCCCCCGTTGCCTGCCGCAGGGAAACGCAGGTAGACAATTTTTCCGTTGGCCGCCGTAATGCGTCCGAAATTCCCGGCAGAGACCGGGATCTTCACCGCCCGGGACTGCACGCCAGCGAAGTCTATCCGGCCCTTTTCAGGGGCCTTCTTTTCCTTTCCGGGCGGGACGTATTCCTCGTCGTTTACAGGGGCGAGCGGCGACTGAGCACCGTCCGCCAGTGTGATCGCGTAGAGCTGGGTCGAGTTCGGGTAGACCCACGTATCGTCCATGTCGCCGTAGACCGGGGTGAAGGACGTGTCGGAGAAATAGTAGAGATACTTCCCCTCGGGATCGAAAACGGGCGAATTGTCGTTATAAAATCCGTTCGTCACTTTATGCCGCTTTCCCGCCGCGAGATCGTAAACGTATATCGACTTGATATCGCTCGATTCGCTCTTGGCATATGCGACGTGCTTCCCGTCGGGGGACCACGAATAAGTGCTTATATTGCCGAATTTATCCCTGTCTATCTCCTTGGGCTTTCCGTCGTCTATATCTACCGTAAACAGCCGGCCGGTCTTGTCGCTGAAGGCGATTTTTTTACTGTCGGGAGACCAGACCGGCTTGTAGCGGAAGACGGAGCCGTCCCCGGTGACCCTCGTCTCGCCGCCGTCCCCGTTACTCAGCCTGTAGTAAAGCTCGTACTCGCCCGACCGGTCGGAAAAGTACGCTATGTACTTACCGTCGGGCGACCACACGGGGAAGCGCTCCGCAATTCCCGAGGTGTTGGTGAGGTTCTTTACCCTCCCCTGCCCCGCGGGCACTGTCAACACCTCGCCCCTCGCCCCGAAGAGCGCCCGTTTTCCGGTGGGGGAGATCGAGAAGTCGCTTATGTTCCGCGAAAGGTCTTTCAGGCGCGGGCGTAGCTCGGGCAGGTCGTTCGGCACCTGCACGGCTATCTCGTTTATGCTCTCGTCCGGCAGGCCGAGGAGATAGAGCCTGCCGCCGTTTTCGAAGACGATGTCGTCGGGACCCAGGCTCGGCCACTTTACGTCGAAGTCTTTAAAGTCCGTGACCCGGCGCGTTTCGTGCGTTTCGGTATCGAACGCCCATATGTTGATCCGCTTCTCGCCGCCCCTGTCCGAAACGAAGTAGATGTCTTTCCCGCGCCACATCGGCACAGAATCCGTGCCGGGGTAGTCGGTGATCTTTTCTATGGAGCCTGACTCGAAATCGTAGATCCAGATGTCGTTCGCCATCCCGCCCCTGTATCCCCTCCACGCCCCGCGCATGGGGGCCATGTATTCGAACGCCATTTTTTTGCCGTCGGGGCTGAGGCTGCCGAGCTCGCCGTAGGGAAGGGGGAGCGCCCCCGGGAGCCCGCCCTTCGCCGAAAGCTCGAAGAGCCTGTCGTAGCGCTGGCTCGGGCTCAGCATGTTCGAGCGGAAAAGGATATTCCGGCCGTCCGGGTACCAGTCGACGACCATGTCGTCGTCCGGGTGGTGCGTGAGCCTCTCCGGTATCCCGCCGGTGCGGGGTATGGTGTATATGTCCACGTTGCCGTCGTAATTCCCGCTGAAGGCTATCGTCCCGCCGTCCGGGGAGAATTTCGGCAGAATCTCGTTCCCCCTGGCGGAGGTAAGCCGCGATGCGAGCCCCCCGGACTTGGGAACCGCCCATATATCCCCGGCGTAGACGAACGTTATCGAGTCCGCGCTTACGTCCGGATAGCGCAGCATGAGGGCGTCGGGGGTTTCTTCCACTGACTTTGTTTCGGGCGGCTTTGTTTCGGGGTTCGAAAACGCGGAGCCGAGCAATAGAATCGCCATGACTACAAAAATAGAAACGATGTGGATGCGGGGCTTCATTCTGCCAGAGGGCTGTTCCTTATATTATCGTGCCCGGGTGCGGGCGCCTGTGATATAAACTATACATCCATACACGCCGGATGTCCCCGGATTTTACAGCGTATAAAACGCCCGGGCTCAAATCTCGTCCCTGAAGTCGGTCTTGAACGCATTCTGTGAGGCCGCCCGTTCAAGGGCGAGCTCTATAAGCCTGCTTACGAGGTCCTTGAAGCCGAGGCCGCTCTCCTCCCAGAGCCGGGGGTACATGCTGATCTGCGTAAACCCGGGGATCGTGTTTATCTCGCTCACGTAAACGGCGCCGGTCCCTTCCTCTATGAGGAAATCGACCCTCCCGAGGCCGCTGCAGTCGAGGGCCTTGAAGGCCCGTACGGCGTAATCCCGGAGGAGCGCCGTGAGCTCGTCGCCGAGCTCGGCCGGGGCGACGAGGCCCGTCCCCTCTTCGAGGTATTTAGCCTTGTAGTCGTAAAATTCCCTGTGCGGGATGACCTCGCCCGCGCAGGAAGCGACGGGCTCTTCGTTCCCGAGGACGCTTATCTCGATTTCTCGCGGCTTGGCGACAGCCCTTTCCACGATTATGCGGCTCGAAAATTTGCAGGCGTAGTCGATGGCCTTTTCGAGCTCGTCCCCGTCTTTCGCCTTCGTCACGCCCACGGAAGAGCCGAGGTTGGCCGCCTTGACGAAGCACGGCATGCCGAGGACGTTCATCGCGAGTATGGCGACGCCATTCCTGTCGGCCTCCCATTCGTGCTTGTAGAACCCGACGAATTCCGGCACGGGGAGGCCCGAATCCTTGAGCATAGCCTTCATCACGATCTTGTCCATTCCGACGGACGACCCGAGGACGCCCGCGCCGACGTACGGGACGCCCATAAGCTCGAAGAGCCCCTGGACCGCGCCGTCCTCGCCGAACGTGCCGTGAAGCACGGGGAAAACGACGTCTATACTGTGCTCTGCAGCGAGCTTCCCGTCCGCGATCTCGTACAGTAGCGGCCCGCCCGAGCCGAGGGACGGCGTGAGGAAAGAGCCGGTTCCGACCTCGAGCCCGCCGCCGCCGAGCCAGGCGTCTGTTGACGCCCTCCTCCACACGCCCTCTTTATCTATGAATATGGGAAATACTTCGTATTTATCTTTATCGGTATGTGATATCACGGATTTCGCCGAGACGAGCGAGACCTCGTGCTCTACGGACCTGCCCCCGAAAACGACGCCTACTGTTAATTTTGCCAAGATGCCCCCTTTTTTTCATTCGCGACAAGCAGAATCCCGCCGAGCCATGACGGCATCTAACGAGTTACCCAAACCGCTACATCTTGTCAAGACGGAGGGCGCTCCGTTTACTTGCAAATGAAAAGTCTTAATGTAAAATCCACTCAGCGGATTGGCGGTCAACCTAAACAAGGAGGCGATTCATATGCAGAAAGTTGTTCTGAGCGAACCGTTAAGGACTGCAATAGGGTCATTCGGCGGAACGTTGAAAGAAACGAGCCCGGCAAAGCTGGGGGCAACGGTCGTAAAGGAGATACTGGACAGGACGGGGGTCGACCCGAAGGTCGTCGACGATTGCATCATGGGCAACATCCTCGGCGCAGGACAGGGGATGAACATATCGAGGCAGATCGCGATCGAAGCCGGGCTCCCCGTAGAGACGCCGGCCGTTACGATCAACAGGGTCTGCGGCTCCGGTGTTCAGTCCGTCGTGCTCGCCGCGCAGGCGATAAAGGCGGGGGATGCGGAAGCCGTAATCGCGGGCGGTACCGAAAACATGAACCTCGCCCCCTTTTACCTCCCCAAGGCGCGTTACGGATACAGGATGGGAATGCCCAAGGACGAGATAGTCGACGGCATGGTGTACGACGGCCTCTGGGACATATTCAACGACTATCACATGGGAGTCACCGCGGAGAATCTCGCGGAATCCTACAACATATCGAAAGACGAGCAGGACGAATTCGCCTACAAGAGCCAGCAGAAATGCAAGGCGGCCCAGGACGAGGGCAGGTTCAAGAACGAAATAGTGCCCGTGCTCATCCCGCAGAGAAGGGGCGACCCGCTGGCCTTCGACAGGGACGAGCACCCGAAGGGCGATACGACGCTCGAAGTTCTGAAGGGGCTCCGCCCGGTGTTCAAGGTGGGCGGGACGGTAACGGCGGGGAATGCCTCGGGTATTAACGACGGCGCGGCCGCAGTTTTCGTATCGTCCGAGAAGAAGGCCAAAGAGCTCGGCCTCAAGCCCGTGGCCTCGATAGTGGCCTACGCCGTCGGCGGCGTAGACCCGTCCATCATGGGCATCGGCCCCGTGCCGGCCATTCAGAAGGCGCTCGACAAGGCGAAGCTCTCGCTCGACGACATAGACCTCTTCGAGCTGAACGAGGCCTTCGCCGCACAGTCGCTCGCGGTGCTGAGAGACCTCCCGATACCCGAAGAGAAGATCAACGTGAACGGCGGGGCGATAGCCCTCGGGCACCCGATAGGCGCTTCCGGGACGAGAATTCTCGTTACGCTCCTTCACGAGATGGAGAAGCGGAAGAAGGTCAAGCGCGGCCTCGCGGCACTTTGTATCGGCGGCGGAATGGGCATCGCGATTATCGTCGAGAAAGAAAAGAATTGAGACTCGGGATTGAAACTTTCGGGGAGGGCTTTTTAGCCCTCCCCTTTTTTTATCTTCCCTAGAATTCCAACCGAAATAAGGGCGTTATAGAACCGGCCTCACTTGCCGCCGGACGCCGCGCCGGATTGAATCTCGAAGGGGTATTCGTTCGGCTCGAAGAGGCTTTTGAATTTCTCCGGCACGGGCGCGACCGCCCTTTCGGCGTAGCTCATGAACACGATGCCGGTCTTCGCCGTGGCGACCTCCTTACCCGTCTCTTTGTTGCCGACCCTGTAGACGAGGTCGCAGCCGTATTTCGTGAAGTCGCACACCGCTATATCTATTACGATTACGTCGCCGTAAAACCCCTCGGACTTATACACTATGGCGACGTCGGACAGTATTATCCCCGGGCCGTCCACGTCGAGCTCCGTGAAGCCGAGGCTCACGAAGAACCTGACGCGCGCCTCGTGAGTGAGCGACAGTATGGAATCGTGTCCGAGGTGCCCCCCGTAGTTAATGTCGCTTATGCGGAGCGGTATTTCTGTCGAGAAAACGTGCTTCTCCGGGAATTCCATTTTTATTCTGGCCATTTTCTATCCTTTTTAAGTCGAATTATCCCCGGGCGCTCGTAACCGGAGTCGGGACGTGTTTCGGCGGCGCATACGGAAAATCGAGTTGACACGCAGCCGGGTCGTTTGCTAAAGTTTGTATTATACTCGGATAGAATATTTCACGCGAACTCGTCATGACCAGAGATAAGATAGATACGGTATCCATAAGGTCATATTTCAGTAACCTCGTAAACACGAGCTTCTTTGACCTCGGGAAGGAAAAGGACAGGGAAGCGGCCGAATATCTCACCGAAATGCTGACGGAGTTCGCCCGTGCGGAGAGCCTCTACAAGCTCACCGACGCCGACGGGAAGAAGATGAGCACTATAGTGGACATGCTGATAGAGAGCCGGAAGGTGCCGCCCGAGAACAATGGTTACGAGAGAGAGGTAAGGAAATACATGGGCGACTTCTCGCTCTTCATGAGCGGCATATTCCGGGATTACGTCAACAGGGGTTCTTACCTTTCCTACTACATGAGCGAGGGGATGAAGTCGTATTCCGTCGTTTCCATCCTGGACCTCGAAAGGGGCGAGGGGAACCCCATCATGTTCAGCAGGCTCGCAAGGGAGTTCGAGTTTTATTCCGGCGCTCTCGACTACATGAGGAAGGTCTATTTCGGCCCCGAGATGTCGGCCGACCCGTTCTCCAATTTCGCGCTCCAGATTTCGCGCATGAAGCACTGAGCCGGCAGCCCTCGTTTATCCCCTGAAATACCCCGCTATATCCTTCGAAAGGACTTCGAACGATTTTTCCCTGTCGGGGCTGAAGTCCCTGAAGATGAAATGCTCGACGCCCGCATCGACGTACTCTTCGAGCCTCTTTATGACGTCCTCCTTCGAGCCCGCGGCGACGAAGTCGAGCACTATGTCGCGCGAATAGTACTTCTCGCCCATTTCCCTGAACTTCCTCAGCATGTCCTGGTCGTTCGGCATTATTTTCGTATATTCGAGCCCCCGGTATTCCTCGTCGATCCTGATGTCGTACCCCGCCTGCGATAGGAGCTCGGGCCATATGAGGGCGTGCTTCACGGGCTCTAGTGATTTATACGCTTCGTCGACGTTCTCCGCTATGGACGTGAACATGTATATCGTCTTCTCGATGTCGCCGAGGCCCGCGTCACGCCCCGCCGCGCCTTCGAGAACCGTTTCCAGCTTGCGGGCGAATAGGGACGGCGGCATCGCGTTCGTCACCCATCCGTCGCCGTACTCGCCCGCTACCCTCAGCGCACGCGGGCCGGTCGCCGCGACGTATATAGGGATGCGGTCGTCGCGGACGGGCTGTATGCGGAGCTCGGCCTGGCTCATGCCGTAAATCTCTCCATCGAAATCGACCGGCACTCCCTTCCAGAGAGAGCGCATGATCCTGATCGATTCGACGACCCTCGTCAGCGGCTTGTTCCACTCGATGCCGTAGGGGTCGAGATTCATCTTCTCGCCGTAGCCGACGCAGACGAAAATCCTGCCGTTCGAAACGTGGTCTACGGTCGCGAGGCGGTGCGCGAACACAGCCGGATGCATGCGGTGGGAGTCGCCGACCGTGCCCATGATCACGCTGCTCGTTTTCATCGACGCGGCCGTGATAACGGACCACACTTCGGGCGTGAGCCGCTTCGCCATGAAGACGACATGATCGGGAAACCACACGGTGTCGAAACCGGCGTTCTCGGCGTCAGCGGCGAATTTTATGAGCCCTTCGACCGATTCTCCCGGAACCGGCGCGGTGATGCCGAACCTGATTTTCTTTCCCATATATTTACCTCCGCGTGCGTTAATCGGATTCACTGAATTATACACGATCCATATTGATGGATTTCTTGATTTTTAGAAATCAAAGGGTTATTATTTCGTACCCAACACGATCCAAAATACAATTCAACCACACAAGTTGAAAGAGGCGGAGGTATTCAGGAAATGGAGAGACTTGAAAGACTTGATAAACTCGAAAAAGAGCATGCCAGCAAACACGTAGACATCGAATCGAAGAGGTTTTTCTTCGACGTAAAAGAAAATCACAAGGGTAAATACCTCAGGATCACGGAGCTCAGCGGCGGCAGATCCTGCATAGTTATTCCTCTCGGCGGAATCAGTCTTTTCAAGGAGAGACTCGGGGAAGTAATCGAAGAAGCGGAGAAGCTGATCGAGTCGCCCGGGGCCGTTTCCTGAGCGTTACCGGTTATAAGTAAACCGACAGCCACCCGCGAGGCTGCGGGCGCAAAACCGTAAATCTGAAGCGAAGCATGTTTGAGCGCCCGTTTGCAAACGGGCGTCCCGCCCGGGCCTGCAGGCGAGTTTTTCAGCCCGTCCAATCAGGCCGCATATCATTTATCATAAGAAAAAAGAAACCTCGGTATAGACGGTGCGTCAGGTGGTTTCCGCCTTGAGCAGGTCGTCGTACGTTTCGCGTTTTCTGACCACGGCGAACGAATTACCGTTTACGAGCACCTCCGCGGCGCGCGGGCGCGTGTTGTAGTTGGAAGACATCACGAACCCGTATGCGCCGGCGCTCATGACGGCGAGGAGGTCCCCCATTCCGGCGGCGGGAAACGGCCTGTCCTTCGCGAGGAAGTCCCCCGATTCGCATATCGGACCGACCACGTCCACCGGCCCCTCGGGCGCGCCCGATTCTTTTACCGTCAGGATTTCGTGATACGAATCGTAGAACGCGGGGCGTATGAGGTCGTTCATGGCGGCGTCGACTATGACGAACTTCTTGGCGGTGCCTTCCTTGAGGTATATCACCCTAGTCATTAAAAGGCCCGCGTTTCCCACGAGGGACCTTCCCGGCTCGAGGACGAGCTTGTAGGGTTTTCCCGCGAGGACGGATTTAATGACGCCCGCGTATTCGGCGGGCTTCGGAGGTGTCTCGCCCTTCTCGTAGCTGATGCCGAGTCCGCCGCCGATGTCAATGTACTCGATTTTTATCCCCGAGGCCGAAAGGTCGTCGGCAAGCGTGACGAGCTTTTTGAGAGAATCCGTAAACGGGGAGAGGTCGAAAATCTGGGAGCCTATGTGCGCGTCGATCGCGACGACGTCGATCCCCTTCATGGCGCCGGCTTTTCTGTAGACTTCGGCCGCCCTTCCGATTTCGATCCCGAACTTGCTCTTCTTAAAGCCCGTCGATATGTAGGGATGGGTCCTGGGGTCGATGTCGGGATTCACGCGAAGGGCGACCGGGGCCCTTTTCCCGAGCCCGGAGGCGATTTCGTTAAGAAGTCCCAGCTCCTCGACCGACTCGACGTTGAAGAAGAGTATCCCCGCTTCGAGCGCGGCCTTCATCTCCTCGGCCGTCTTCCCGACGCCTGAGAAGACGACCTTCGACGTGTCTCCCCCC
>JADLGH010000098.1 GCA_020849425.1 Candidatus Dadabacteria bacterium
ACGCCCGCTGGAATTCGAAGTAGCAACGCTTTGCCATTGCCACCAGCCGTGCTTAAGGTGACTTTAGCAACTTCGGCGCTACGTCGAAAAAAGACACTACGTGTCCCCGGCCCGTGATTTTTGCTACTTTTCATCTAGGAAAAGTAGAAAACACTTGCACCGCCCTTACCAGCTAGCTCAGAACTTCACCTTCAGCCACCGAACGTGCAGTTTTGTCATTTCGAACAACGATTTCGAGCGAGCGAGGAATCTACCTTATTTTCTGTCATTCCTGAGCTTGTCGCGGCGCTTGTCGGGGCGTAGCACTGCGAAGCCTGATAGGCTGTGCCGTAGCCGGACAGGCAGGAACCCATTCAGTTATTCCTTTGCCTTATCTTCTTCTTTTCATCCCCCCTTAGAAAAAGGGGGGAACGTAGGGGAGGTTATTAGCCCGAACGTCTTAATCGGGAATCTATATCGGTAAAGGTGCAGAAGAAAGAAAGGCGGAAACCTTGAGACAGCCAGCCCCGGGCTTAGTTACAGACAGTATTCAGATACCGCGTGGAGTTTATCCCGAACTCGGACGAGGGCGACAATTCGACCACCTTGCCGAACTCCATGCACGCACCCGATGTATTATTCACTTTCAGGTAAGCGAGCCCGAGGTTATAGTGCGCCTCCTCGTATGCGTCATAACCGGCTACCGCCAGCTCGAACTCGGTTGCGGCCTGCGCGTACCTTCCCGTCGCCATGTAGAGCTTCCCCATCTCGTTCCGGGCGTATACGAACGATGGGTTGATCTGGAGCGCCTTGTCGTAATAATCCTTCGCCTTCACCATGTCCCCCAGGCTGAAATACGCGATTCCGATGTTCGTGTAGGCGTTTGCCCTGGCGTCGTAAGCCGGGTCGGCCACGACGGCTTCGCACTCCGAAATCACCTGCTGATACTTTTTCTCGGCCAGATAAAGCCCGCAGAGGTTAAAACGCGCGGCGGTATACGAGGGATTTATTTCGAGCGCCTTCCTGTACCCCTCCCCGGCCTGGGGATAATCCTTCAGCTTGAAATATATCGCGCCTTTTATGAGATAAACCTCGGCGTCCTGGTCGTTGAGCTTCCGGGCGGCCTCTATCTCGTCGAGCGCCTGCTTGAAATTCCCCCGCCTGAAGGAGGCTATGGCGAGGGCCTTCTGGTTCTCGAAATTCCTCTGCGTGTCCTCGGGGGTTTCAGTGTTCTTGCTCCCGCCCCCGCAGGACGAGGCAGCAATCACGGTGAATATCGTTAAGAAGAGAAGAAGCTTTTTCATAAGCGCCGCAGGTTATATACCATAGCCTGAACAGGCACGGGAATTCAAGAGGCCCTGCGACTTGCCCTCGCCTACGTATGCTACGCACGCGCGCCGTGATAGCTTAGTCGAGCCTCGAAAGCTGGAGGAACGCCGTGAACCTCTTGTCTATCTCCGCCTTCCTCAGCTGCGCCGTCCTCTTTACGCTGAAATCCTCGACGGCGAAGGAGGCGATCACGCTCCCGTAGACGACGGCCGTCTTGAGCGCCGAGTTGTCGACGGCCTCATTGGCGGCGATGTAGCCCATGAACCCCCCGGCGAACGAGTCCCCCGCGCCCGTCGGGTCTATAACCTCGTCGAGCGGATAGCTCGGGGCCCAGAATATCCCGTCCCTGGAGAACATGAGCGCGCCGTACTCGCCCCGCTTCACGATGAGCACCTTCGGGCCGAGGTCGAGAATGTACCTCGCCGCCTGCGTTATGCTGGCCTTCTTCGCGAGTATCCTCGACTCCGAGTCGTTCAGCATCAATATATCTACGTGCTTTATGACCTCGCGGAGCTCGTCGGGCTTGTTCTCTATCCAGTAGTTCATCGTATCGCAGGCGACGAGCTTCGGCTTCTTCACCTGCTTTAAAACCCTCAGCTGCAGCTCGGGATCGATGTTTGCGAGAAAGACGAACTCCGTCTCGCCGTACTCTTCCGGGATGACAGGATTGAAATCCTGGAACACGTTCAGATATGTCCCGAGCGTCTCCGGGTCGCCGAGGTCGTAGCCGTATTTCCCTTCCCACCTGAACGTCTCGCCGCTCTCCCTCGTCACGCCCTTGAGGTTGATACCCTTCGCCCTGAAGAGCTCCAGATGCTCCTCGGGAAAATCCTGCCCCACGACGGCGACAATGCAGACGTCCGTGAACATGCTTGCAGCGAGCGAAAAATAAGAGGCCGAGCCCCCGAGAACGTTATCTTCTTTTCCGAAAGGCGTCTCCACGGTGTCGAGCGCCATCGAGCCTACAACGAGCAGTTTCATTTTACGTACCTCTTTATGATTATTCCGAGCCTTTCCCTGACTTCGGGCGTAATCGCGTCCGGGGAGGTTATTATCGCGTTCTCGAGCGAGCGCGAGCAGATACAATCCCTTGTTTCGGATATCGCCGTTACGACTCTCGCGACCACCCTCCGCGCGAGCTCGACGTTCCGGCTCATGGTCGCGATTATGTCGTCCACCGTGACGTCGCCGTGCGCGTCGTGCCAACAGTCGTAGTCCGTCGAAAGGGCGAGCGTAGCATAACAAATCTCCGCCTCCCTCGCAAGCTTGGCCTCGGGCATGTTCGTCATCCCTATAACGTCCACGCCCCATTTCCTGTATATCTCGCTCTCCGTGCGCGACGAGAACTGCGGCCCCTCCATGCAAATATAGGTCGCCCCCGTGTGGACCGTGGCCCCCTCCCCCTTCGCCGTTTCGGCAAGGATGCGCGAAAGCCCGGGGCAGACAGGGTCGGCCATGGACACGTGCGCCGCTATGCCGCCCCCGAAGAACGTAGAGGCGCGCGACTTCGTATGGTCGTAGAACTGCGAGGGCACGACGACGTGCCCGGGCTCTATCTCCTCTTTCATGCTCCCGACGGCGCTCACGGACACTATCCACTCCGCGCCGAGCTCCTTCATGGCGTATATGTTCGCCCTGTAGTTTATATCCGAGGGGAGGAGCGTATGCCCCCTCCCGTGCCGGGGTAGGAACGCCAGCCGCGCGCCCGAAAGCTCGCCCACGGTAAACTCGTCCGAGGGTTTTCCCCACGGCGTATCGACGCTCACCCTCTCCACGTTCGAGAGCCCGTCTATCGCGTAGAGCCCGCTCCCGCCTATGATCCCTATGGTCTTCATATCTATCGCTATCTCCGGTAAGTGCTTTCAAAAGCGAGATAATATAACTGAACCCGGTCCGATTAAGAAGACTACCTCGCCGGCATGTCGAGGCTCCGCCCGAGCCCGGCCGACAGGGCGGCCTTGTAGACGTGCTCGGCGACGGCCAGGTCCTCGACGGCGATGCCGACCGACTTGAAGAGCGTGATGTCCTCCCCCGATATCCTCCCGGCGGCCTTCCCGGCTACTATCTCGCCGAGCTCGACGAGGCTCCGCCACTGAAGCCGGCCCTTCTCGACGAGCGGGAGAAGCTCGCCCGCCTCCATCCTCGACTGCTCCCTCGACTCGACGGCGATTATGCGCGCGCTCATGACGGCCCGCTCGTCTATCTCGCGCTTGAAGAGGAAGTTCCCCC
The DNA here is from genome assembly GCA_020849425.1 of Candidatus Dadabacteria bacterium. GTDB lineage: Bacteria > Desulfobacterota_D > UBA1144 > Nemesobacterales > UBA2774 > JADLGH01. The sequence goes on from JADLGH010000098.1 coordinate 3,538, forward strand.
CTATGGCGTTCACGTGTACGCCTTTTTCGAGCCACGCCCCCTGGAGCACGGGCTCGAATGCGGTCGTCGAGGTTATGACGCAGTCAACGCCCGAGACGGCCTCGCGCGGGTTCTCGACGGGCGAGACGGGCACCCCCAGCGTCTCCTCCATCTCGCGCGAAAAGTCCTTCCGCCGCTCGGCGCTCCTCCCGTAAACGAACACACGCTTCACGTCCCTCACGGCGGCGACGCCCATGAGCTGCCCCCTCGCCTGAAACCCCGGGCCGAATATGCCGACCGCCGAGGTATCCCCCCGGGCCATGTACTTCGTCGCGACGCCCGTCGCGGCCCCCGTCCTCATCATGCCCAGGTGATTGGCGTCTATAATGGCCAGCAGCTTTCCCGTCTCGATGTCGTGGAGAAAAACCCGGAACTTCGTCCCTTCCCGCGACGAGGTATACGCCTTGTACCCCATGACGCCCAGGTACGGCAGCGCGCCCGCGAGCAAGTGCAGCATGGCCGAGGGAGTCCTCACCCTTTGCCTCGGGTTGTTGATAGCCCCCCCGAGCCCGTCCTGCCTGAACATCTCCTCCAGCACCCGGACGGCGTCCGGCATGGTCAGGACCCGCTTCACGTCGTCTTCGCCGAGGAAAAGCACCATGGTGCGCACCCTCCTGAAAAGGTGTCAAAGCCTAATTCTAACACCGTTAACCTTTTTAAGGAACCGGCCCCTCTCCTTCCGCCGCCGTTGATTTCGAGTGGCGCGGGAGTAACATATAAGCCCGGAACATTCACATGAGCCCCCCGGAGAGCGAGCGGAAAAATAAAGAGCCCGGGAACGCGCCCCGCTCCGTGCCGTTCGGCGAAGCCCTCAGGGTATGGGCGAGGGTAGCGCTCCTCAGCTTCGGCGGCCCCGCGGGGCAGATAGCCGTCATGCACCGGATCCTCGTCGAGGAAAAACGCTGGCTCAGCGAAAGCCGCTTCCTCCACGCGCTCAACTACTGCATGCTCCTCCCCGGCCCCGAGGCCCAGCAGCTCGCAACCTACGTCGGCTGGCTCCTGCACAAAACGAAGGGCGGCCTCACGGCGGGCGTACTGTTCATCCTCCCCGGCTTCGTCTCCATACTCGTCCTCAGCACGCTCTACGCCTCGTACAGGCAATCGACCGTCGTCGAGGCGATATTCTTCGGCATAAAGCCTGCGGTCATGGCCGTCGTCGTCGAGGCCGTGATACGCATAGGCCGGCGCGCGCTTAAAAATAACGTCATGGTCCTTCTCGCAGCGGCGGCATTCGTCGCGATATTCTTCTTCGGGGTCCCCTTCCCTCTCATAATCCTGTGTGCAGCCGCAATCGGCTTCGCGGGCGGACGCATGGGCATGCACGGAATCTTTAACGCCGCACACGAGGAGGAGCCCGAAGACGCGAACGGGAACGGATTCGTCATCACGTCCGCGGCCGCGAACCACACGCGCCCCACTGTCGGCCGCGCCGTAAGGTTAATCGCCGTGATGTCCCTCCTCTGGCTCGGCCCCATTGCGATAATCGCCGCAGTACTGGGCAGGGACAGCGTATTCACCGAGGAAGGGCTATTCTTCAGCAAGGTCGCCGTCGTAACGTTCGGCGGGGCCTACGCCGTCCTCGCCTACATCACACAGCAGGCCGTCGACGCCTACGGCTGGCTCGATCCGGGCGAGATGCTCGACGGTCTCGGCATGGCCGAGACGACGCCCGGCCCGCTGATACAGGTCGTCCAGTTCGTCGGATTCATGGGGGCGTACAGGAACCCGGGGCCGTTCGACCCCCTGACGGCGGGCATAATCGGCTCCGTCGTGACGACGTGGGCGACGTTCGTCCCCTGCTTCCTCTGGATATTCCTCGGCGCGCCGTATATCGAAAACCTCCGCGGCAATAAATCCCTCGGGAGCGCCCTCTCGGCCATCACGGCCGCCGTCGTGGGCGTCATACTCAACCTCGCCGTCTGGTTCTCGATTCACACTATGTTCGGCGAGGTGAACGACGTGCGCGCATTCGGCATGACGCTCAACGTCCCCGTGTGGGAGACGGTCGATCCCGCGTCAGTCGCCATAGCCGCCGGTGCATTCATGCTCATATTTCTCTTCCGGCTCGGCATGATACCGACCCTCGCCCTCTCCGCCGCAGCAGGGCTCGCTTACCGCTATCTGGTTGTCTAGTATCCGGTTTTGTCCGGTGGGAAATAAACGGTTTTCAGGGTTTTTCAGCTACCGCGGCGTCGGCTCCAGGGCAAATATAACCCGCGTCTGCCCGCCGTAGGGTAAAGTGAAACGCATTTTCTCCACGAGCCTGTACCGCGCGTGTACATCCGCGCCGGCCTGCTCCCACTCCTCCTCTCCCCTTCTCCCGCGCATGAGGATAATGCTCCCGCCCGGGCCGAGGTATGGCTCGCTCAGGGCGAGGACTTCTTTCACACCGCTCACGGCCCGCGAGATCACGCGCGGGAACGCCCCGCGCGGAACGCCGTTCGACTCGTCCTCCGCCCTCCCCCACACGGCCCTTATCCCGGTAAGGCCGAGCTCCCTTATCACCTCGTTCATGAACGCCGTCTTCTTGTGAGCGGATTCCACGAGCGTGACTTCCAGCTCCGGCATCGCGATCTTGAGAGGTATCCCCGGGAATCCCGCGCCCGACCCTATGTCGAGGAGGCTCCCCGCACCGCGTACGAACTTCGCCGCCGAGAGCGAATCCAGGAAATGGCTCACCGCGATCTCTCCGTCGTCCTTAAGGGCGGTGAGATTTATACACCGATTCCACGCCTTCAGGATTTCGAGGTAGCGGACGAACTTCCCCGTGTCCTCCCTCGAAAGGCTCACGCCGAACCCTGCGGCTCCCTCTTCGAGCATTCCCTCTACGCTCATCCGGGGCTCCTTACGAGCATAGGGTGAGCGACGACGATGCCGGGCTTACCCTTACGCACCCTCACCCTGCCCGTAACCTCTATCTCCTTCCCCTCGTAATCTTTTGCCGGATCGATGCCGAAAAACTCGAAATTGCCGAAGTCGTCCGGGAATATGACGACCTCGAGCTCGTCCTCGACGTCGAGGACGAGGACATTCCTCGACTTCCTCGCGCCGGTAACCTTCCCGCGCACGACCACGCGCTTTCCCTCGTACCGCTCCGCCTTGCCGGGATCGACGACGAAATCCCCGTTCCCCGGGGGCGGCGCGAGCGTATCGAGGTCCCCCCATATGCCCTTTCGCTCCTGCCTGGCTTCGGCGGCGGCTTCCATAAGCAAATCCTCGTGCCTCCTGTTGGGCTCTATGACGAGCGGCGACGCGAGCCCCGCCCTCAGCATCTCGCCGCTCACGAAAACGCCGTCTGCGTAAACGTAGGCGAGGAGCCTCCCGTAAACGTCGTACTTCTCCTCGTCGAATTCGAGCCTCACATCCTTACCCGCGACGAGCTTCCTGTTGAATTCCTTCGCCTCCGCCCCCAGCGGGTCTCCGGGCGAATCCGGCCACGCGAGCTCCGGCGTGTCTATCCCGAGGTACCTCACCCTGCTCTTCATGCCGTCGTCGACGACTATCGTATCTCCGTCGATGACGTCCAGAACCCGGACCGTCCCGGTGTCGGGCCCAGTCGCCTGCCGCTCATTATTATAGAAATGAAAAACGGCGGCGAGAACTACAAAAACGAGAATGAAAACTATCTTTCTTTCGGGTTTCAAAACCGGCGCGCTCCTGGCATTTTGCCCCACGCATACAGCGGAAAGCCTCGCAACCGCCGCCTCGGGCGTCTTACTCCCCGGGCTCGTCCCCTGTTTCCTCCGGAGCCTCCTCCGCTCCCCCGGGTTCTTCCGCCGCGGCCTCCACTTTCACGAGGGCCTTTCTGCCGAACGTAAGGAATCCCGTATGGCTGACCATCCTCTCCTCGGGCCTCGTCTTCCCGTAGGCGACGCGAATGTGCCTCACTAAAACCTCCACGGTCTGGAGGAAAACGAACCCGTGCGAATCGAGGATACCCGCCGCCTTTTCCACCTGGTTATACGTCGGCGAAAGGCTCGCTATCCGGCCCCCTCCGCGGAGCGCCCGCGCGGCGGCCGGTATGCCGTCCCACGGCGACGGGAGGTCGAGCACGACCACGTCCACGCCCGTCTCGTCGAACCCGTCGCCGGCTTCTCTCAGCTTGAGCTCGACAACGTCCCCGTACCCGGCGGCCTCGACGTTTCGCTTCGCGTTTTCGAGGAACCGCTCGCTCCTGTCGTACGTATAAACCCTTCCCCCGGGCGCGACTGCATTGGCGAGGGCGATCGTGAGCGAGCCCGACCCGGCCCCGCATTCGATCACGCGCATCCCCGGCTTTATGCCCGTCTTCATTATGATTATCGCCGCGTCCTTGGGGTAGATTATCTGAGTGAACCGCTTAACCTTCATCATGCGGTCTTCGAGCGTCGGCTCCAGGACCAAAAACGGATGCTTCAGGCTCGAGTATATAGCGCTCCCGTATTCGAGCCCTATGGCGTCCCCGAGAGCGAGCTCCCCCAGGTGCGTGCTCATCCGCTTCCCCTCCTCGACGGTGACGAGATAAGTCTTCTTGTCGGGGGTGTAAATAAGTACGGTATCTCCGTTTTTTATATTCATTCCAGCGCTAGACTAATTAAAAAAGGGGCCCATTTCAAGAATGCCTCCCGGGCCGCGTGAAAACGAGCAGCAGAAAGCCCGCGAAAACGAGGGCCGCCGCCGAAACGTACATCCCCTCGTACCCAAAATCCCTCGCCGCCACGCCGAGCGGAAACGCGAGAAAGTTTATGCCCATGCTGTAGCTCGCGTTAAACGCGCCCATGGCCTTCCCCCTCTCGTCGGCACGCGCGTTGTCTATGACGAGCGCGCTCAGCGTCGGATACAGGAACCCGTACCCGAAGCTGAAGAGGAACGAAATAGCGACGGCCGTAAGCGGCGAATGGACGAACGCCATCGCGGCCAGGGCGAGCGACATCACGATCATCGACGGCAGGGCTATCGTCATCCTTCCGAGGCTGTCCGACACCCGCCCCCCTATCACCCTCACCGCAACGACCGTGATCGTATATGTAAGGAAGAAATAATAGGCGTTAAGGCCCTTCGACGTAAAATACGCCGCGACGAAGTTCAGCACCGCGCCCAGCCCCCCGGCCAGTATGACGTTGGCCGAAAGTATGGTGAGATATTCCCGTGAGAGGACGAGCCTGAAAAACCCGAGCCCGAACCGGTCCCCCGAGCGCGTGAACCGCCCGTCCCCGGCGAACAGGCCCAGCACGAGCGACACGAGGCTGAAAAAGGAGGCCGAGAGGAAAAAGAGCCTGAATCCTTCGAGGTCTATAAGGAACTCGCCCAGCGATGGCCCTATGGCGTACGACGCTATCGTGAACGCGCTGAATATGCCGAGCCCCTCGGCCCTCCTTTCGGGCGGTATGTAGTCCGTGACGAAGGTCCCCGCCGCCGTGAACGAAAACGCGAACGACACGCCCTGGAGGAGCCTCAGCGCGTAGAGAAGCGGCGATATATCCGTGACGAAGAGATACGAAAGCGAGGTCACGAACATGAGGGCGTATCCGATGACGAGAAAACGCCTCCGCCCGTACCTGTCCACGAGAAACGCCACGAACGGGATCGCCCCGAGAGAGGTTATGCCGAACGTCCCCATTATGAAGCCTATGTCCGCCTCGTTCCCGCCGAGCTCCTTTATGTAAAGCGGGAGGAGGAAGAAAGAGGAAAAGTTGCAGAAGAAGAGGAAATTCGCGAGCGTTACGAGGGCGAAGTTCTTAAAGGCCTTCCGGGAAAATCCCTTCAGCATCCCCGCCGCCCCCCGCGGGAAAACTCGTACCGCAAAAGCCCGTCTTTAGACACCCTTTCCGCCGCGCTCGAGGCCATGGGGTAAATATCTTATCATCACCTGAGACTACCGCCAGAGTATAGCGCTGCGGCCGGGTCACAGAGGCGAACGCGCCCGCCTCGTTGAACTAAGGCAAAACCCGGCTTAGAATAGGTGAGGAGCGAATGAGAAATGAATCCGGAGCATAGCACGAAGAGACAGGCAAAGGTCCTCGTCATCGCGGGGCACGTACGCTCCGGCACGACGCTCCTCAGAAACATCTGCGACAGTCACCCGAACGTATCCGTCACGAACGAGCTCAAGTATTTCAAGGGCGTGGGCAAACCGTTCACCGCCCACACCCGGGTTCTTCTCGGGAGGCTCTGGGGGAAGGCCGTAACGGGCGACAGCTACAGCGTCCAGATCGATAACTACAAGTTCGCCTGCCGCTATTTATTCAACCTGTTGAGATATAAGAACGGGCCCGTTATAAGCGCGCCCGTAATCGGGAAATCCCTCTCGGGCGCATTCCCCGGGGCCCGCGTCGTCGGGGACAAAACCCCCGAATATATATTCTCGCTCGATGAGCTCGCAAACATAGAAGGCTTTTTCTGCCTCGTCATTTTCCGGGACAGCAGGGACGTTGCGAGCTCCACGCTCCAAAGGGTGCGCACGAGGTGGCGGAGCCAGGGCTGGACATCCAGCGTCGATACGGCCGAAAAGGTCGCCGGCAGATGGATGAGATGCATCGAGATAATGGAGCGGAACAGGGAAAAAATTCATATAATACGGTACGAGGACCTCGTAACCCGGCCCGGCCCCGAGCTCCAGAGACTGGGCCTCTGGCTGGGCGTCGATCCGGAGCTCTTTCCCCGAAGCGCGCTCTCGAAGATAACCGATGCCGGCATAGGGAAATACAGGGCCGGCCTCACGGAAGAAGAGCTCGCGGCGGTCACTGAAATCACGGGGGCGAAAATGGAATCCCTGGGATATCGTCTGTAAGGAGAGCGAACCGGACCTTGCCTGAACTGACAGTCTCCATGCCCGCACGTAATTCCTCCCGCTTCATCGTCGAAGCCATATCGAGCGTGCTTTCGGAAAGAGACGTCGATCTCGAGCTTATAGTAGTGGACGACGCCTCCGAGGACGGCACGGCGGACGCCGCCTCGTCATTCGACGACCCGCGTTTGAGGCTCATTCGAAACCCCGTCAGGCGCGGCATATCCCGCTGCCACAATATTGTCATCGAGAATTCCCGCGCGCCGTTCATAGCGCACGTAGACTCCGACGACGTCGTCCTTCCCGGCGCTCTCCCGAAGATGCTCGACGCTCTCAGGTCGTCCCCCGCCGCAGGCCAGGCGCACTGTAACTTCCACTCTATCGACGAGAACGGCGGGAGGCTCGACATAACCCTTTCCTCCGTGAGGCGGCCCGGCATGGATTACAGGCGGGAATTACTCGTCTGCGGCGGGATAATAAACCACCTCCGCACATACAGGAAAGAGGTGTTCCGGGACGTAGGCGGGTTCGATGAAACGCTCGACTACAGCATAGACACCGAAATGGCCCTCCGCATAATAGACAGGTACGAGATAGTATTCGTGCCGGAGTTCCTTTACGGGAGAAGAGTACACCCGGGCAGCTCGAGCGACACGCTCAACCTCAAAGAGCTCAGGTACTGGCTCCAGCGTTACAGGTTCGCTCGAAAGCTGGCCAAAAGCCGGAAGGTAACATATCTCCATGGCGGCGAATACGATCTCGACAGGCTCATGGCCGCGGGGCTCGTGCGCGCGCTCATCTCCTGCGCATCTCGCATCTTAAGCCCCGTCAGGAGCAAATGACGAAGAACCGGAAAAGCGCGTGAGTACGCGTAAAAACTAAATGGCGAAGATAATCACGGTCTACACCGACAGAAAACACGCGCTCGTAAACATGTCCTACATCAGGTGGCACAGGATGTCGGCCGCGCTGGCTGCCCTCGGGCACGAGGTCGATATAGCCGTCGGCGGACCGAGGTGGGGTGCCTTCGGGAAGGAACGAGGGCCGGAAGTCTCGGGGGTAAACCTCCGGAAGGTCAGGCTCGGAAGCGTCCGGTGGAGCGATTACGACGTCGTAAAGGCGAGCTACGACGAGGGCTTCCGGCTTCTCGAATCGCTGGGCGGCGCGCGGCACCCGTTCATCATCACGAGGCTCGGCACAGTGGTCGGCCCCGGCGACATCGAGGGTATACTCTTTCGCGGAACGGAGAGGGAGCGCATTTACGCGGCCCAGAAAGCGATGAGCGAAAAGAGCAGGTTCATCGCCGTGCTCAACGAGGCGGCCCGGGGCCTCTGGCGGGAGTGTTTCGGCAGGGACGACAACGTCGTCCTCGCGCCCGGGGCCGCCGACAGCTCCATACCCGGCCCCGGGAAAGACCCCTATCCGAAGAGATATCCCTTAAGGTGCATATTCGCCGGGAACCTCTTCTGGAAGACGTACGCGCCCGAGGCCAACGCCGCCGCCGTAAAGAAGCTGAACGCCCTCGGCAGGCTCCTCTCGGCGCGCGGCATACGGCTCTTCGCGATGGGCACCGGCGACGCGAAGGGGCTCGACGCCGATTTAGTAACGCACCTGGGCGCCGTCCCATATGAAGACACGTGGAACTATTACCAGCACGCCCATGCGGGAATCGAGCTCGTTAAAATGGGAAAATTCATGCACAATAACGAGAGCAGCAAAATCTATCACTACCTGAGGGCGGGCCTCCCGGTCGTAAGCGAGGACGGCATCCCCAATAATAATCTCGTCGGGGAGAGCGGGCTCGGCTTCATCGCCGAAAACGGCGACCTCCCCGGAATGGCCGAAAAGATTGAAGCGGCGGTCCTGGCGGATTGGGACCGCGGGCGCGCAATCAGGTATATAATCGATAACCACACGTTGGAGAAAAGGGCCGAGGTTTACGACGGCCTGATAAGGGGCATCGCCCCCGCACACAAATAGACAAGGAGAGAGACAATGCTCGGCGCACTCGACAGGCTTAAGATCGCTTTCGTGGCGGGTATATTCCCGGCGCTTTCGGAAACCTTTATCCTCAACCAGATAACGGGCCTGATAGACCTCGGCCACGACGTCGACATATTCGCTCTCGAAAGGGGATACGCCACGAAGCTCCACGGGGACATAACGAAGTACGACCTCCTCTCGCGGACTCACTACCCGGCGAGAAAGCCGGGAGAGCCCCTCGGCAGCCTGAAATCGTTCGTTCTCCACTCGCCCGGCCTCCTCAAAAGACCCTCCTCGCTGCTAAAGATTTACAGGGCGACAAAAAAGGGGATCCCCGGCCTCCCGTTCCTCTTCCACGCCGTCCCTTTCTTCAGACAGAATTACTACGACATCATACACTGCCAGTTCGGGCCTAACGGCAACATCGGCGCCGAAATGAAGGAGCTCGGCATTACGACCGCAAAACTCGTCACGACCTTCCACGGCTACGACATAAGGCTGGGCCTGAGCCAGGGTGGAGACATATACGCGCCGCTCAGGGAAAACGGGGACCTCTTCCTCGCCATATCGAGATACAACCGGCGGCAGATCGAGGAAATGGGCTTCGATCCCGCCAGAATAGTCGACCACCCGGTGGGAATCGACATCGAAAAATTCAAATACTCCGCTCCCGCCGGGCCCCGGACCGACGGCGAGATAAGGATTGTCACCATTGCCCGCCTCGTCGCTGAAAAGGGGCTGGAACACGCGATAAAGGCGATAAATATACTCGCCGCGAAAAATCCGGGCCGGGAAATAAAATACGAGATAGTAGGCGAGGGGAATCTCCGCGAGAAGCTTCAGACCCTGGCCGCCCGCGAAGGGCTCTCCGGCTCCGTGACATTCTCCGGCGGAATGGATCAGGATTACGTATCCGCCAGGCTTGCGGACTCCGACATATTCCTTCTTTCGAGCGTCGAGGAAGCGCTCAGCGTCGCCCTCATGGAGGCGTTTGCGTCGGGGCTCCCGGCAGTGGCGACGAAGGTCGGCGGCGTATCCGAGATCGTCAAAGACGGCGAATCAGGCTACCTTGTCGAATCCGGAGACCCCGAAGCCATGGCCGAAAAGCTCGACATCCTGGTCGGGAATCCCGGCTTGCGGAGGGAGATGGGCATGGCCGGGAGGAAGACCGTCGAGGAGAAATACGACATACGGAAGCTCAACGAAAAACTCGTCGGGCTCTACCGTTCGCTCCTCGCCGGGAACGAATCCTGAGCCCCCGCGGGCATCCCCCGTGCTCGCCGTTCTCACCTCGCCGGTTTTCGTGTATATTTCTTTGACAAGCAGGATTGGCGTGATATATTTTAGCCCTTCAAAATTGAGCCGTTAGCTCAGTTGGTAGAGCAACTGCCTTTTAAGCAGTGGGTCACAGGTTCGAATCCTGTACGGCTCACGTCAATTCACGTCCCCGTCGTCTAGCCTGGCCCAGGACATCGGCCTTTCACGCCGGTAACAGGGGTTCAAATCCCCTCGGGGACGCACAGCACTCCGGGAGTGCATCCAATCACCATGGCAAAGCCGTAATTTCTTTCCACGGCTCCGCGTACGCTGCCATAATCTCATTAATCAATCGCATGATCGAGTGCATTTTCTGTCATTTCTAGCAACGATTTCGAGCGAGCGAGGAATCGGACGCCCTCCGCCGATTGCAGGAAAGCATATCTGGTACTGCTCAAATTAAAATGGCGAGAAATCTCTCTTTCCATCCCCCCTTAGAAAAAGGGGGGAACATAGGGGGGATTTAATATTTCTTTTTGATTTTGTCATTCCCCAATGCTTGCTTATCGGTCGAAGCCTTTTTATCGGTCGAAGCCTTGGCGAAGTCCGAGGCGGAGTCCGATATAGGGAATCCACTTCCGCCGGCAATCTATCAGGAATTCCTTGACTATAATATTGCAAGCCGCATGCTTGTCGCGGCGAAGGCATTGGCCGAAGCCGCTCGCGGCGCAGCAATACCCCTCCGGGCCGGCGCACCTCGTGCGCAGGAATTCGAAGTGGCAACATTACGCTATTACCACTCACCGCTCCTTATCCACTATGGATTCACGCCCCACCCTACGAATCCCATAATATTGCGAGCCGCTCGCGGCGAAGCAATACCACTCCGGGCCGTCAAAATTCGCGCACGCCACGCGTGCCGGAATCCGGC
>JADLGH010000099.1 GCA_020849425.1 Candidatus Dadabacteria bacterium
CTTCCGGGCCGTCAAAATTCGCGTTAAGAAAATCGAGTGGATGAGCGTTAAAAATCCGATGTGGGGCTGTGGACCGGTGGAGGATTTAGCGAAGGAACGATGATTTTTAGGCGGGCCACGCCCGCTGGAATCCGAAGTAGCGAAGGCCTTGTTATCATCTTCTGACGCGCTTCAGATGGTCTCGGCACCTCCTGCGCTATGCCGAAAACGACACTACGTGTCCGGCCCGTGACTTTTGCTACTTTTGGTCAGACAAAAGTAGAAGTAGTTTGCCTTTGTATTTCTCTTTTTTCTTGTAACGCCGGATTCCCGATTAAAGCGCTCGGGAATGACAAAAAGGAGTGAGATACTGAAACAAGTTTCCGTCTTCACAAAAAGCTTCGCCGGACAGGCAGGATGACCACAAAAAAACAAGGACAAAGACTGGATTCCCGATTAAAGCGCTCGGGAATGACAGAAATGAGGGTGATTCCTCACCCGCTCGAAATCGCTGAAGCTACGTCGGACAAGACGCCGGACAGGTAGGATGACGGATAAAAATGCCGATTCAATTCAAGGGCTGCGCGGTCTTCGATACACTTCCGCCCGGCTAAGTCAATTGCCAACGGCCACGGCATGCTTGAAATCGGAGGGGCATAGGATATACTCTCTCATTATTGTGCCCCGACGGGGCGCTTCGTCATGAAAACGAAACGTGTGAGACGTATAAAGGCGTTCGCGAGGAGATTTGCCAAAGCGGCCGGGCTCGTCCTGCCGCTCATTCTCCTCTTCCAGATCACCATTCCCGGCGCGGCGCTCTGCCTCCAGGCAAGCGGGAGAGTGTCCGTCGAGGGCTACGTAAACGGGCTCTGCACTTACGCCTTCGCCGCGACTTACCAATCGGACGGCGACGACCTCCATTCGCTCGAATGCGCCAACAAGGCCCACCGCCTGGAGTGCGTCGACATTCCCCTTTCGGGAAAGCGGACGGAGAAGAAGGCGCAAGCACAGAACGACATCGACGCACAGGTATTGGCGCATGCGCTTGCCGTAACCGTCGCGTACGCCGCCCCGCGTCCCCCCGTAATCGCGGAGAGGATTCCCATTCCTCCCGGCCGTTTGAAGTCCGAAACGAAGGCCCTCATCAAGTCCACTGTCCTCATCTGTTAAACCCTCGATATAGCTGACCGCACAGGCCGCCCGACGGCGGAGCTTTATGCATTGCTCCGTCCGAAGGGCCGGCCCCGATTTCTTTCAGGCAATCGACAGACGAGGAGAAACAGAATGCATCTCAAAACTGCGGCATTGACAGCCGCGCTGTTCATGACACTTGCGTATTACGCGCCGGCGGAGGAATACGCCCCTTTGCCCCCCTCCCCTCCGGAGGTCGGGGAAGCCGTTCGGACCGGGACGCCGGAGCCGGCGGCCGGAAGCCCGATAACGCTGCGGCAGGCGCTCGCGCTCGCCTTGGAGCGGAGCCCCGCGTTAAAGGCCTATTCGCTCGAGATACGGGCGAGGGAGGCGCGCGCCATACAGGAAGGGCTGCCGCCCAACCCAGGCATCGAGGCATTCGTCGAAGACTTCGGCGGGACGGGGTCGGTCGAGGGTTTCAGGGGCGTGGAAACCACGATACTCCTTAGCCAGCTAGTGCCCTTGAGCGGGCGGATATCGAAACAGAGGAAAGTGGCGGGGCTCGACGCCGGGCTCGCCGGGTGGGACTACGAGGCCGCGCGCCTCGACGTGCTTACGGACACGGCCAAGGCCTTCGCCGACCTCGTGGCGGCCGAAAGGCGGCTCGGGATAATGGAGGAGCTGACGGGGCTTTCGAAGCGCGTCTACGACACGGTGGCCGAGCAGGCGGACGCCGGCGGGATTTCGCCCATACAGGCGAAGCGCACGCGGGTCGCCTATTCCCGGACGGAGATAAGCCTCGGACGCGCGAGGCGCGAGGTGGAGGCCGCGAGAAAGGCCCTGGCGGCGAAGTGGGGGAGCACGAAGGCGGACTTCGGCAAGGCCGAGGGGAGCCTCGACACGCTCCTGCCCGTGCCGCCGTACGAGGACCTCGCCGCTTATATCGACATGAACCCCGACGTCGCGAGGTGGGCAGCAGAGATGGAAAAGCGGGAGGCCGTCCTCGGCCTCGAAAAGGCGCGCGCCATACCGGAGCCCGTCGTGAGCGGCGGCTACAGGCGGATAGGCGAGAACGACGACAACGCATTCGTCGTCGGGCTGTCCATACCGTTACCCATATTCGACAGGAACCAGGGCGCGATCGCCGAGGCCCGAAGGCTTATATCGAAGGGCGAGCACGAAAGGCGCGAGGCCGAGGTAAACGCGGGGGCATCACTCGCCGCCGCGTATGCGGAGCTCCGGTCTTCATACGAGGCCGCGTCCTTACTCGGGCAGGACGTCGTACCCCGCGCGGAGGAGGCGTACTCGTCCATATTCGAGGGGTACAGGGAGGGGAAGTTCTCGCTCCTGGACGTCCTCGACGCGCAGAGGACCGTTTTCGATACGAAGCTCGAATACGTGAACGCGCTCGGCGCCTATCACCGCGCGCTTGCCGACGTCGAGAGGCTTACGGGAAGGCCGCTTAACGAAATGCGGGCATGGCCTGAAATCCCCACCGACAGGGAAGGAGACTCGAAATGAAAAAATACGCAGCAATGACCCCGATATTACTTGCGATAGTGCTCGCGGCGTTCTTCGCGCCGGGATGCGGACAGGGCGAAGCGCCCCCGGAAGAGCCGCAGGGAAACCGCCAGGCGCACGAAGAAGGTCGCCTCGAGCTCACGCCCGAGGCCCTAGAAACGATAAGCCTCGAAACCGCCGCCGTCGAGATAAGGGCGATCGGCGGAGAGATAAGAACCACGGCCGTCATAGAGCCCGACAACACCCGCATCGCGCACGTGAGCCCGCGCATACCGGGAAGGGTGTCGTCGGTTAACGCCCTTCTCGGCGACAGGGTGACGAAAGGCGAGGTGCTGGCCGAGCTCGACAGTATAGAATTGGGGCAGGCGAAGGCGGAGTATCTCAAGGCCGGGGCCGACCTCGAAGTCGCGCGCGCCAACTTCAAGCGCGAGGAGAGGCTTTACGGAAGGCAGATATCCTCCGAGAAGGAATACCTCGACGCGAGGGGGGAATTCCTCCGGGCGGAGGCGGCTCTCAACGCCTCGGCCGAAACGTTAAGGCTCCTCGGGCTTTCGGACGCGGACGTTAAGGAAATATCGTGGACCGGGCGCAGGTACCAGGCGTCGATATTCCCTCTGACGGCCCCCTTCGACGGGACGATAATCGAGCAGCACACAGTCCTCGGCGAGCTCATAACGCCCGAGAATAACGCCTACACTATCGTCGATCTCACGCACCTGTGGATACAGCTCGACGTCTACGAGAAGGACCTCCGCCACGTTGGTAAAAACAAGACAGTGGACGTCGCTGTGGACGCCTACCCCGGCGAGAAGTTCACGGGCGAGGTGACGTACTTGAGCGACGTCCTCGACGAATCGACGAGGACGGCAAGGGCCCGCGTCGAGATAGAAAACCCGGACGGGCGGCTCAAGCCCGGCATGTTCGCCTCGGCGCTGATATCCACCCCGGCCGAGGGCGGAGACGCGCTCACCGTGCCCGCGTCGGCCGTGCAGCAGGTGCGCGGGAAACCCGCCGTCTTCGTCCGCGAGGGCGAGGGGGTTTTCCGGGCGAGAGAGATCACGACAGGGCGCGAGGCGGGCGGATACGTCGAGGTGTCGTCGGGCGTATCCCAGGGCGACGAGGTCGTGACCGAAGGCGGATTCTACCTGAAATCGCTCATGCTGAGGGACGAGATGGGCGAAGGGCACGCACACTGACTGAGGGCGCCGATGCTTAACAGAATTCTCGAATTTTCGCTTGGAAACAGGTTTTTGATAATCGTGATCACGCTCCTCCTCGTCGTGGGCGGGGTGATATCGATGCTGAGGCTCCCCGTGGACGCCGTCCCGGACGTGACGCCGAACCAGGTTCAGGTTTTAACCAATTCTCCCGGGCTGGGCCCGGTGGAAGTCGAGCAGCTCATAACCTTCCCGGTCGAGACGGCCGTGTCCGGGCTCCCGGGCATCGAGAGCATAAGGTCGGTCTCGAGGTTCGGCCTGTCCTCCGTGACCGTGACGTTCGAAGAAGAGGTAGACATCTACTTCGCCCGGCAGCTCGTATTCGAGCGGCTGGCCGCGGCCCGCGAGTCGATACCCGAGGGGCTCGGGACCCCCGAGATAGGGCCCATCTCGACGGGGCTCGGGGAGATATACCAGTTCGAGGTGAAGGGCGAGGGGTACTCGCTGATGGACCTTCGATCGATATTGGAATGGGACATCGCGTTTAAATTGAAATCGGTCCCCGGTGTCGTCGAGGTAAACACCTACGGCGGCGAGCTCAAGACGTACGAGATTCAAATCCATCCCGGAAAGCTGGTGTCGTACGGCCTCTCGATTAACGACGTCTTCGACGCCCTCGAAGAGAACAACCGTAACGCGGGCGGGGCCTACATCGAGCGGAGCCAGGAGCAGTACCTCGTCCGCGGCGAGGGGCTTATAACGAGCCTGGTCGACATAGAGAACATTGTCCTCGCCGCCGGGAGCGAGGGGACGCCCGTTTACGTCAGGGACGTCGCCGACGTGAGGTTCGCACCGATGGTGAGGCAGGGCGCCGTTACGAGGGACGGGCGCGGCGAGATCGTGACAGGCGTAGTGATGATGCTCATAGGCGAGAACTCGCGGGCGGTCGTCAACCGCGTGAAGGACAAGGTGGAGGAGATAAGGGCGTCCCTCCCGCCCGGGGTCGAGATAGATACCTACTACGATAGAACCGACCTCGTCAGGAAGACGATAAGGACGGTCGCCACAAACCTGACCGAAGGGGCGGTGCTGGTGATCGCGGTCCTCTTCATACTGCTGGGGAATCTCCGTGCGGGGCTGATAGTCGCCTCGGCCATACCGCTTTCGATGCTCATAGCGTTCACGGGGATGAGCTACTTCGGCATATCGGCCAACCTCATGAGCCTCGGCGCGATAGACTTCGGGCTCATCGTGGACGGCTCCGTCGTGATGATAGAGAACATCGTCAGGAAGCTGTCAGGCGACGGGCCGCCCGGCGGCGCTCCGGCGAAACCGGAGGGGATAAAGGAGACGATACTCGCCGCGGGGAAGGAGGTCCTCCGGCCTATCATGTTCGCCATCGGCATAATCATCATCGTCTACATCCCGATACTCTCGCTCGGCGGCGTCGAGGGGAAGATGTTCAGGCCCATGGCGCTGACCGTAATCCTCGCCCTCCTCGGCTCGCTCGTGCTGTCGTTCACCCTCATGCCCGTCCTCGCGTCGTTCTTCCTCAAAAGGGGAAAGGGCGACCACGAGACGTTCCTCATAAGGAAGCTGAAGAGGGTCTACCTCCCCCTTCTCGACAGGACGATAAAGCGCCCGAAGAGGACCGCGGCGATCGCCGGAGGAGTGTTCGCCGCGAGCCTTTTACTCGTGCCGTTCATGGGTGCCGAGTTCATACCGAGGCTCGACGAGGGCTCGATCGCGCTCCAGGCGTGGCGCCTCCCGAGCGTCTCGTTAGAAGAGTCGGTCCGCAACACGACGATGATAGAGAAGGTGCTCGGGAAATTCCCCGAGGTGAAGACGGTGATTTCACGGACGGGGCGGCCCGAGATCGCTACCGACCCGATGGGGGTCGAGACGAGCGACATATACGTCATCCTGAAGCCGGAAGAGGAATGGAAGACGGCGGACACCAAGGCCGGGCTCGTGGAGAAGATGAACGAGGAGCTCGAAAAGTCGGTGCCTGGGACGTCGTTCAGCTATTCCCAGCCCATAGAGCTCAGGGTGCAGGAGCTTATAGCAGGCGTGAGGTCCGACGTCGCGATAAATATCTACGGCGACGATCTCCAGAGCCTGAAAGATCTCGGCGACGAGGTGGTGCGCGTGGTGTCGCGCGTCACCGGGGCGGCCGACACGAAGGCAGAGCAGGTCGCGGGGCTTCCGTATCTTCGGGTGATCGTGGACCGCAGCGCCATCGCCCGCTACGGCATAAACGCCGGGCAGGTTATGGACGCCGTCGAGTCGATAGGCGGGAAGGAGGCCGGGCAGGTTCTCGAAGGGCAGAGGCGCTTCGCGATGCAGGCGCGCATCGCCCCCCGGGACAGGGCCGACGTCGAGCGCATTAAGGACATACGCATCGCGTCGCCCGACGGGAAGCTGATCCCGCTTTCGCAGCTCGCGGACGTCCGCATCGAGGAAGGCCCGGCGCAGATAAGCCGCGAGAGCGTGCACCGGAGGCTGTCGGTCGAGACGAACGTACGCGGGCGCGACCTCGCCGGGTTCGTCGAGGACGCGAAGGCCGAGGTGGCGAGGGACGTGGAGCTGCCGGCGGGTTACTGGATCGAGTGGGGAGGACAGTTCGAGAACCTCGAGCGCGCAAGCTCGACGCTGGCGATAGCGGTGCCGATAGCTCTCTTCCTCATATTCGTGCTGCTGTACACCGCGTTCGGCGCGGCGAGGCCCGCGCTTCTCATATACCTGAACGTCCCCCTCGCCGCGACGGGCGGCGTATTGGCGCTGTTCCTCCGCGGAATGCCGTTCAGCATATCGGCGGGGGTCGGGTTCATTGCGCTCTTCGGTATTGCGGTGCTTAACGGCGTCGTCCTGATGTCGTATATCATCCAGCTCAGGAAGGACGGCCGGAGCGCATCCGACGCCGCTCGCGAGGGCGCGGGCATCAGGCTCCGGCCCGTGATGATGACGGCCCTCGTCGCCGCAGTAGGGTTCCTGCCGATGGCGCTTTCGACGGGGGCAGGGGCCGAGGTGCAGAGGCCGCTCGCCACCGTCGTCATCGGGGGGATAATCACTTCCACGATGCTGACGCTGCTCGTCCTCCCGGCGATATACTCGTGGCTCGGAAAGGGCGCGGAGGACACGGCGGCAGAGGCGAGTTGATACGGCCCGGCCCGGCGAATTAGAGGGGCGGATGCGGACCCATAATTGATCCGGGCCTGTCATTCCCGAGGATTCCGAGCGAGTGAGGAATCGTTGGGAATGACAGAAGGGATGGAGTCGCGGCTATGAGCCAAGCCGCCGGACGCGGTCCGGTGTGCGGTGTGTGGATTTCGGACAGCAAGTGAAAATTCCTTTTTGCAGATAGTTGCTTTTATCATTCGATAATCCATCCGGCACCACTTTTGCTATAAAAATCAATGTAAAAACTAGCCATGTAGGGAGGTTTCAGTGAAAGCTGTAACAGAAACTGAAACTGGTATAGTTTACAGAGAAGACTCCTCGACATATCTCGGTTACATAGTGATCGCGGCGCTCGTGGCCGCGTGGACGGGGTTTATGCTGAGCATAGCGCCCTATTCCACGGAAGGGGGCGATATCCGCTCGCTCACCGGCAAGCAGCCGGAAGTTGTCTTTCCGATACCGCCGCCGGTCGGCCCCGACACCCCGCGGCCCATGCTCGACATATCAGTGGCGAACTAAAGCCTGGAACACACGGCCGGTAGTGAGGACACGCACCTTCCCGAAGACGGCGTGGACGGGAAGGCTCTATCGCCTTGCCCGTAATCTTATATATAATTCTCGTAAACGCGGACCGAGGGGCCTCCCCGGAGGCCCCGCATGTGTCCGCCAACGGAGGAATTTATGTACGAGCTTTTCGATTCACCTGCCTACAGCGAGGCCGTCATGCAGTTCAGGAGGGCGGGCGAGCGCCTTGCGACCGACGACGGCCTCGAAGAGAGATTCGAGCTTCCCCAGCGGACACTGGTCGTAAGCTGCCCCGTCAGGATGGACGACGGCACGCAGAAGGTGTTCAGCGGGTACAGGGTTCAGCACAACCAGGCCCTGGGGCCGTACAAGGGCGGAATCCGCTACCATCCCGAAGTGGACATGGGCGAGGTCGCCGCGCTGGCGATGACGATGACGTGGAAGTGCGGGCTCGCCGAGCTCCCGTTCGGCGGGGCGAAGGGGGGGATCGCCGTCGATCCGGGAAAACTCTCGGAAGGCGAGCTCGAAAGGCTGACGCGGAGGTACACGGCCGAGATATTGCCGATAATCGGCCCGAACGAAGACATCCCCGCGCCCGACCTCGGAACGAACCCGCAGGTGATGGCGTGGATAATGGACACGTACAGCATGTCGAAGGGGTTTACCGTGCCCTCGATCGTCACCGGCAAGCCCGTTCTCATAGGCGGCTCGCTCGGGCGTGAAGAGGCGACGGGGTTTGGGGTAGCGTACGTGGCGGAGGACACGCTCGAAAGATTCGGCAAGCGCACCGCCGACGTGAAGGTCGTCATACAGGGGTTCGGGAACGTCGGCACGTACACCGCCCTCAAGCTGAGGGACCTCGGGATAAAGGTCGTCGCCGTGAGCGACGTCCGCGGCGGGATATACAACCCGGACGGCCTCCCCGTGGAAGAGCTCGTCGAGATAGTCAGGCGGAAGGGATTCGTCACCGACCACGGCGGGGGCGACAAAATAACGAACGAAGAGCTCCTCGCGCTCGAATGCGACGTCCTGATTCCCGCCGCGCTCGGGCGCGTGATACACAAGGACAACGCGCAGAAGCTGAAGTGCAAAATGGTCGTCGAGGCCGCCAACAACCCGACGACGGCCGAGGGGGACGACATACTCCGCGAGCGGGGCATACTCGTCGTGCCGGACATCCTGGCCAATTCGGGCGGGCTCATCGTCTCTTACTTCGAATGGGTGCAGGGGCTCCAGGAATATTACTGGTCGAGGGAAGTCGTACACGACGAGCTCAAGAAGCGCATGAAGTCCACCTTTATCAAGGTGGCGGATTTCGCGGAGAAGGAAAAAATCCCCATGCGGCTCGCGGCGCTCATGCTCGGCATCGACCGCGTCGCCCGGGCGAAGAAGCTCAGGGGGCTTTATCCGTAGGCGGACGGCTATAACACCGGCGTTGCCGTGCCGGGCCCACGCACGCGCGGCCGTGCACGGTCCGCAAAAATCATTAGGTTCCGGCCCCCGCGTACGGTAGTCTTATACCGGGCTGAACGCCACATCAAGACAGGGGGCTCACGATATGAGACACTTCGTATCATTATTCGTCATAGCGTTCGCGGTCGCATTCTTCGCGGCGGCCGGGACGTCTTACGCCGACAGGGACGCCACGCCCGAGGAGACGGCGAAGGTAACCGAGGCGCTGAATGCGATGGGGTGCACGTCGTTCAAGGAAGTGGACGTGGACGACAATAACGTATACGAGGTCGAAGACGTTATATGCGAAGACGGCAAGTACGACATCGATCTCGACATGCAGCTGAACGTGATAAAGAAGGAAAAGGACTGACCGGACGCCCGTTCCGGGCGTGCGGTTTTAAATCATGCATAGGGCGAGGGCCGGTTATCCGGCCCTTTTTTATTTCCGGGCTCCCCGCCCACTCCCTGTTTCCTGGCCTCGGCGCCCCCCTCTCCATACGTTACGCCGGCTCCCCGCAAGCGCTTCATTCCGAAAAGGGTTAGGCCCGGGCCCGGCCATGGAGTAATCTTGTAGTAAGATAGAGTAATCTTGTAACAAGGAGGTGACGACATGAGATACGTTATATCGACGCTCGCTCTGACGGCCCTCTTATTCGCGGCCGCCCCCGCGCCCGCCGCCGACAGGGACGTAACCGCGGCCGAGACGGCCTCCGTGGCCGAGGCCCTCGGAGGAGAGGGATGCGCCCTCTCGGAAGAAGTCGAGATCGGCGGCGAGGGGGTCTTCGAGGCGGACGGCGTCGTGTGCGAGGACGGAAATTACGACGTCGAGCTCGACGCCGATTTCAACATACTGTCGAAGGTGAAAGTCGGGCCGGCAGACGCCGCCGATTGACCCGTTTTCATTACTTCCCGCTCATCTTTCCCCGGCGTCTCCGGGCGGACAGCCCGGGGTACGGGCCCGGTCCGCAGGCACGAGGGTTTGATAATCTCGAATAATCTTTTAGATTTATGGGGCAGGAGGGGATTATAGAACGGGACGCCGGCCCGCTGTAGGGGCCTCTTCCCGTTATGATCGATAACGACTATGGCGGAAGATATACCTTCAGAACCATCGCATTCACCGATCCCGGTAGCGCCGTCCCTCGAGGACCCGACCGCCGGCCATAAAGCGCCGCGCGGGGGCTCCGTTATCGACAGCGGCACCGTCAGGATAACAGTATATTCCATAGTGCTCGGCTTCGTCGGCGGACTCGTCGCACAGGCCCTCACCGCGCTCATAGGCTTCATAACCAACATCGCCTTTTACGGCAGGCTCTCGACGGAATTCGTATCCCCCGCCGGCAACCACCTCGGTATTTTCGTGATCATTGTCCCGGTCGCGGGCGCGGTTATCGTCGGCATAATGGCCAGGTACGGATCACAGGCGATACGCGGGCACGGCATACCCGAGGCCATGGAGCAGGTGCTCACTAACAGGAGCCGCATACAGCCGCGCCTCACGTTTTTGAAGCCCGTGTCGTCGGCGATAGCCATAGGCACGGGCGGGCCGTTCGGCGCCGAAGGGCCGATCATAGCGACCGGCGGGGCGTTCGGCTCGCTCCTCGGGCAGCTCCTCCACACGACCAACGACGAGCGGAAAACGCTGCTCGCTGCGGGAGCCGCCGCGGGCATGGCCGGGACGTTCGGGAGCCCCGTGGCCGCCGTGCTGCTGGCGGTGGAGCTTTTGCTCTTCGAATTCAAGGCGCGCTCGCTCATCCCCGTCGCCATGGCCAGCGTCGCCGCAACCGTCGTGAGAATAGCCTTTCTCGGGGCGGACCCGATCTTCGCGATGCCCCACATAGTCGCTCCCGGCGCGGCGGCAATCGGCGTATACGTCGCCCTGGGCGCCCTGACGGGCCTGGCGGCGGTATACGTGACCAGGGCCGTGTACGGCCTCGAGGACCTGTTCGCCAGGATCCCCGTGCACTGGATGTGGTGGCCGGCCATAGGGGCGGTCGCCGTCGGAGTGGTCGGATACTTCGCCCCGGATACGCTCGGGGTCGGATATAACATAATCGACGACATCCTGTCGGGCGGGATAGCGGGGAAAACGCTCGCTGTCCTGTTCATACTGAAATTCGTATCGTGGTCCATAGCGCTGTCGAGCGGAACGTCGGGCGGGACGCTCGCGCCGCTCTTCACGATAGGCGGCGGCCTCGGGGCGGTGCTCGGGGCGGGGGCTGTTATTCTCCTCCCGGCGGCCGGAATAGACCCCAACACCGCCGCGCTCGTCGGAATGGCGGCGATGTTCACGGGGGCGTCGAGGGCTTTTCTCACCTCGGTCGTGTTCGCGTTCGAGACGACGCTCGAGCCCAACAGCATACTGCCCCTTCTCGGCGGCTGCGGCGCGGCGTACCTGGTATCGGCCCTCATGATGCGGTACTCGATAATGACCGAGAAGATAGAGCGCCGGGGGATAAAAGTCCCGGCGGAGTACGGCATCGACGCGCTGGCGGGCATACTCGTAAGGGAATGCGCGTCGTACAAGGTGAGCTCGCTCGAAACGGGGCGGACGCTCCGCGAAATAAAATCGTGGCTGAATTCCGGGCTGGACGGCAGCGGGCACCAGGGCTACCCTGTCCTCGACGAAAACGGCGAGCTCAAGGGCATGCTTACCAGAAAGGCCGTCTTCAGCAGCAGCCTGCCGGAGACGGCCCGGCTGTCCGAGCTGGTTACACGCCCGCCCGTGACGATATACGAGGACGATACGCTCCGCGACGCCATGGACGTAATGTCCGAGAACGACATAGGCAGGCTCCCCGTCGTGATACGCTCCAGCCCCGGCAGGGTCGTCGCGATACTCACCCGGAGCGACGTCATGACGGCCAACAAGAAGCATCTCAACGAAGCGAGGCGCTCCGAAGCCAGCATCCAGTGGCTCGCGATCAGGTAGCCGGGGCGGAGCGCGGCTTTGACAGACGGCTCGGCGAACGGCGATAATGGTGATAATATCGACGGGGGGGCGCGATTAGCGCGCGGCCCCGGGAGGCACGGATGAAACTCGAATATCTCGTAACGCTTAACGTAGAGCTCGGCGGCAAGGGCCCCGCCCCCGTCGGCCCCGGCCCGTTCGGCACGCGGCTAGTCGCCGGCGCGGCCGGAGGGACGTTCCACGGCCCCCGTCTCACGGGTAAGGTTCTTCCCGGCGGCGGCGATTACATACTCACCGACGAAAACGGCGTATGGCGCCTCGACGTACGGCTCGTTCTCGAAACAGACGACGGCGCTTTCATATACCTCCAGTACGCTGGCGTTCTCGACATGAACGACCAAATCAGAAAGGCGCGGGCGGCAGGGAGGGCGATGGAATTCGGCGAGGCGTATTTCATGATACAGCCCCGGTTCGAGACCGGCGACCCCCGGTACGCCTGGCTTAACGGCGTCGTCTCGGCCGGCGAAGGGCGCATCGTCCCGGGCAAGGTCGAGTACAAGATTTACGCCCTCGAAAACGGCTGAATCCGGTCTCCGGCTGTTGAAATATCTCCGGCGCGCCCGAACGAGCCCCCGGGCGCGGCCGTGTATTTATATGGACAGTTTATACTGTTCGGCATCCTACGCCCCGGCTTCGTCTTGCCGCTGAATGGCAAGCACTGCCCTTCGTAACCCCCTCTCATTATTAGATACACCGTGAACTGGCACGGCTCTTGCCCCATTCTACTTAATCCCGCCCGCAAGGGACGGGACTGAAAACGGGCGCAGCAGCGCGCCCACGCTCAACCAATACCTGGAGGTGAATGACATGAAGAAGGGAATAGTATTCGGAATAACGGCTCTCGCCATGGGATTCCTGTTCGCGGCGGATAATTCATACGCCGACAGGGATGCGACACCGACGGAGGAGGCTGCGATTTACGGCGCTCTCAAGGCGCAGGGATGCACGGTTACGGACGACATAGAAGTCGAGTCCGTCAGCGGCGTATACGTCGTGGACGAAGACGAGCCGCGCGGCCTGATGCCGGGCATCTATAAAACGGAAGCCCTTTGCTTCGACGGCGAGAAGTACGACATAAAGATGGACCATCATCTCAACATTCTGTCGAAGGAAGAAGACTGATCGGCTACGATTAGCCCCGGGCGCGTGAGCCGAAAGGAGACCGTCCCCGGGGGCTTCCACGACATGACAGAGGGGGAGAGCGGGCCGTGGCCTGCCCTCCCCTTTTATCGACTCATAAAGACCCGCTATGCCTTCGGGGACAGTACCGCCGATTACCGGCGCGGGTATATCGCCGCGAAGCCCGTAGCGGCGTGCGTGCATCTAATTCCTTTGATACTTCGCCGCGCATATGATAAACGCGCATTTCAGGATACAATATTCGGCTTTCCGGGAACCAGATGGACGCAATCATATCCGTAAAAAACCTGAGCAAGACATACGCATCGGGGCAGCATGCGCTCAAGAACGTCAGCCTCGACATAAGGCGCGGGGAGATATTCGCGCTCCTCGGCCCGAACGGGGCGGGGAAGACGACCCTCATCAGCATCATATGCGGTATAGTGAACCCGGGCTCGGGGATAGTGCTCGCCGACGGGCACGACATCATCACCGAATACAGGAAGACCCGCTCCATCATCGGCCTCGTGCCGCAGGAGCTGACGACGGACGTCTTCGAGTCCGTGGGGGCGACGATGAGCTTCAGCCGGGGGCTGTTCGGTAAGCCGCCCGACGACGCCTACATCGAGAAGGTTCTCCGGGACCTTTCGCTTTGGGACAGGAAGGACACGAAGATAATCACCCTGTCGGGCGGCATGAAGCGGCGCGTTCTCATCGCCAAGGCGCTCGCACACGAGCCCCGGATACTATTCCTCGACGAGCCCACGGCCGGGGTGGACGTCGAGCTCAGGCGCGACATGTGGAACATGGTGAGGGGGCTCAGGGAAAGCGGAGTCACGATAATCCTGACTACCCATTACATCGAGGAGGCCGAGCAGATCGCCGACCGCATCGGGATAATAAACCACGGTGAGATCATACTCGTCGAGGACAAGCACACGCTCAAGCGGAAGCTCGGGCGAAGGCAGCTCAAGCTCACGCTCAGAAACCCGATATCCCGGATACCGGAGGGGTTTTCGGAGTTCAAGCTCGAGCTCACCCCGGACGGGATGACGCTCGTATTCGACTTCGACGCCAACGCCGGGGAGACGGGCATAGCCGGGCTCCTTAAGCGGCTCGACGAGAGGGGGGTGGATTTCAGCGACGTAAATTCGAGCGAGAGCTCGCTCGAAGAGATATTCGTCAACCTCGTGAGGAACGGGAATTGAACTTCTATGCCGTGATGGCAATATACAAATTCGAGATGGCGCGCATGTGGCGGACGCTGTTCCAGAGCATCGCCTCGCCGATAATCTCGACGTCGCTTTACTTCGTCGTCTTCGGGACCGCGATAGGCTCGCGCATAGGCGATATAGGCGGCGTCACGTACGGGGCATTCATCGTGCCGGGGCTCGTTATGCTGACGCTCATGAGCGAGAGCATATCGAACGCCTCGTACGGGATATACATGCCGAGGTTCGCGGGAACGATTTACGAGCTGCTGTCGGCCCCGGTGTCGAGCATGGAGGCTATACTGGGGTACGTCGGCGCAGCGGCGTCCAAGTCCGTCATACTCGGGGCGCTCATACTGGTGACGGCGCGCGTCTTCGTCCCGTACAATATACAACACCCGCTCTGGATGGTCGGGTTCCTTATGTTGACGGCCGTCACGTTCAGCATGTTCGGGTTCATAATCGGCATATGGGCCGACGGTTTCGAGAAGCTCCAGGTCGTGCCGCTGATGATCGTCACCCCGCTCACGTTCCTCGGGGGGAGCTTCTATTCGATCCACATGCTGCCGCCCTTCTGGCAGAAGGTGACGCTCTTTAACCCCGTCGTTTACCTGATAAGCGGGTTCAGGTGGAGCTTCTACGGGGTTTCTGACGTGGACGTTCGCATAAGCCTCGGAATGACCCTCGTCTTCCTGACGGTGTGTATAGTCCTGGTCTGGTGGATATTCCGGACGGGGCACAAGATAAAGAACTAGGCGGGCCACGCCCGAGGGATATCGAAGTAGGGGCGTCGTTGCGATTATCACCTGACACGCTTCCAGTGGTTTTTGGCGACCAAGGTGCTACGTCGAAAAACACACTACGTGTGTCATTCCTGCAAGGATTTCGAGCGAGCGGGGAATACCACTCCATTTCTGTCATTCCCGAATGCTTGTATCGGGAATCCAGTTTTTGTTTTTTTCCTTCCTTAAAGCTCAACCCGGCTAGATTATTGTTTATGGCAGATCACGATTACTTCGTCTACATCATGGCCAGCAAAAGGAAGGGCACGCTCTACATCGGCATAACGAACGACTTGGTGCGAAGGGTATTCGAGCACAAGAATGATCTCGTCGAAGGGTTCACAAAAAAATACAAAGTCCACAACCTCGTTCATTTCGAGCATACAAACGATATTCACTCGGCTATTGAAAGAGAAAAAACGATAAAAAAATGGAACAGGCAATGGAAGATCGATCTCATCGAGAAGGAGAACCCTGGCTGGGACGATCTGTATTCGGAATTACTCTAAAAGACATGGATTCCCGATACAGGCATTCGGGAATGACAACCAGTGGGTTAACCCTCTATCGAGCAGTACCGGATAAACGCTTCCGCTTCAAGGTTAGGGCGTCCGATTCCTCACTTGCTCGGAATCGTTGGGAATGACAGAAGCGGGGAAATTCCTCACACGCCCGGAATCGTTGTTCGAGATAGCAGGGTAAAAACGGCATACGGAATCGAGCCCTCCGCTTCGCCGCCATGCCGAACAACGTGCCGGGCGGACAAGCCCTATTTACCTCCGGGTAAGCCCCTGCTCCCTATCCCCCTCAATACTCCTCGGGATCGAGCTTGAGCGCCTCGTTGAACCTGTTCACCATGTTGTAAAGCGCGGCGACCATCGTGATCTCGACGATCTGCGAGTCGCTGAAATGTTCCCTGAGCCCGGAGAAGACGTCCTCGGGGATATCCCCCGGGTGGAGCGTGAGGGCCTCGGCGTATCTGAGCGCGGCCTTCTCGCCGGGCCCGATGTCCGCATCGGCCGGGGCGTCCATATCGGCTATCTCCCCGGGCGTAAAGCCCATTTTCGCGCTTATCTGCTCGTGCGCGTGGCAGCAATACGCCGAGCGGTTCAGCTTCGAGACGCGGAGGATTATCTTCTCCTTGAGCTTCGCGTCCACCTCGTCCGGGGCCTGAACGGCCGCGACGAACGGCCCTATCGCGGCGAGTATGGGCGGCTTGTGCGCAAGCGCCTTGTAGATGTTCGTAACCTTCCCCCTCTTCTGCCTCATGCGCTCGAACGCCTCTTTCACCACGGGACTATCCGAGGCCCCTTCCTCTATGTACCGTACTCTTGCCATGTATCACCCCCTGTCGATTTTGCATTTGAATTTAATGAAACGGAAACACGGAAGCAAGGCTTAATATTAGTGCTACTCCCTGTACGGGATCAATCCCTCGGCGAGCCTCTCAGGAGCGCGATGAAGACGAGCTTTTCGTCCTGAGCGCTGACCGAGTGCTTCTCGCCCTGCTCGTATTTAACGCACGAATTGACCCCGAACTCCTTTACGTTGTCCTCGCCGTCGGTGAAGAGCCCCGTGCCTTCGAGGATGATTATGTACACGGGCGACGACGGCGCGCTGTGCTCCTTTATGCTCTGGCCCGGCAGCAGGCTGAACCTTATCAGCCGCGTATCCCTGTCGGCGAGTATTGTTTCCGCGAGGGCATGCTCCTCTTTGAATTCCACGTCCTTTAAAAGATCGAAACTGTTCAATTCCCGTACCTCCTTAAGTGTGTTCCGAACGGGCGGGCGGCCCTTCCGGCCCTCCCTTCACGGAGAGAGTGTCTCTATAACCCTATCCCGTCGGGAGACGCGTATCAACCCCCCGGCGCGCGGCGGACGGATCGACCCGGAAGCCCGTATATAATTGTCGCCGCAGGGGGCGGCGGGGTTTAGTATTATTAAGCGTAAGGAGGGCCGAAACATGACCGACGCACGGCAGCGAACACGGGACGTTAAATACGAAGTCGCGAGGGACCTCGTCGCCCTCGGCGGGCTCCCGTTCTATTTCCTCGTCGCGGCGAGGGCGGCGATAGGCCCCTACCCCGCGTTCCTCTCCCAGGTGGCGATAGCCCTCCCGGTGCTGATAGTCCTGGCGAGGCTCGTCCGGGGCTCGAACCTTCACATCGCGAGGGCCCTTATGCTCGTCGTGTTCACGTCGATATTCTACAAGTCGCCGCAGTTCACCATCTTCGCGGCGCTCGTGTGGGCCGGGATGATATTTTCGCTCGCCGGGCTGAAAGTTCCGGCTGGAGAAATCATAAGGGGGATAGCCATCGGCGCGGCCAGCGCAGCCGTGGGTTATTTCCTTACGCTGCTGGTCGTCCCGGGCTGAGGGCGGAGCGCCCTGGCTTAATATTCCCTTTTTCGCGTCTAACCGCTATTGAGAGCACTGCGGAACGAAGCTGAGCGCCGCCCCGCCGTGGTCGCCGGCCGTCGACCATATCGAAGAGCAGTTGGCCGCGCTGCACTTCCCGCCGAGCGTCGATTGCTGGTCGCCGCTGAAGAGCCTGCACCTGCAAATGGCCGTCGGCACGTTCTGCGTAACGCCGAGGCCGTCCGTGAGCTCGACGGTTTCCCCCGTGAGCCTGCACTCGGCGTCCATGCACCCGGCCTCGAGGCCGCCGGGCTCGTTACACGTGAGCACGCTGAGGCCGTACTCCCGGCTCAGCACCTCCGAATAGGTCGAATACACGACGTCGCCGTCCGGCGTGACGTCGCTGCAGGGGGCGTTGTAGGAGCACGATTTGCCCTCGAGGACGTAGCAGTAGCCGCAGCTCCCGTCGTCCGAGTCGCAGTGGCCGCATTCTATGGTGTCGCCGTCTATGGTGTCGGGGTCGCAGCTGGCGGCGATGCAAAGGGCGTATCTCTGGTCGCAGACATCGCCGCCGGCGTCGAGGCAGCGCCTCTCGAAGGCGTCCCTGCCGCCATTGGAATCGCAGCCCGAGGCCAGGAACAACAGCGGGGCGAGAATTAAGAAAGCGAGAATCGGTCTTACCACCCGGCATGAATCCTGCATCGTTCACCTCACGTACCGGCCCTTTTTTGGTAAGCGCGGGGCCCGTTAAACCGAAGAATAATATATTACGGAGTAAATTGGAAGGCGCGGATCTCGTTATCGGGGTATAATAAACTATAGTTATTAACATAGTATCGGGGAAAGGAGGACTCACCATGGTAGATATCGAAAGAGCGCTCTTAAACCCCTCGGCCGTATTCAGCGCCCCTGAAGACGTGCTTTCGGCCGGAGGCCTCACGCGCGAGCAGAAAATAGATATATTGAAGAGGTGGGAGTACGACGCCAGGGAGCTCGAGGTCGCCACCGAAGAGAACATGCCCGGCTCGAAACCGAGTCGCCTCCGCACCATATTGAAGGCCCTCGACGAGCTCGGATACGACCCCGCCCTCGACAAGGATCCGCCTACAAAACAGGGCGGCTCCTGAGCCCGCGCCGATGGCGGCCCGCAGCCGCCTGAAAACAGGCATTCGACCTTTGTTTACTTCAATATCCGCACAAATTAGGATAGACTTTTCCGGAGGATGATGCGGCGTCAGCCCTAAAAAGGCTGAAAAGCCCCCGACGGTAAAAATAATCCTGAACCTGATCCGTTTATCGCGGTACACACGTATATATGTACTGAACGCGAGAGCGGAGTTCTGTTATTCCGGAGGGACCGGTCGGGGGGAAAATGATATTTATTGCGGAGCTTCAAACACAGGATTCGGACATTACGAGCACGTTCATGGCCGCGAAGAAAACGTACGCAGACCCATTTGCCGAAGACGATCACGAGGGCGTGGCGCAGGCCGCGCTCGATTCGTTCGAAGAGCAGATTGCCATCATCGACAAAACCGGCAGGATCGTAGCCGTCAACGCCTCCTGGGAGAATTTCCCCGACAGGCAGCCCGCGGGCGTCCTCGACAGGCCTCCCATAGGGACCAACTACCTCGCGCGGCTGAGAAGGCAAAACCCCTCCGGCGGGAAGATTTCGACCTTGATCAGGAACATCAAGAGCCTCGTCAGGGGCCATAAGGGTAAATTCACCATCGAGCTTCCGAGCCACACCGGCAGCAAGAAGAGATGGCTCCAGCTTTCGGTGACCCGTCTCCCCGGCGGCGGCGAGCCGGCGGGGGCCGTTCTGACCTATTCCGACATCACGGCCAGGAAGCTGGCCGAGCTGGCCGCCCGGAAACATTCCATGACCGACCAGATGACCGGGATTCTCAACCGGAGGGCGGGGCTCGAGGCGCTCCGGAAGCAGATAAAGCTCTGCGAGCGCCACGGAAGGAGCTTTACCGCCTGTTATATAGACCTCGACAACCTCAAGCTGGTCAACGACAGCTACGGGCACAAGGAAGGCGACAGGGTGATTACCACCATCGTCAAGCTCATAAGCGGCGTGCTGAGGGAATCGGACGTCATGTGCAGGCTCGGCGGGGACGAGCTCCTTTTAATACTCCACGAAACGACGCTCGATGGGAGCGGGGCGGTTCTCAAGAGAATCCACTCCGTCGTCGAGGCCCGAAACGCCCGGAGCAAAAAGCCCTACGGTATCGAGTTCAGCTACGGGCTGGCCGAATACACGCCGGGCTGCAAGCGCACTGCCGAGGACCTCGTCGACATGGCCGACAGGGACATGTACAGGATGAAGCTCGTCAGGAAAACCGTCGCCCTTTCGAGATAGGCCGGCGCCTCTCCGCCCGGGGTGGCCCCGTTATTACATGGTTACGGCAGGTTATGCCATACTTTTCAGGCCCCCGCCTGCAAAATCCCGCACAAGTATATTTATAAATTTCAATGAACCGGCCGTATAATTATCGTTGATCGAGGCCGCCGGACTGCCTCGCCGCGGCCGCGGAGCGTAGCGCATTCAGGCCGGCGATTCGGCCGCCGGGGCCCGGTCGATACAAGCCGCGCACGGCGCACGGAAGGAGATACGTTATCGGCAAGCCAGGGAATATCGAGCAGGGGATACACCCCGAGGCGAAGGCGCGCATGCGGGAGGAGGTTTTCCGTCTTTTCGACGACCTCGTCAACGAGGTCTACGTATTCGACGCCGGGAGCAGGATGCTCCTTTACGCCAACAATACGGCCCTGGAAAACCTGGGCTACGGCCCGGACGAGGTGAAGGGGTTCACCGTGTCCGATATAAAAAGGGGGCTTTCCCCGGAATATATCGACATGCTGTTTTCGAGGCTGACCGGGAACCCCGAGGGCCCGGTCCGGTTCCCGACGTTTCATCACAGAAAAGACGGCTCGCACTATCCCGTCGAGGTCGAGATGAAGCTCTCGACACTCGCCGGCGACCCGGTCTTCCTGGTGTCCGCTCTCGACATAACCGGAAAAACCCTCACCGAGGAGCGGCTCAAGAAGACGCTCGAAGACCTGTCCAGGCTCAACAGCCACGAGGCGGTGATTAACCTCGTGACACAGGCCGTCCACAAATCGATAGACTTGGGCGAGATAATCGAAAACGCCGTCGAAGCGCTTTCGCGGAACATGGAGACCGTGGAAAACGTATGCCTGTATCTCAGGGAAGGCGACGAGGCCGTCATGAAGGCCCACAGGGGCTACCCCAAATGGTTCATAGACAGGGTGAGGAGGATACCGTATCCGAAGGGGTTTACGTGGAAGACGATGACGGAAGGGAAGATGATCTACGTCCCCGACACGGAAAACGACACCGTCATGGGGCCGGCGGGCAGGGAGCTCGGGACGAGAAGCTATCTGTCCATACCGCTCAAGTCCGAGGGGAAATCCGTCGGCGTGATAAATATAAACTCGAAGGATACGTACGCATTCGGGTCCGGCGAGCTGAGGGTCTTCGAAATTGTCTCGGGGCAGATAGAGATAGCGATAAACAACGCCAGGTACACACAGTCGATACTCGAATCGGAGAGGGATCTCGAAGACAAGGTCGAGCAGCTCTCGAAGAAAGAACAGTACGAGAAGATAATCAACATCGTGACGCAGAGCGTCTACAGCTCCATCGACCCGAAGGAGATCATGGAGAACGCCGTCAACGTGATGGGAGAGAACATAGCCTACGCCGACATGGTGCAGATATTCCTTGTCGACGGGGACGATGCCGTGCTGGAATCCTACTGGGGGCACCCGGACTGGCTCGCCGAGAAGTTATCGAGAATCCCCTACCCGAGGGGTCTTACGTGGAAAACGATAATCGAGGACTCGACGCTGGTCGTACCGGACACGGACGAGGACACGGCCATAGGGCCCGCCGGCAGAGCGGCCGGGATAAAGAGCTACGTTTCGATGCCGCTCAGGATGGGAGCGAGGACGACAGGATGCATCGGCATAAATTCGTTCACCAAAAACGTATTTTTCGAAGACGAGGTGAAGCTCCTCGAAATCATCAAAACCCAGATAGAAACCGCCATGCTAAACGCCCGGCACGTCGAGGCGCTCAAGTATTCCGAAGAGCGCTATCAGACCCTGACCGAAGTGTCGCCGCTCGGTATATTCCAGACCGACGCAGCGGGCAAGGTCATATACGTCAACCGGAGCTTCTGCGAGATTACGGGCATGAGCAGGGCCGAGGTCTACGGCAGCAGCAGGCCGACGTGGCTTCACCCCGAGGACCGGGAACGCGTCCTGCGTCTATGGAGGGAAACTTCGAGGGCGGGAAAGGAATTCAAGTCGGAGTACCGTTACAGAAAAACCGACGGCTCTGTCGTATGGGTTACGGTGCAGGCCCAGCCGCTCAACAGCGGCGACGGCGGGATAGACGGATACGTCGGCACGGCCGCGGACATAACCGAGAGGAAGCTGTCGGAGGAGAAGATACGCTTTCAGGCCTCGCTCCTCGACCAGGTGAGGAATACCGTTATAGCGACGAACCTCGACGGCGAGATAATATACTGGAACAAGTTTGCCGAGGAGCTCATACACTGGAAGGAGGGCGAAGTGCTCGGCCGAAATATAAGGGAAATATCCCTCCCCAGCCCTGACGACGAAAATGCTTGGGATATCATGAGGCGTCTCAGGACGACCGGGCATTGGGAAGGCGAGCTGGTTACGAAGAGGAAAGACGGGACGACGTTCCCGGCGCACGTCGTAAGCACGGAGATAAAAAACGACGGCGGCGAGGTAATCGGCTACGTCGGGGTCGGCACGGACATAACCGAAAAGAAGGGCCTGGAAGCGCTGCTCCTCCGAACGCAGAGGCTCGAGAGCATAGGCATGCTCGCCGGGGGAATAGCGCACGACCTCAACAACATCCTCCAGCCGATACTGATGTCCATAGGCCTTCTTAAATCGGGGAAAAGCGAGGCGGCGAACGAAAGAACACTGGACATTCTGGAAGCGAACGCGCGGCGCGGGGCCGACCTCATACGACAGGTGCTCTCTTTCGCCAGGGGCATACACTCCGAGAAGCGGACCATCATAATGAAATACCTCCTGGACGATATCGCGTCGATAATACACGAGACGTTCCCGAGGAACATCGAGGTATCGTTGGGCGCTCCCGCGGACCCGTGGAATATATCGGGGAATTATACGCAGATGCACCAGGTGGCGCTCAACATCTGCCTGAATGCGAGGGACGCCATGCCCGAGGGGGGGCGGCTTTCGCTGACAGCGGAGAACGTGCGCAGAAAAGGCGGCCCGGACGACAGGATGCACGGGCTCCCGCCGGGGGATTACGTCCTCGTAAGGATAGAAGACACGGGGTGCGGGATCGAGCCCCAGGTGATCGACAAGATATTCGACCCGTTCTTTACGACCAAGGAGCCCGACAAGGGGACCGGGCTCGGCCTTGCGACGGCGTACGGGATAGTGAACGAGCACGGCGGGGCCATACACGTCGAGAGCGAGCCCGGTAAGGGGAGCGTGTTTTACGTCTACCTGCCCGCGATTGGGCCGGAGGGCGAGGAATCCGGGGACGCCGGGCCCGAGCAGGATTCCATAGGCGGGAGAGGGGAGACCGTACTCGTGGTGGACGACGAGAAGGCCATCCTCGACATTACGAGCTCCGTGCTGGAGGAGTTCGGCTACGACGTCCTCACGGCGGAGGACGGGAGGAAGGCCCTAGAAATCGTGGACGGCGGGGGGAAGCAGGTGGACGCCGCGATAGTGGACATGATGATGCCCGTCATGAACGGGACCCAGGTGGTAAAGGCGCTCAAGGAGAGGCTCCCCGACCTGAAGATCATTTCCGTCAGCGGATACCAGAAGGAGCACGAGCTCATAAGCGTCGAGGATAACCTCATCGACGCGTTCTTACCGAAGCCCTTCAGCGCGGAGACGCTGCTGAGGACGCTGTCCGGGGTGATGGGGAGGAGTGCGTAGGATACAGCATGCGCTACCAGTTTGTCATTCCCGACAATTTCGAGCGAGCCAGGAATCGGACGCCCCAACCTTGAAGCGCATACGTTTATCCGGTATAGCTCCATAGAGCATTAACCCACTGTTGTCATTCCCAACGGTTCTGAGCGTGCGCAAGAACCGGACGACTACGCCCTGAAGCGCAAGCGTTTATACGGTCCCGTTCTGGACCTGCAATCCAGCACGCCACGCGTGCATGAATCCGATATCGCGACACCGCCGCGACACCACCCATCTGTCCCTCCGTCATCCTTATAATCTGTCATTCCCAACGATTCCGAGCAAGTGAGGAATTGGACGCCGTTCCCTTATCTCGCAAACGTTCATCCAGTACCGCTCGCAACTTACCATCTTTAGCATAATGCTTGTATCGGGAATCCAGTTTTTGCTTTTTCTTTTCTTAAAACTCGGTCCGGCTAAATTGTTGTTTATGGCAAATCACGACTACTTCGTCTACATCATGGCCAGCAAAAGGAAGGGCACGCTCTACATCGGCGTAACGAACGACCTGGTGCGAAGGGTATTCGAGCACAAGAATGATCTCGTCGAAGGGTTCACAAAAACATACAAAGTCCACAACCTCGTTCATTACGAGCATACGAACGACATTCATTCCGCTATCGAAAGAGAAAAAACGATAAAAAAATGGAACAGGCAATGGAAGATCGATCTCATCGAGAAGGAGAACCCTGGCTGGGACGATCTGTACCCGGAATTACTCTAAAAGACATGGATTCCCGATACAAGCACTCGGGAATGACAAAAGGGTGGAGTCGCGGCTATGAGCCGCGACGTCGGACACCTGGTATCGTTTTCGATCGCAGCACCGAAGTTGCTAAAGTCACTTGAAGTGAGTCAGGTGGGAATAGCAAGGATGCTGCCACTTCGATATCCAGCGGGCGTGGCCCGCCTAGCCGGTGTTCTTGAGGCCGGCGGATATGCCGTTTATGCTGAGCTTGAGGTTGTCGACGAGAGCCGCCTTTTCTCCCGGCGAGAAGTCGCCCTTAAGCAGCCTCCGCAGTAACCCGACCTGTATGTAGCTCAGGGAATCGATGTAGGGGTTCCTGAGCTCTATGGACTTCTGGAGGAACGGGTTGTTGTCGAGAATACGCTTCTCGCCCGCTATGCGGAGAATTGTCTCCTCCGTGAGGTCGAACTCGTCCTTTATCCTCCCGAAAATCCTCCTGCCGACCTCTTTCGGACGGACGAGGAAAGAGTATTCGAGTGCGATCCACATGTCGGCGCGGCTGAGCGTCATCTGTATATTGTCGATGTGCGACCTGAAGAAACGCCAGTTCGCGTACATGTCGCGGAGGATCTTGAGGTTCTTCCTCGGCGACCTGTCGATGAATCTTTCGAGCGCCGTGCCGACGGAATAAAAGCCGGTGATGAGATGGCGGTTCTGCGTCCAGCTGAAAACCCACGGAATCGCCCGGAGGTCGTCGATGCTCCTGGCGCGCGAGCGGCGCGCGGGACGCGAGCCGATGCCCATCCGCTGGATCATCGAAATGGGGGTCGATTGCAGGAAGTACGTGTAGAAATCCGGATCGTCGTAGACGAGCCCGCGCCATGCGGCGCGCGCCTCGGCGGTTATCTCGTCCATGACGTCCTCCCACAGGGGGTTCACGTCCTCGGCGTTCAGGCTCGTCAGCACGACGGACGAGAGAACGAGCTCCAGGTTATCCTCGGCGATCTCGGGGAGGGAGTAGTTACTGTAAATGACCTCGCCCTGCTCGGTTATTTTTATGGCGCCGTCGACAGTGCCCACGGGGCGCGCGAGTATGGCCTGGTTCGTCGGCCCCCCTCCCCTGCTCACCGTCCCGCCGCGCCCGTGGAAGAACCTGTTCCTGACGCCGAACTCGTCTGCGATGGATTTCAGAAGGCGCTGGGCCTTGTGAATCTCCCACCCGGCGCAGAGTATGCCGCCGTCCTTCCCGCTGTCCGAGTAGCCGATCATTATTTCGGAGTAATTCCCGCGCGCCCTCACGTGCTCCCTGTAGACGGGCTCCGAAAACAGCCTCCGCATGACGCCCGGGGCGCTGCGGAAGTCGTCTATCGTCTCGAACAGCGGGACTATGTTTATCGCGCTCGACACCCTGCCGCCGTCCGAGCGGTAGAGCCCGGCCTCCTTGAGGAACAGCAGCACTTCGAGTATGTTCGCCGCGCTCCGCGTCATGCTTATGACGTACGTATCGATGCAGCCGGGGCTAACCTCTTCGAGGCATTCTCTCATGATGCGGAAGGTGAGGAGGAGCTCTTCCGTCTCCGGCGAAAGCGGGAGCCAGTCGGGGACGAGCGGACGGGGATTTTCGATCTCGCGTATGAGCCATTCGAATTTTTCGTCGTCGGTCATACCGCCGTAATCGGCGAGTCCGAGCCGCCCGGTGATCTCCGTCAGCGCCGCGGTGTGGACGGCGCTGTTCTGCCGTACGTCGAGCCGCGCCATGTAGAACCCGAACACCTCGGCCTGGCGTATGAGCACCTTGAGGGTGGAATCGGCGAGCATCCCGCCCTTGTTCCCGCGGAGGCTCCGGTCGATCATGTGGAGGTCGGAGAGAAATTCCTCGCAGAGGACGTAGGGCTGCGCCGTGCCTTCATGGCCCGGTATAACTGCGGCCAGCCTCATCTCGACGTGCTCGAGGAATATCCTGTAATACTCGTCCGGGTTGTGTATGCCCCTTTCCCCGGCGATGCGCTTCATTTCAGGCGTGACGGCGCGGCGGAGCTCGCGGCTGACGGGCGCTATCTTTATGGACGAGCTCAATTGACGCTTGAGGCGGCGGAGCTTTTCGAGGTGCTTCTCGACGGCCATGGCCTTCTGCATTTCGAGGACCTCGCGGGTTATAGCGTGCGTGACGAAGGGATTGCCGTCCCTGTCGCCCCCCACCCACGAGCCGAAGCGGAGGAACGACGGCAGGTGCACGTCGGGCACGCCGTAGCTCTCCTCTATCTTCTTTTCGAATTCGTCGTACACCTTGAGCAGCGCGTCGAAAATCGTCTCGCGGAAGTAGTAGTGAATATTGCGGGCCTCGTCGAGCGGCGTCTTATTGAACGGGGGGACTTCCTCTGTCTGCCAGAGCCCTATCACCTCGGCGTGTATCTCGTCCTCGACGGCCTTCCGGCCCTCCTCGTCGAGCCGGACGCTCCCGAGCTCGGCGAGGAGCGACGAGATGTAGCGGAACTTTTCGAGGACGATGTGGCGGTTGACCTCGGTCGGGTGCGCCGTGAGGACGAGGTCTATAGACAGCGAATCGACGAGGGATTTGAATTCGTCGTAGGGAACGCCCCTTTCCTTCAGCGCGGCGAAGAGGCTTTCGATCGAGCCCTCGCTCGAGTCCCTGACGTCCGAGATGTATTTATATTCCCGGCGGCGGCGAATCCTGTGTATCTGCTCGGCGATGTTTACGAGCTTGAAGTATATCGTGAAGGCGCGCGTGACCTTGTAGAGGTCCTCGTCGGAAAGGCTCCTGACGGTCGCGACGAGCTCGTCCTTCTGGCTCTTGTCATAGCTGGTCCGCATCTCTTTCGTGAGCGCCCTTATCTTCTCCTCGATGTCGAAGATCTCGCGGCCTTCCTGGCCTATGAGCACCCACCCGAGGATGTTCCCCAGGAAACGGACGTCGTTACGAAGCGGCTTTTCCTTGTCAATCGTTTCGGTGCTGCGGGTGAAACCCCTTTTCGCCATGACGCGCCTCCG
Organism: Candidatus Dadabacteria bacterium; assembly: GCA_020849425.1. Taxonomy (GTDB): domain Bacteria; phylum Desulfobacterota_D; class UBA1144; order Nemesobacterales; family UBA2774; genus JADLGH01. The sequence goes on from JADLGH010000099.1 coordinate 27,114, forward strand.
GTGTCGTCAGTGCACGATCTTTATCTCGAAATGGAGCCCTTCCTGTTTCTGTATCTCCGCTATGATACGGAAGATGTTCTGGGCCGTCGGGTTGCCCTTGGGACCCAGCATCCGGATGAGGCTTTCGGGCTTTTTGTGCATCGTGCGGGAAAGCCCCTCGAACCCGCTGGTCGCCTTTATGAAATCCCTGAGCACCGCCTTCCCGGCGGCGAGGTCCCCGGCCATGAGACGCTCTATAGCCTCCTTTAAAAGCCCTGCCCTGAACTCCGGGTCGCGCCTGACCCTGGCGCGCACGGTATCCTTAATACCCCGCGTAGACACTTTAATATACTCCCTCGTGATGTGATACCCTCCGCCCGGTGAATTGCGGCCCCCGCCTCCCGAACAGGGAAAGGGCAAACAGGCGGGATTGCCCCGCGGCATAGCGCTCGTCATCCTCCCGGACATTACAGATAACTCTACCACGGACTGCGCCCGGCGCACCACGTGCGCTTGAAATCGGCGGCTCGCAGCCGCACGCGATCGAAGTAGCAGAGTATTGCTACTGGCAACTATCGCGCTACCCGAGCTTAAGCCTCTGAACGAGCTACGCCGAAAAACACACTACGTGTGTGGTCAGGCAAAAGTAGAGAGCCTTATACCAACCTTACGAGTTAAGCATGGAACTTCCCCTTCAGCAGTAAATCAATCGAAGTAGCAGCGTCGTTGCCATTATCGTCAGCTGCGCTTCAGGTGCTTATAGCGCTCGAATATGCTACGTCGAAAAACACACTACGTGTGTGGTCAGGCAAAGGTAAAAGTAGTTAATCTTTTTGGTTCTGTATTTGCCTTTTTGTTTTAGAAACTGGATTCCCGATTCAGGCCTTTATACTAAAGAAGGCAGGGCCTGAGCAGTACTGGATAAACGCTTCCGCTTCAAGGTTGCGGCGTCCGATTCCTCGCTTGCTCGAAATCGTTGGGAATGACAGAGTGGGGAACCTCTAATTCATCATATTGCAAGCTGTATAAGCAGCGCAGCAATACATTCCCGGGCCGTCAAAATTCGCGCACGCCTCGCGTGCTGGAAATCGACGTAGCAGCTTTGGAAATCCATAGCACCGCTTC
>JADLGH010000100.1 GCA_020849425.1 Candidatus Dadabacteria bacterium
ACCCTGGGCTGGGCCGCGAGCGAGCGGGCGAGGGCGACGCGCTGGCGCTGGCCGCCCGAGAGCTGGCCGGGATAGCGCGAGCCGAGCCCTTCGAGGCGTATGAGCCGGAGGAGCTCCCTCACACGCTCGGCTATCCTCGCCTTGGGGACCTTCCTCATCCTGAGCCCGAAGCCGATGTTCTCGGCGACGGTCATGTGGCGGAAGAGGGCGTAGTGCTGGAATACGAATCCGACTTTCCTGTCGCGCGGGGGGTGGCGGGTTATGTCCTCGTTCTGGTGGACGACGGTCCCCGCGTCGGCGGTTTCGAGCCCCGCGATTATGCGGAGAAGGGTCGTCTTCCCCGAGCCGGACGGGCCGAGAAGCGCCAGCAGGGAGCCGTCGGGCACCTCGAGGCTCACGTTGTCGAGCGCCTTAAAGCCGCCGAAAGTCTTCGATACGTTATTTATTACGATGCTCATAAGTCCTCCTCATTTGTTTTCGGGTTTCATCGGCCCGGGCAGGGCGGCCGAGGCCGGCACCTTCCTTTCGAGCCGGGTTTTGATTACAAGCGTAATTATCGCCAGGAGTGTCAGCACCGAAGCCACGGCGTAGGACCCTTCGAGGTTAAATTCCTGGAACAGCTTTTCTATCCTGAGCGGCATGGTGTCGGTCTTTCCTGCGATGTGCCCGGAGACGACGTAGACCGCGCCGAACTCGCCCATCGCGCGCGCGTTGCAGAGTATGAGCCCGTAGGCGAGCCCCCATTTGATGTTGGGCACCGTTATGTGCCGGAACATCTGCCATCCGTTAGCGCCGAGGGTTACGGCGGCGAGCTCTTCGTCGGAGCCGACGGCCTCCATCGTCGGAATGAGCTCCCTCGCGATGAAGGGGAAGGTTACGAAGGCCGTCGCCAGGACGAGGCCCGGGAGGGCGAATATAACCTTCAGGCTCTGGTTCCTGGGCCAGACCTCGAAATACTGCTGGAGGAAAAAGAGAACTGCGAACGTGACGGCAGCTATGGCTATCGCCGCCGCCCAGGGATATTTCCACACACCCTTCCGCGCGGCCGGATTACCGGGGAGAAGGAGGAAGTAGACGAGGCCGCCGATAAGCGCCCCGATTCCCGACAGGAGGTACGGCATGACGGAATAACCGTCTTCCCTTAGAAACGGGCCGAAGTAACCCTGGAGCCCGAATATAAGTACGAAGCTGAGACCGGCGACTACCGGCGAGACGGCGAAGGGGAGGTCTATCAGCGCTGTGAGGAGCGCCCTCCCCGGAAAGCTGAAACGCGCTATCGCCCACGCCGCCGAGATGCCGAACACGAGGTTCGCCGCGACGGCTATCGGGGCGACGGTCAACGTCAGCTTTATCGCGTGGAACGTGTCCTTGTTCGCGAAGAGGTTGTCGAGGTAGGCCCCGACGCCGTGGCCGAGGGCGACCGTGAATACGTTAACCACGGGGATTATGACGAGTATTCCTATAACGGCGAGGGTCACGAACGTGAGCCCCCATCTTACGAGCGGCGGGTCTTCCTGGGCCTTTCTTATTTTGGTCGTCACGGCCGCCGCCTCGGCCGGGGCCTTTCGCGATATGGCGTCAATGCTCATGGCGTACGCTCCACCTTTCGAGCATGTTTATCAGGACGAGCATCGCGAAGGAAATCACGAGAAGCACGACGGCTATGGCCGTGGCCTCGCTGTAGTTGAATTCCTCGAGCCGCGCGACGATCAGTATAGGGGCTATTTCCGTCCGGAACGGCATGTTGCCCGAAACGAATACTACGGCCCCATACTCGCCGATGCCGCGTGCGAAGGCCAGCGCGAACCCCGTTATGAGCGCAGGGAGGAGCGTCGGCAGTATAACGCTCCTGAAGCTCTGCCACCTCGTCGCCCCGAGCGAGGCGGCGGCTTCTTCGGACTCGGGGTCGAGGTCTTCGAGTATCGGCTGTACGGTCCGCACCACGAAAGGCAGTCCTATGAAAATAAGCACGAGCACTATTGCGAGCCTGCTGTAGGCGGCCTCGATCCCTATCGGCACGAGGTATTGCCCGAGCCACCCGCTCTCGACGTAGAGGCTCGAGTACACGAGCCCGGCGACGGCCGTCGGCAGGGCGAGAGGCAGGTCCACGAGCGAGTCTATGAATTTCTTGCCCGGGAACGAGTAGCGCACGAGCACCCACGAGATTATGAGTCCTAAAAAGAGATTGACGACGGCGGCTATGGCCGCTGCGCCGAACGTGAGAAGGTACGCCGAGCGGGCGCGGTCCGTCCAGACGGCCTTCCAGAACTCGTCGAAGGAGAGGGAGCCGGCCTTGAGGAAGCATGCCGCGACGGGCATGAGAACGAGAAAGCCGAGGTAAAAGACGGTGTAGCCCAGCGCGAGCGAAAATCCCGGGAGCACTTTGCGGTTGGTTGCCATGTTCCGTTCGTTCCTCTCCCTGTAAAACTCCCCCCGCGCCGCGGCGGGGCGCCGCCGACGCAGGGGGTGAGGGTTTAATGAAGGAGTCGAGTCGTTATGAGCCTTTTTTCGTCTGGTATATGGTGTCGAAAACCCCGCCGTCGCTGATGAACCTCTTGTGAGCGGCCTGGAAGTTCTCGGCGATCTCCGTGATGTTGAAGAGCTTTATATTCGGGAACCTGTCCCTGTACTTTTCGAGTATCTCCCGGTTGCTCGGGCGGTAGAAGTGTTTCGCGATGATCTCCTGCCCCTCGTCCGAGTAGAGGAATTCGAGGTAGGCCTGGGCGGCCGCCCTCGTCCCCTTCCTGTCGACGTTGGCGTCGACGAGGGTGACGTGCGGCTCGGCGAGGAGGCTTATCGGCGGATACACTATCTCGAGCGCGCCGTTCGACTGCTGCACCTGGAGGTTGGCCTCGTTCTCCCACGCCACGTTGACGTCGCCTATCTTCTTCTGGACGAAGGTGGTCGTAGCTCCGCGCGCGCCCGAGTCGAGGACGGGAACGTGCCGGTAGAGCTGCGTAACGTAATCGACCGCATCCTGCTCGGAGCCGCCCCTCACGACTACCGATCCCCAGGCCGAGAAGAAGGTGAGATAGCCGTTGCCGGACGTCTTCGGGTTCGGCGTTATGACCTCGACGCCCGGTTTAACGAGGTCGGGCCAGTCTTTTATCCCTTTCGGGTTACCCTTCCTCACTATGAAGACGAGGGTGGACGTGTAGGGGAGGGACCTGTTCGGGAGCTCCTCCACCCAGCCGTCCTTTATGAGCCCCTTCTCGCGTATGGCGTCGGTGTCGATTATCGAGGCTATAGTCACGACGTCTGCGTCGAGCCCGTCGATGACGGCCCGCGCCTGCGAGCTCGAGCCGCCGTGGGACTGGTCGATATCGAGCTTCGTCCCCGTCTGTTTTTCGTAAAGCGGGATGAAGTGCGCGTTTATATCCCGCCAGAGCTCCCTCGTCGGATCGTAGGAGACGTTCAGTATCGTCAGCTCTTCCTGGGCCGAAGACTTTAGCGGCCTGCCGAGACCGGCGAGCAGGCCAAAAATCGCGATGAAAATCCCGATTCTAGTAATCATTTTGTAAATCCTCCGTGTCTGATTTTTTTATCCTCCACGCCTTCCTGCGCGGTGGAGATACCGCCTTGACCGGGCATTGCCGGGTAATCCGAGCCTTTGTCTCTACGGGCTGCAGCGCTGTGCGGGGCAAAATTGGTGCTTTCGTAACCAGATTCCCGCCGTAAAGATTTGGGAAGACAATTAGCAATAAGCATGCCGAATAAAAAATATGTGGAATTTCAATATGTTGTGAAAATAGTAGAGATTTGGTGGCACTTAAGTAGCCGGCCCGTTGTTGTGGCTGCGTACTTTTACGCCACCAGGTTGCCGACGTTACAGCCCGGCGGGCTGGGGGAGAATGCGCGGCCCGGACATTCTGAAGCGGGGGCCTGCGGGAGGTGTATCACGGCCGGTTTTATAAACGCCCGGATCTTTCAAAAGCGGCGCGCAGAGGCCCGCGGGAAGGCTCTCCGCGGGCCGGGGCGTACGAAGATCCGTGAGGTGTGTGAAGCATTATGCGAAGCCGCCCCCGTGAAAAGGCTTCGGGGCGGGGGCCGTCCCCGAAACGAAAAAGCCGCCCCGGGCAGCTTCGAATCGTGCTGCCCGGGGCGGCTTGATCTTTCTCTTCTGAAACGGGCTTTAAGGCCCGTACGTTGTCAGTATCTCGGCATGTCGGGGTCGAACTTCTCGGCCCATTCGTCTATGCCGCCTTTGAGGTTCTTCACCTTTTTGAAGCCCATGTTTCTGAGGAGCCTCGTCGCCCGCATGCTCCTCCCGCCGGAGTGGCAGTGTATGACGATTTCGTCGGCGGTGTCGAGCTCGTTCACCCTTTCGGCGAGCTCGCCCAAGGGGATGAGCTTGGCCCCGAGGTTGCATATCTCGTATTCGTGGGGCTCCCTTACGTCGATGAGAACGAGGTTGCCGTTCTTCGTCCTGAGCTCGTTGAAATCCTCGACGGATATTTCGAGCTCGTCGTCCTGTGAGAAGTCCTCGGCTTCGCCCCTTCCGAGCCCGCAGAACTCCTCGTAGTCGATGAGCTCTTTTATCGTCGGGTTCTCGCCGCAGACGGGGCAGGAGGGGTCCTTCCTTAATTTAAGCTCGCGCGGCTGCATTTCGAGCACGTCGAGGAAGAGGAGCCTCCCTATAAGGGGAGTGCCCTTTTCGAGGATGAGCTTTATGACCTCGGACGCCTGGAGCGTGCCTATAACGCCCGGGAGTATTCCGAGCACCCCGCCCTCGGCGCAGCTCGGTACGAGCCCCGGCGGAGGCGGCTCGGGATAGAGGCAGCGGTAGCAGGGGCCTTTCCTGGCGTCGAAAACGCTTATCATGCCCTCGAACCTGAATATGCTCCCGTAGACGTTGGGCTTGCCGAGGAGGACGCATGCGTCGTTTACGAGGTAGCGCGTCGCGAAGTTGTCCGTCCCGTCGACGATTATGTCGTAGTCCTTGAATATCTCGAGCGCGTTTTCGGAAGTGAGCCTTTCATTGTGCGTGACTATGTCTATGTCGGAGTTGAGCTCCAAAAGCCTGTTTCTCGCGGATTCCACCTTGAGCTCGCCCAGTGTCTCTTCGCTGTGAATAATCTGCCTGTGGAGGTTGCTGAAATCGACGACGTCGAAGTCGAGAATCCCGAGCTTTCCGACCCCCGCGGCCGCGAGATAGAGCGCGAGAGGCGCTCCGAGCCCGCCGGCCCCTATACATAATACCTTGGCGTTAAGGAGCTTTTCCTGCCCCTCCACGCCCACCTCGGGCATAATGAGATGCCTCGAATACCGTCTTATCTGCTCGTTCGTTAACGCCATTTTTCTACCTTCCTTTTTTTGTCTGGAGTGGAGAATAAAACTAATACAGAAACTCCGCCTTTTCAACTTCACGCAATTTTCAAAAAATTTTTCCTCTCCTATTACATCTTCGGAAAAGTCGTGTACAATTCATTCCAAGGTTGAGGAGTTTTTGACGAATTAGATTCAATCAGTTGCCTGATGGATTCTTTCATTCGCGCTTTAAATTCCCCCCACAAAAGCAGTCGGACAGAATTTTTGAAAATTTGATTTTTTGCTCTTGACAATGCTTTTGGATGATTTATATTATTGGTCCCTTTGACGAAACGCCCCAGAGGCGTTTACGATCTTTGAAAGTTGAATAGCAGATAAGCGGGCGAAGTAGAGCAAGCAATCCTTTCATAAAACTTTATGAAGAGTTTGATCCTGGCTCAGAGCGAACGCTGGCGGTATGCTTAACACATGCAAGTCGAGCGAGAAAGTGGCTTCGGCCACGAGTACAGCGGCGGACGGGTGCGTAACACGTGGATAATCTGCCTTCAGGTCCGGGATAACACTGGGAAACTAGAGCTAATACCGGATAAGACCACGGGTTCCATGGAACCTGCGGTAAAAGGCGGCCTTCGGGCTGTCTCCTGAAGATGAGTCCGCGTCCCATCAGGTTGTTGGTGAGGTAACGGCTCACCAAGCCTAAGACGGGTAGCCGACCTTAGCGGGTGATCGGCCACACGGGGACTGAGACACGGCCCCGACTCCTACGGGAGGCAGCAGTGGGGAATCTTGGGCAATGGGCGAAAGCCTGACCCAGCAAGACCGCGTGAGGGATGAAGGCCTTCGGGTCGTAAACCTCTGTCAGCAGGAACGATGGGTCTCCGTGCTAATACCATGGAGACTTGACGGTACCTGCAAAGGAAGCCCCGGCTAACTCCGTGCCAGCAGCCGCGGTAATACGGAGGGGGCAAGCGTTGCTCGGAATTACTGGGCGTAAAGGGTCCGCAGGTGGCCTCGTAAGTTGAATGTGAAATCTCAGGGCTTAACCCTGAAACTGCATCCAATACTGCGGGGCTTGAGTCCAAGAGAGGTTGGCGGAATTCCCGGTGTAGCGGTGAAATGCGTAGATATCGGGAGGAACACCAGTGGCGAAGGCGGCCAACTGGCTTGGAACTGACACTCAGGGACGAAAGCGTGGGTAGCGAACCGGATTAGATACCCGGGTAGTCCACGCCGTAAACGATGGACACTAGGTGTAGGGGGTATCGACCCCCTCTGTGCCGCAGCTAACGCAATAAGTGTCCCGCCTGGGGAGTACGGCCTCAAGGCTAAAACTCAAAGGAATTGAAGGG
>JADLGH010000101.1 GCA_020849425.1 Candidatus Dadabacteria bacterium
AAATGGTGAGGAACCTGATTCTCGTTTCGACAAATTCCGGACCGGGAAAGCCAATTGCCGGGAAGTCGCCGTTTCTTAACGGGTTCCTCAGGCTGAGGGGATTTTTTCCGGCGGCTTTCGACGGCGCACGGAGGCCTGTCCGGCTGGAGTACGCCATGAACGAGGAGGAGCGGGTGCGCTACGGGCTCTCGCTCGCCTTTTCCGAGGAGTACTTTAAAAACCACTCCGAGGAAATCGACCGGATAGTCGAATGGAGGCTCGAAAACCCGCAGCCGGCATACGCGTGGAGGAGGCAGCTCGCGGCCGGGGTAGGCTATGATTCACGGCCCGGGGCCGGGGAGATAAAGTCGCGGACGCTTCTCATAAACGGGGCGCAGGACAGGATAGTTTCGCCCGAGAGCGCGCTCGATTTATCGAAGAGGATAGCAGACTCGACGCTCGTGATTCTGGAGGGTACGGGACATCTGCCGTTCATAGAGCGGCCGGAAGACTTCAATGCACATGTAACGAGCTTCCTCGGTGATTCAGAGATTAAGGCCGGCAGCGGCGAGAGCGGCGACAGAAAGCCGGGCGCAATATGGAAGAAGGTGAAAACACTCCTTCCGTCTAACGGCAAAAGAAAGAGCCGCGGCACTGAAAACTAATCCGGGCGCCGTCACTTCACATCCGAAACAATATCCCTCGCCGCCTTGAACGCATCCAGGGCCGCATCGATCTGTCCCTCGGTGTGTGTCGCCATGAGCGTCACCCTTATCCTGCACATCCCTGGCGGCACCGAGGGCGGCCTCACGGCCGGCGTATACACGCCGCGCTCCCTGAGCACGGCCGCGAACCTTAAGGCCGGGGCGGCTTCGCCCACGAGGACCGGCACTATGGCCGAATCGGACGGCATGACTTTAAGCCCCATCCCTTCTATGCCGGTCCTGAAGCGGTGTATGAGCGACCAGAGGCGCTCCCTTCTTTCGGGCTCGTTTTCTATGATGCGTATGGCGGCTATGGACGCCGCGAGCGAGGGGGCCGGAAGGGAAGTATCGAAGATATAGCTCCTGACGCGGTTTCTTATAAAATCGACGAGCTTATGGCTCCCGGCGACGTAACCCCCGAGGGAGCCCACCGCCTTCGAGAGCGTGCCCATGACGACCGGCACGCGCTCCTCGACGCCGAAATGCTCCGTTGCCCCGCTCCCGCGCCTGCCGAGGACGCCCGTCGCGTGCGCCTCGTCCACCATGAGCGCCGCTCCGTATTTTTCGGAGAGCTCCGTAATCTCCTTGAGCGGCGCGACGTCGCCGTCCATGCTGAAGACGGTGTCGGTTACGACGAGCTTTCTGCACTTCCGCCCCCCGTCCCCGCAAAGGAGCGATTCGAGCCTGCCTGTATCGAGGTGGGGATAGATTTTTATTTCGGCCCTGGAGAGCCTGCATCCGTCGATTATGGATGCATGGTTGAGCTCGTCGCTATAAACCACATCCCCCTCGCCGACGAGTGACGATATTGTCCCGACGTTGGCGAGATATCCCGAGCTGAAGAGTATTGCGGCCTCGGTCTTTTTAAAGCGGGCGATGCAGTCTTCGAGCTCACGGTGAAGGTCGGTGCTCCCGCTCACGAGGCGCGAGCCGCCGGAGCCCGTGCCGTATTTTTCGAGCGCCTCGCGGGCTGCCTCTTTTACGGCGGGGTCCACCGAAAGCCCGAGGTATCCGTTAGAGCCGAGGAGTATATAGTTCTTCCCGTCTATGGTGATATCCGGGGACTGCCCGGTTTCGAGCTCCGTTAGAATGCGGAATAGGTCCTTTTCCTTTATCCGCTCCAGGTCGTTTTCAATCCAGTCGAGTGGGTTTTTCATCGGAGGATTCATGGGCGGCCGTGATCGGGCTCGCCTTCCGTCGCGCGCCTTATGGATTCGTACGTGACGCGGACCAGTTTTTTAAGGTCGTCCATCGGGATCCCGAGCGGCGGCATCAGAACGACGACGCTGCCGAGAGGACGGAGGAGGACCTCGTCCTCCATGGCATGTTCGGCGACCTTCCAGCCTATCGCCGCCTCGGGCTCATAGGGTTCTTTGGATCCTTTGTCCACGACGAGCTCTATGCCCGCCATGAGGCCCTTGCTCCTGACGTTGCCGACGTGCGGCAGCCCTTCGAACTCTTTAAGCTCCTCCTCGAAGCAGGCCACCTTCTCCTTGAGGGCCTGGAGGGTGTCGTTATTCCTGAACGCATCGAGGTTCCCCCGGGCGGCGGCGCAGGCTATGGGGTTTCCGGCATAGCTGTGGCCGTGGTAAAAGGTTTTGAACTCTTCGTACTCCCCGAGGAAAGCGTCGTATATCTCCCCGGTCGTGATCGTGGCCGAAAGCGGTAGGTAACCGCCTGTCATCCCCTTGCCGAGGACCAGTATGTCGGGCGTCACGTCCTCGTGCTCGCAGGCGAACATCCTGCCCGTCCTGCCGAACCCCGTCGCAACCTCGTCGAGTATAAGGAGCACGTCGCACTCGTCGCAATATTTCCGGACGCGCGCGAGGTATCCCTCCGGCGCTACTATCATACCGCCCGCCGCCTGGACGTACGGCTCCATTATCACTGCCGCGATTTCGTCGCCCCGGCTCTGGAGAATTTTCCCGAGCTCGTCTGCGCACGCGACGCCGCACGAGGGATAATCTTTCCCGAGCGGGCATCTATAGCAGTAATACGAAGGCGCCCTCAGCGTGTCGAAAAGAAGCGGCTTGAACTCACCGTGGAAGAGGTCTATACCGCCGACGGACACCGCCCCGAGCGTATCGCCGTGGTAGCCGTTATCGAGGGACAGGAACTTCGTCTTCCCGGGCCTGCCCTTTCTCCGCCAGTACTGAAACGCCATCTTTAGCCCGGCCTCGACGGCGCTCGCGCCGTCGCCCGAGTAAAAAACCTTCTTAAGCCCGGGGGGGCAGATATCGACGAGCTCCTTGGCGAGAAGCGCCGCCGGGGCGTTCGTCACGCCGAGAAGCGTGCTGTGTCCGAGCGCGTCCACCTGCTCCTTTATCGCGTTATCTATTTCGGGGACCTTGTGGCCGTGTATGTTGACCCAGAGGGAGGAAACGCCGTCTATATATCTCCGGCCCTCGGAGTCGAAGAGATAGGCACCCTCACCGCCGACGATGACGACGGGCTCCTTCTCTTCGTACTGCTTCATCTGCGTAAAGGGGTGCCAGACAAATTCCCTGTCGTAAGCCCCTATCTGTTTCGTTTTATCCGGCATAATAGGCTTCGCTGAAATCAAGGGCCGGTTACGAGACCCGGAATGAAGCAAGCCCGGAAGCCGTCAGTTCACGTCTCTTCTGATCGGCATTTCGAGGTCGTCGAGCATCTTGAGGTCTTCTTCCGGCGAGCGCCCCGGCGTGGTGAGGTAGTTTCCGAGAATCATGGCGTTGGCCCCGGCGAGTATGCCCATGGCCTGCATGTCCCGGAGGGTGACTTCCCTTCCGCCGGCTGTCATCAGTATCTTGTCGGGGAGTATCAGTCTGAAAATCGCGATGGTCTTTACAGCCTCGAGCGCGGGAACGGTGGCGAGCTTTTCAAACGGAGTGCCCGGCCGCGGGTTTATGAAGTTAATGGGGACCCAGCTCGGGCCGAGATCCCTGAGCTCGAACGCAAGCTCGAACCTCTGTGAAGTGGATTCTCCGAGGCCCAGTATCCCGCCGCAGCAGAGATTCATGCCGGCTTCTTTTACGAGGTATGCCGTCCTGAGCCTGTCGTCGTAGCTGTGAGTCGTGCAAACGTTGGGGAAGTAGCTCCTGCATGTTTCGAGGTTGTGATTATAACGCCATACGCCGTGCTCCTTGAGCTCGTAGGCCTGCTCTTCCTTAAGGTCCCCGAGCGAACAGCCTATTTTGAGGCCGGTGTTTTCGCGGAGGAGGTCTACGGCTTCGAGCACCTTTTTGAATATCCTGGGGGTCGGCCCCTTGGCGCTTATGACTATGCAGAAATCCATTGCCCCCATTTTTTCGGACTGCTTCGCGGCAAGGAGTATTTTTTCGGCGGCCATGAGAGGATGGGCGTTTACCTCGGTATCGTAATGCGCCGACTGCGAGCAGAAGGAGCAGTCCTCGGGGCAATTACCCGTCTGGGCGCTTATGATAGAGCGAAGAAATACCCCGTCGCCCTTGTATTTAAGCGTGACTTTCCTCGCAAGGGAAATGAGATCCGCCAGGTCCTGCCCCGGCAGCTCGTATAGCCGCAGCGCTTCTTCAAATGTTATTGGCTCTTCTTTTACAAGGAGTTTGTCGGATACAACGCCTAGGATGGAAATTGTCTCTCCCCCTTTGGAACAATTCTGATTCTTAGATTACAGGAACGGCATTTGTTGTCAACAACAGGTCGGGGGGAGAAGAGCCTTTGCCGCCGCAGAACGTATAATTTTTAGCATAATTTTCGTGATAGTAGAGACATTAACCTGGACGTCGGATAAAATTATAAATAGAGAGGGGTTCTTTGAGTTGCTGAAAGTATCCGACGGCCACAAACTGTATATACGCCGACGTAGGCGTTTTCTACCCTGTTCCTGCAAATATAGCTACAGCCCTCAGACTCCGTTGCCCAGTACCAATACAGTCAGAGGGGAAATTCCATGGAACAAGTTTTGACTCTGGAAGAGGCTGCACAGTATCTTAAGGTAGCCAAGCCAACGCTCTACAGGCTGCTCGAAGACGGGAAGATACCTGCCTTCAAGGTCGGGAACCAATGGCGGTTCACAAGGGAGCTTATCGATAAATGGCTCTGGGACCAGCTGCCCAAAAAGAAGAACGTATTGATCCTGAACGACGACGAATCAGTTTCCACGGAGCTTAAAAGGGTTATAAGCACGGAAGGGCACGACATCGTAACGTTTACCGTCGGCCGGGAGATAGACGGGCTCCTCGATAATACCGCTTTCGATATCGTCTTTCTCGATCTTACGTTCCCCGATCCGGGCAGCCTCGATTCGCTGCGGGAAATAAAAAAGCACAGAGGCGATCTGCCGGTAGTCATAATTGTAGATGTCAAGTAATTCGGGGACAGGCTTTGAGGAACTCGGCCGGGGGGATACCTCCGAGGGACTGGTGGGGTCTCTCATGGTTATAGTACACAAGATACTCTAGCAGGAGGTTTTTGAACT
>JADLGH010000102.1 GCA_020849425.1 Candidatus Dadabacteria bacterium
CAGAACTCGCCTATGGACGGGTCGAGCGTGAAGCCGTTCACCCCGTAGCCCGTCGTGTAGACGAGCATCGTAGACGAGCCGTAGATGATGTAGCCCGCGGCCGCCTGGCGGTTCCCCTTCTGGAGGAAGTCGTCGAGGGTGAGCGGGCCGTCGCCCTCCGAGACGCGCTGATATATGGAGAAGATCGTGCCGACGGATATGTTGACGTCGATGTTGGACGAGCCGTCGAGCGGGTCGAGCGCAACGATATACTTGGCGTCCTTGGACACCTCGTCGTGGAAGGTGATGAAGTCCTTGTTCTCCTCGGAGGCGACGCCCCTGCACTGCCCGCCGAGCTCGAGTGCGGCGATGAACCGCGTGTTGGCGAAGACGTCGAGCTTCTTCACCTCCTCGCCCTGGACGTTCGTCGTCCCGGCGCTGCCCAGAATATCGACGAGGCCCGCCTTGTTGACCTCGCGGTTGACTATCTTGGCAGCGAGGCCGAGGTCGCGGAGCAGCCTCGACAAATCGCCCCGCGCATAGGGGTATTCCGTCTGCTTTCGTATCACGAATTCATCAAGTGTCTCGACGCCTATCATAGCGCCTTAATATTACCAAAATTCGGGGACTAAGGAAACGGTCCGGGAGGGGCACGGACGAAAACGCGCGGGCATTCACGAAGGGCGCGGGTGCGTTACTCCGCTCCGCCCGCGGGATTCGGCCCGGGGGATTCTTCAGGCGGCATGGATGGTGAACCCGTGCGGGAACCCTGGGGTGTACCCGACGGTGTGCCCGAGGACGCGCCGCCGAGGATTTACTTTACGGCGTCCGAACCCCTGAGCCTCATCGCGGCCTCGAATCCCTCCTTCTGAATCATCTCCCTCGCCTTCTCGACGCTCGCGCCGAGGTCTTCGGGCGCGAGGGCCTTCGCCGCGCGGGAGCCCTCGTCGAGGTACGGGAGGACAACGGAGTCCCTGAACATTGGATTATTCTGCGAATAGAAGAAGCCGAGGGTCGAGACGAGCATGAGCGCCGTCATCGCACCGAAGACGGCCCCGAGCGCGCCGCCCGCGAGCCTGTTCAGGAGCCCGAGTTGAAGAGCCCCCGTCAGCTTCGCCGTGAGCCAGCAGATGAGCTGTACCGCAATATAGAACAGGGCGACGAGCGCGGCGAAGGCTATGACGTTCGCCATGGGCTCGTTTTCCACGACGCCGCGCGCCGTGAGCTCCCGCCCGAGCCTGTCATAGAACATGATCCCCGCTGCGAGGCCGGCGACGAGTGCGAGGACGGAAAAGACCTGGCTTATGAAGCCGCGCCAGATTCCGACCACGGCGAAGGCCGTTATTACAGCGAGGAGAGTGATGTCGAGCCAGTGCATACAGTGCGTGTAATTTTAGCTGATTATACCGCGCCGTGTCATCGCCGCGCGCGATTGTTCGTGAGATAATTTTATCGTGAAATACCGCCCGGTTATATTTATTTTGACTTATATATGCAGTTCAGATAATTTAACAGGCGATGGATTTTTCCGAAATCATCTCCGTCGTAAATCCGGAGCTGGACGAGGTCGAGCAGGAGCTCGAGCTTAACATCAAGTCGCCCGTTCCGCTCGTCTATGAAATCTCGAAATACCTCCTCGGTAGCGGGGGCAAGAGGCTCCGTCCGTCCGTCGTTCTACTCGCGAGCGGCGCGTGCGGGCTCACGGGGGGCGCGGAAAGGGTTTACGCCGGGGCGGCGCTGGAGCTTATCCACACCGCTACGCTACTCCACGACGACGTCGTGGACGAGGCGAATCTCAGGCGCGGCAGGCCCGCGTCTAACGTCGTGTGGGGGAACAAGGCCACGGTGCTCGTCGGCGACTTCATGCTGGCGAGATCGCTCGGCCTCATACAGGCGTGCGGGAGCCTCGAGCTCATAAAGGCAGTGACGGACGCCGCGGCCAGGCTCGCCGAGGGGCAGGTGCTAGAAGTGATGAGCTCGAGCAACATGCTCGAAGTGTCGGAGGAGGTCTGCTTCGGGATAATCGAGAACAAGACGGCGTCTCTCATCGAAAGCTGCGGGCGCGTGGGGGCGGTCCTCGCGGGGGCGGACGAAGGGGCGAAGAGCGCGCTTTCGGCGTACGGGTTCGACATAGGCGTCGCGTTTCAATTAGTCGATGACGCGCTCGATTATTCGTCCACCGAGAAGGAGTTCGGGAAGGGCGTCGGGCAGGACCTCGTCGAGGGGAAGATGACGCTCCCGCTCCTCTATGCGCTCGGGCGCTCCACGGAGGGCGAGAGGGAGAGGGCGAACGCGATTCTCTCGAACGGGGACGGGTTTTCGGACGAGGACCTTTCGTTCGTGAGGGGGCTCGTCGACAGGCACCGCGGCGTGGACAGGACGATAGAGACCGCTAAGGATTTCATACACAAGGCCCGGACGGCCGCGTCGGCGCTGCCCGAAAACGACTACACAAAGTCGCTTTTGATGCTCGCCGATTACGTTGCCGAAAGGAAGAGCTAGGCTCCCTTCTTTTTCAGATCGTACATCATCACGTATGCGTCCTCGCCGGTGTCGGAATAGTATTTCCGCCTCGTGTGAATGGTGCGGAACCCGAGCTTTTCGTAGAGCGTCCTCGCGCCGACGTTCGAAACCCTGACTTCGAGAATGGCTATGTTGAGCCCGTTGGCGGCCGCCTTGCCGAGGCAGCTCCGCATGAGCTTTTCGCCGAGCCCCATGTTCCTGAAGTCCGGGTGCACCGCTATGTTGAGGACGTGTATTTCGTCGAGGACCGTCCACGTGAATATGTACCCGACGACCATGCCGCCGAATCTCAGGACCTCGTTGTAGTATTTACCGGAGAGTATTTCCCTTTCGAGCACGCGCCTCGGCCAGGGCGTGGGGAAGCTGACGTTCTCGATGGCGAGGATGCCGTCGAGGTCGCTTAATTTCGTGCTGCCGAGCTCGTAGCCGGGGGCCTTTTCCATAGTAATATTGTTTCAGACGGCGGGGCCGATGTCCATATCGGATTAATTAAGACCGGCACGCCGGCTCGTGTGGACATTTCGGGTCAGCTCCCCGGGCTCATGCCCCCAATGAGTATGCCGAGTATCTCCTGCGCGGCGACGGATATCACCGTCCCGGGGCCGAAGACCGCGGTGACGCCGGAATCGTAGAGGAATTCGTAGTCCTGCTTCGGTATCACGCCGCCGACGACTACCATTATGTCGTTCCGTCCGAGCTCCTTGAGCTCGCTTATCAGCCCGGGGACGAGTGTCTTGTGCCCTGCCGCGAGGCTCGACACGCCGACCACGTGGACGTCGTTCTCTATCGCCTGGCGTGCGGCTTCGAGAGGGGTCTGGAAGAGCGCCCCGATATCGACGTCGAATCCGAGGTCGGCAAAGCTCGTCGCGATGATCTTCGCGCCCCTGTCGTGGCCGTCCTGCCCCATCTTGGCGACGAGTATCCTCGGCCTCCGTCCCGCCATCTTCGCGAATTTGTCGGACATCTCGCGCGCCTTGCGGAATTCCCTGTCCCCGGACATTTCGCCCGAGTAGACGCCCGATATCGAGCGTATGACGGCGACGTAGCGCCCGAAGACCTTCTCGCAGGCGTCGGATATCTCGCCCAGCGTGGCGCGCTTGCGCGCGGCGTCCACCGCGAGCTCAAGGAGGTTTCCGTCGCCCGTCTCGGCGCACTTCGTTATCGCTTCGAGCGCGAGCCTGACGGCCTTCGCGTCGCGCTCCTTCTTCAGCTTCTTGAGGCGCTCCAGCTGCGCCTTACGGACGAGCGTGTTGTCCACTTCGAGTATTTCTATGTCGGAGTCCCGGCCCGACCGGTATTTGTTCACGCCTACTATCACGTCCTGTCCGGAGTCTATTTTCGCCTGCTTCCTCGCGGCGGCCTCTTCGATGCGCATCTTGGGGAGGCCCGTCTCTATCGCCCTGGCCATACCGCCCAGGGATTCTATCTCCTCGATGTGCGCCCAGGCGCGGCGGGCAATTTCGCCCGTCAAATACTCGACGTAGTAAGAGCCCGCCCAGGGGTCGATAGACTTGCAGACGTTCGTCTCCTCCTGGAGGTAAATCTGCGTGTTCCTCGCTATGCGCGCCGAGAAGTCCGTCGGGAGAGCAATCGCTTCGTCGAGGGCGTTCGTGTGGAGGGACTGCGTTCCTCCCAAGACGGCGGCAAGGGCCTCGACGCAGGTCCTGACGGCGTTATTGAACGGGTCCTGCTCCGTCAGGCTCCAGCCGGACGTCTGGCAGTGCGTCCTTAGCGCCATCGACTTCGGGTTCTCCGGGCCGAACCTCTTTATGAGCTTCGCCCAGAGCATCCTCGCGGCGCGCATCTTGGCAATCTCCATGAAGTGATTCATGCCGATGCCCCAGAAGAACGAGATACGGGGCGCGAAGTCGTCTATCTTCATCCCGGCGCTTATGCCGGCGCGGACGTATTCGAGGCCGTCGGCGAGCGTGTAGGCGAGCTCGATGTCCGAAGACGCCCCTGCCTCTTCCATGTGGTAGCCGCTCACGCTGATGGAGTTGAACTTCGGCATGTTCTCGGCCGTGTACTTGAATATGTCGGCGATGATCCGCATGGACGGCGCGGGCGGGTAGATGTACGTATTCCGCACCATGAATTCCTTGAGTATATCGTTCTGTATGGTGCCGCTGAGATCTGCGTGTTTTACGCCCTGCTCCTCGCCGGCGACGATGTAAAAAGCGAGCACGGGGAGGACAGCGCCGTTCATCGTCATCGATACGGAGATCTCTTCGAGCGGAATCCTGTCGAAGAGTATCTTCATGTCGAGTATGGAGTCTATCGCGACTCCCGCCTTGCCGACGTCGCCCACGACCCTTTCGTGGTCGGAGTCGTAGCCCCTGTGCGTAGGGAGGTCGAACGCAACCGATAATCCCTTCTGCCCGGCGGCGAGGTTTCTTCTATAAAACGCGTTCGATTCCTCCGCCGTCGAGAACCCGGCGTACTGGCGTATGGTCCACGGGCGCGTCGTGTACATAGACGCGTACGGGCCCCTGAGATACGGTGCGATGCCGGCGGCGTAGTGGAGGTGCTCCATGCCGAGGAGGTCCTTTTCGGTGTAGACGTCCCCGACCGGTATCTCCTCGGGGGTCATCCAGTCGCGGTTCGAATCGGGCGCTCTCCCGCCGCCGTTTTTCTTCCTGTAATCGATGCCTGTAAAGTCGGGTTTCAAGACCTGTCACCTCTTTCGGAATCCATCCCCAGGAGCCGCTGGAATTTTTCGAGGGCCTTGACGGCGTTCGAGCGCGCATGAATGAAGTCGTCCACGCCCGCCGCCCTGAGCTCGTCTATGTGCTCCCTGGGATTCCCCGCGACGACTATGCACGCGCCCGGTTTTTCCTTCTTCACGAGCTCGCAGATTTCAGGGGCGACCTCCGGATACTCGGCGTCGGAGCTGCATATGACTATTATTTTCACGCCGCTCCGGAGGGCGTCTTCCGCGCTGCTTTGGGCGGTCTCGTGCGGCTCGCCCTCTACCACGCTGAACCCGGCGCACCCGAAGAAATTGGCCGAGAACGCCGCCCTCGCGTTACGCATGGATACGCTCCCTACGGGGAGGAGATACACGGCCGGGGTCTCGCCGGTTTTCTTCGCGTACTCGATCGTCTTCAGACGTAGCGACTCGAACGCCGCCGCGCCCCTGTAGGGCGTGAGGGGCGTCGCCGCGGGTTCGGAGTCGCCTGCGGGCACTGCGTCGCCGAGTGTCGCGCCCTTTTGCGAGAGGCGCTCCTTCAACTCTGCGACGGACGAGAACGGCCCGCCCGGTTTCTTTCCGCGTTTGAGAGCGGCTTCGGAAACGGGGCCGGTTATGTCCGGCTCCTTTTCCGTCGTGTTCGGGTACTGGTTCACGCCGACGAAGACGTCGGCCCTCGCCGCTATGCGGGCGTCCCTTTCGGCCCTCGTCTTCGAAATGCGATCCTGAATGAACCCGTTCTTGAAGGCTGCTACGAAACCGCCCTGCTTCTCGACTTCGAGGAATAATTCGAGTGACGCCCCGGCTATCGAGTCCGTCAGCTTTTCTATATAATACGAGCCCGAGGCCGGGTCCTTGACGCGGTCGAGGTAGGATTCGTGCTTCAAGATGAGCTGCGTGTTCCGCGCCATGCGGAGGGTGAACTCTCCCGGCTGTTTGTACGCGGAGTCGAGCGGGAGGACGCTTACCGCCTCGCCGCCGCCTATGGACGCGGCCATGGCCTCGACGGTTCCTCGCAAGAGATTGACGTAGGGGTCGAAGACCGTCTTGTTCCACGAGGACGTGCGGGCCTCTATCTTCATCTTCTTCGACTCTTCGTGTGCGGGCTCGTACCTGTCCATTATCTCGGCCCAGAGGAGCCGGGCGGCCCTCAGCTTCGCTATCTCCATGAAGTAATTAGAGCCGACGGAGAAGGAGAATTTCATCTGCGCCGCTATCGTATCTGGCGAAAGGCCCCCGGACGTGAGGCGGCTCATGTATTCGACGCCGGAGGCGAGGGTGAACGCCAGCTCCTCGATGGCCGACGCGCCGGAGTCGTGAAAGACGCCGCCGCCTGCGAGGATCGCTTTAAACGACGGCGCGTGCTCGGCGGCGTACGATGTGAGGACGCCGAGCCCCCGGAACGATTCGTCTTCCCCGCCCGGGAATCTTCCCGTGAGCGCGAAGCGTCCGACCGGGTCGGCCTCGACGGAGCCCGCGAGCTTCGAGACGTCCGCGCCGCGTTTTTCGGCTTCGATGAGGAGTAGCGCGAGTACGGCAGCCGCGCCGTCGCCGGCCCTGAAATTGACTGCCGTCCCTTCGAGCGGTATCTCCTTGAGGAGCTTCGACATGTCCGAGGCCGTCCGGAGCGGTATGCCGTAGATCGCGCCGTCCCTGACCTCGCAGACGAACGTGAGCGAGTCCGCCCCGTTCGCTATCGCCTCGCGGGCGAGCCCGTTGGCCTCGGCGGGGGTGGGGGCCGTGATGCGCTCGTCTATCCGCCACGGGTTCCTGCCGCCCTCTACGCCCCTGACGTAGGGGAATTCGCCCGGCAGGGCGTCCGCCAGGTATTCGAGGTCGTCCATGTCGTCCGCCGTGTAGAACGGCTTCACGGCGAAGCCCTCGTACGGCCTCCAGTCGAGTGTGGATACGTCCTTGCCCTTAAGGTCCCTGGCTATTTCCCTTTCCCAGTCGGGGGGCGGGACGGGCGGAAACTCTTCAAAAAGCTTTTTCATACGCCTTCTTTTCCATATATTAATTTTTATTGAATACCGTTATTTATGATTATCGCTCGCGGGACTCAATAATAATAATTAAAACTCGGGTCCGTGCAACCCGGCTTTCTTGACACCATAGGGTTATGCGGTAATCTTTAGAATTCCGCCCAATTGATATTCATTCTCAATTTCCCGGCGGGCTTTATCTTTACGAGCGTCGCGGAAAGCACGAGCTCGCACGCGCGCATGCGCGACCGAAGAGGGTTAAGATGAGAAAAACCGCCGTCATATCCGCGGCAGCCGCCGTGTTCCTCCTGCTCCTTTTCACGCTGCCTTCATACCCTTCTTCGCCCGAGGCAAAGAGGATACTCTCGCTCGTCGATTACATAGGCGGCGATTACCGTAACGCCGTAAGCGGCGGCGAGATAATAAACGACGACGAATACAACGAGATGCTGGAGTTCTCGTCCGAGGTGGGCGGGCTCTTCTCGGACATGGAGAAGGAGTCGGGCGACAGCGCCGGGCTCGGGCCCGACCTCGAAAAGCTGAGCGGGCTTATCGCGGACAAGGCCGACCCGGCCGAGGTCGAAAAGCTTTCGGCGTCGATAAAATCGAAGATAATAACGGCGTATAATATAGTTCCGCACCCTCCCGAGCCGCCTTCCGTCGCCAACGGGGGGGCGCTCTACGCGGCGCAGTGCTCCCTCTGCCACGGCACGGCGGGGGCAGGCGACGGCCCCGTGGCGGGCGGGCTCGATCCCGCGCCCGCGAATTTCGTCGATCCCGAAGTTTCGTCAGTCCTTTCACCCTTCAAAATTTACAACACGATGTTTTACGGCATAGCCGGGACGGGGATGCCGTCCTTCCCGCAGCTCTCGGACGAGGAGAAGTGGGACGTCGCCTTTTACGTGATGTCGCTCGGGTGGAGCGCCGAAGACGTTTCGCGCGGGGAAGCGGCCGCCGCGGACGCGCCGGCCGATCTGAGGGATTATAAAACCCTCGCCACCCTCTCCAACTCGGAGCTCGAAGGGAAGATCTCGGAGCATGTGAAGAACCCGGAAGAAGCCGCTTTCGTCCTCGCGTACCTGAGAAAGGGGGCCGCCGCCGAAGCGCCTTCGGGCGAGTCGCCGGTCGCGCTGACGAAGTCGCTCCTCGCGGAATCGATGGACCTCTACAAAAAGGGGGATACGGACGCCGCCTACAAGAAGGCGCTCGACGCCTATCTCGAAGGGTTCGAGAAGGTCGAGACGGACCTCTTCGTCAAGAACAAGGCGCTCGCGACGGGCATAGAGTCGCGGTTCGGCGAGCTGCGTGGGGCCATGAAAGCCGGGAAGTCCGCGGATGAAGTCGCCGCGCTCGGGAGCGTCATCGACGGCGAGCTGACCACGGCGGGGACAGTCCTTACGAGCGGGCAGGCGAATACGTACCTTTCGTTCGTGAACTCCTTCGCGATAATCGTCCGGGAGGGGCTCGAGGCGATTCTCATAATCGCGGCGATAATAGCCTTCATGGGGGCATCGGGCGCGACCCGGCAGATAAAGTACATACACTACGGATGGATACTTGCGCTCGGGGCTGGGCTCGCGACGTGGTTCCTCGCGAGCACGCTCATATCCATCAGCGGGATGCAGAGGGAGCTCATCGAAGGCATCACGTCCATCATTGCCGCGGCCGTGCTCTTTTACGTGAGCTACTGGCTCATATCGAAGGTGGACGTCCGCGTGTGGAAGCAGTACATAAAAGGCAAGGTCGAAAGGGCGCTCTCCACGGGGAGCGTCGTCACGCTCGCGAGCGTATCGTTCTTCGCCGTCTACAGGGAGGCGTTCGAGACGGTGCTCTTCTACCAGGCGCTCTGGTACCAGGCCGGGGATTCGCGTCACGCCGTCGTATGGGGGGCGGTCGCGGGGGCGGTGGTCCTGGTCGTCCTTTTCTACGTGATATTCAAGCTCGCGCTCAGGATTCCGCTGAAATATTTCTTCTCCTTCACGAGCGTATTCCTTTACCTCCTGGCCTTCATACTCACGGGTAAAGGCATAAAGGAGTTCCAGGAGGCGGGGATCGTCGGTATCACGCCGCTCGAATTCCTGCCGCAGATAGACGTGCTCGGGTTCTACCCGACGCTCGAGACGGTCGTCCCGCAGGCGCTACTCCTGCTGGCGTTTATCTTCGCCGTCTACTGGATGTATGCGGCCAACGGGAAGAAGCGCCAGGACGGGGCCGCGATCCCGGACGGCGTCAGGGACATGCGGGCCGCGCTCGGGCAGATGAAGAGCGACCTCGCCGAATGGAAAGGGCGCGAGGACGGGGACGAGCTCGGGAGGAAGATAGAGGACGCGATAGCCCGCGTCGGGGACCTCGAAGAGAGGCTCTCGGACCTCGGGAGCTCCGTATCCTCCCACGCCCACCCGCAGGGGACGAAGTAAGGCGGGGGGGTACATCATGTTCACCTTAACATGATCGGGATATCCTAAACCTCGCAAAGATATCACTTTTACCGATGCAAAAAGCTCTTGGCTTCTCACCCTCCGGAGAGCCAGTAGACCTGTGGAATTCTGGAAAGCCTGTATTATTATATTCGGTACTATTATATATGGATTTGTATATGGACACCGAAAACCGGATTTGATAATATGATAATTAGCCGGTTCGGTTTGGAGGAGATTGTGAATCCGAAAAATATCAGACCTAAAATAGTGATCCTGGTAATTTACAAGATAAGTGATGGGCATTGGCGGGGATTTTGCAGCCCTTACGATGTATCTTGCAACGGAGCTACGAAAAAGGGAGTACTTGAATCCTTAAAAGAATTGGTCTCTCTCTACGAAGAGGGATTGGAGCAGTACGGTTATCCAAGGCATCTGAGCATTAAACCGCTATCCGACCCGGAAGATGAAAAGGTGTTGAAAAAGGCCCTTCAGCTTATAGCTGAAACGGAAAAAGAAAAACTGACGAAAGATTATTATAAATATCAGGAACAGGAATGTAACAAGTTTACTATTAAGAACCAGGAACATAGTCTTTCAGGGTACTACTACCATCAACAACCTGCAGCAGGCTAGGATTGCCCAGGCAAACCCAAGTAGAGTTTAAAGTCGTAGTTAAGTGTATTAGAAAATGCGCCGCTGAGAAGTTCGCCAAGTTTAAGATAATTGAAAAAAGCGGGTCCGCTATTCGGTTTGAATTGTTTGAAAATGATTCCGATGACGTACCAACTGCAATGTGGGTAATGCACAGGTCTAAATATATTTATACGGATGATTTAAAGAAGGCTTGCGCCAATCTGAAAGTTACTGAAAAAGAGTTGTTGGGATATTCCTGAGTCCTCATTAGTTCGCGGCCTATTGTCCCGGGGCCGTTTTCTTGTCCGTGTTTCCATAACCATATAGAATTATCTGATGAACGGGAAGGCTGTAATAATCCTCTCGGGGGGGATCGACAGCACGACTCTGCTATACGATACGGCGTCCAGGGGCTGCGAGGTCTCGGCGCTCACGTTCATTTACGGGCAGAAGCACGAGAGGGAGATAGACTCGGCGCGCGCCATATGCGGGCGTATGTCCGTCCCTCATATGGTCGTCGATCTTTCGGGGCTGAAGCCGCTCCTCTCGGGCTCGGCGCTGACCGACCCCGGGGTCGATATCCCGGACGCGCCGGAGACGCCGGGGCGCTACGATACGCTGAAATCGACGATAGTCCCCAACCGTAATGCGATATTCCTGTCGATAGCCGTCGGGTACGCGGTGAGCTCGGGCGCGGGCGCGGTCCTCTTCGGGGCGCACCACTCGGACAGGGGGGTGTATCCCGACTGCAGGGCCGAGTTCGTCAAGGCGTTCGAGGCGGCCGAAAGGCTCGCGACGGACATGCCGGAGCTTCGCATAGAGGCCCCCTACGCCGCGATGGACAAGTCGGAAATAGTCGGGCTCGGGGCCGGGCTCGGGGTGCCGTTCGGCCTCGCCTGGAGCTGCTACAAGGGAGGGGACGTCCACTGCGGGGTGTGCAGCTCCTGCAGGGAGCGTAAGAGGGCGTTCGTTGAGGCCGGGATCCCCGACCCGACGGGGTACAGGGCATGAAGATAAGCGAGATATTCTTCTCGCTCCAGGGCGAGGGGATAGAGATAGGTCTCCCGACCGTGTTCGTGAGGCTCTTCGCATGCGACCTCCGGTGCTCGTGGTGCGACACGATGTACGCCGTCGAGGGGAGGGATTTTAAGGACATGACCGTCGGGGCCGTGGCTGAGGAGATAGCGTCCTACGGGTGCAGGCGCGTATGCATCACGGGGGGCGAGCCGCTCATCCAGGCGAAGGAGGCGGCGGCGCTGGCGGCGATGCTTACGGCGGAGGGGTACAGCATCGTCCTCGAAACGAGCGGGCACTAGATGCCCCCGCCCGAGTTCTGGGGGGAGAACACCGTCATCAGCATGGACTGCAAGTGCCCGGGCTCGGGGATGGAGGGGCGTATGGACTTCGGCCTCTTTTCGAAGCTCAGGCCCGGCGACCAGCTGAAGTTCGTCATAGCGGACGACGCCGATTACGAATACGCGAAGAAGGTTATATCCGACAACGAAATCCGGGCCAATATCATATTCCAGCCCGTGGGCGGAGAGGGGCTCGGGACGCTGACCGGCCGGGTGCTCGCGGACAGGCTCGGGAGGGTGCGCGTCCTGCCGCAGCTCCATAAAATTCTGTGGGGGAATAAACGTGGTGTATAATTTATGACTCACCCCGCCGGGGACCGGCCTTGTTGTTTTTAACGGTCGTTATGTTATAATCCGCAAGCGGTTTTTTTCATCATTAATGTATGGGGAGTGAATAGATGCAGAGGTTGATAATGGAAGAGATAAGAGAAAAATACGACTACGAGCCTTTCGCAGACACCGAAGAATACAGGCAGGTGAACGGCGATTGTATATACAGCTGGGTCGAGTTGATGAAAAAGAAGGGCACCGACGGCATCGATGCCATCCTCGACATCGCCACCGGCGCGGGCACCATGGTCCAGATCGTATTCGATTACCTTCCCGAGAGCTGGCGCAAGGCCGCCGTGATGTGCCTCGACCAGTCGGGGGAGGCTCTTAAGCTCGCCCAGTCGAAGCTCGAAAAGACCGTCGAAAGGCTGAAGCTCGTACACTCGTCCGTCGAGGACATGACCCTCGACGACAGCAGCATAGACTTCGCCGTCTGGGGCAACGGGATACATTACCTGTCCGAAGAGGACCAGCTCGACAGCGTAAAGAGAATAAAGCAGGCGCTCAGGCCGGGAGGGTTTTTCTTCTTCAACACGGCGTTTTACGAAGAGGCCAGGCCCGTCGAGACGCTGCCCTTTTACCGTACGCAGGTCAAGACCGCCGTTCAGTATTTAAGGGAGCGCGGCGTCAGCAGGCTGAAGGACGATTCCAGGACCGAGGCTTCGAAGTTCCTCCCGAAGGCGCATTACGAGGAGCTCGTTCAGAGGTCGGGCTTCAAGCTCGTCGAGGTAAAGGAGTTCGCCGTGGACATGAAGCGCGAGGCCTGGGAATACATCAGCTCATTCCAGCAGTACGCGGCGGGGGCCCTAAGGGGCTATCCAGTGGACGAGGCCGTCCGCGCGATGAGAGAGGCCGTCCAGCCCGCCCTGGAGCAGCACGGCGAGAGGGACAGCGACGGAAACCTCTACATCACCCGCAAGTGGCTCGCCATAAGCTCACAGGTCTGAGAAGAGCGCGCTTCATCCGAAGGTGGAAATCTCCCGCGTCACGCATATAAAGCTCCGCCGTTACCCGGCACAAGCCGTCTACTGAAGTCCTCCTCACACTTTATCCCTGTTTTGGTTTCGGTTGCTTCCGGGCGGTACTGGATGAGCTACTGTGCAGCCGGCGAAGGACGACCGAATGCTCACTCTCTCGCATCCGTTCCACGCTGTGGAGAGGGGAATTAAAAAGAAAAGCAAGAGACTGGATTCCCGACCCGGCTTCGCCCGTGGGCTATCGGGCTTCGCATGCTATCAGGCTACGCTGAGGCTTCGCCCCGACGGGCGCCGCGGCAAGTACAGGTTTGTTGTTAAAGAAAGTAAGCTGCGCGCTTTACCAGATAAGCGTTTGCGCTTCAAGGTCGCGGCGTCCGATTCCTCGCTCGCTCGAAATCGTTGGGAGTGACAGAAACTGAATGGATTCCTCCTATTTTGTGTTGAGCTGCTTTAGAGCTGTACCGGATGGACTTCTGTGCAGTCAGCCTGAGGCGTCCGATTCCTCGCTCGTTCGGAATCGTTGCAGGAATGACAGACCGGGAAACTTCTCCGCTGAAAGTTAAGTTGAATTCTCCCATAACGCAAGCCGCACAGGCTGCGTAAAACCCCCTCCTCGCGGAAGCGGAATTCCCCGTGTACATATCCTGATTCGGAAGCCCGGGAAAGGGGCGGAACCCCGCGCGAAGTGTGGAATTCCCGCGCCGCGCCTTTACGGGCCTTCCGGGCGTAGCCGCCGTTTTTGCTTCCGGTAAACGCGCCTCGGCCGGTGCGTTCCGCGTCTTCTCCCGGCCGAAATCCTCCCGCCGGAAGGCGCAGCTCTCCCGCAACGAATTTTTCTCTTCGATCCGGAATATAGAATATAGGGGCCCGATTACATCAGGTTGTAATAGTCGAGGCCGAGGTGCGTTATGAGCTCTTCACCCTTCAGGTACCTGAGGGTGTTCTTCAGCTTCATGAGCTGGATGAAGAGATCGTGCTCGGGATAGAGGCCCTCTCCGTGCATCGGGCTCTTGAAATAAAACGAGAGCCATTCCTGTATGCCGTCGAATCCGGCCCTGCTGGCTAGGTCGAGGAACAGCACCAGGTCGAGCACTATCGGGGCCGCGAGAATGCTGTCCCTGCAGAGGAAATTGACCTTGATCTGCATCGGGTAGCCGAGCCATCCGAATATGTCGATGTTGTCCCAGGCTTCCTTCGCGTCGCCCCTCGGGGGATAGTAGTTGATTCTTACCTTGTGGTAATAATCCGAATATAATTCGGGATAGAGCTCGGGCTGGAACATGTATTCGAGCACGCTCAGCTTGCTCTCTTCCTTGGTCTTGAAGGAATAGGGGTCGTCGAGCACCTCGCCGTCGCGGTTCCCGAGTCTGTTCGTCGAAAACCACCCGTGAAGGCCTATCATCCTGCTCTTGAGGCCGGGGGCGAGTATCGTCTTCATGAGCGTCTGCCCGGTCTTGAAGTCCTTGCCGGCGATCGGGAGACCGTTCTTCTTCGCGAGGTCCATCATCGCGGGGAAATCGACCGACAGGTTGGGTGCGCCGTTTGCGTAGGGCACGCCGCATTTGAGCGCGGCGTAGACGTAGATCATGCTCGGGGCTATGTCGGGATGGTTCTCCCTGAGCCCCTTTTCGAAGGCGGTTATGGACGCGTGCACGGGAGACTGCTTTATGTAGATCTCGGTGCTCCCGCACCATACCATGACGAGCCTCGAAACACCGCTCTCTTTCTTGAAATTCTCGATGTCTTCGATGACCTGTTTGGCGAGGTCCATCTTGGTCTTGCCTTTCTTGAGGTGCCTGCCGTCGAGATTCTTGACGTAATCCCTGCTGAATACAGCGGGCATCGGCTTCAGCCGCTCGAGCGGCTCGCGGAGGGCCTCGACCTGATCCTTGTCCAGCACGCCGGCCTTAAGGGACGCCTCGTAGCAGTTGTCGGGGTAGATGTCCCAGCCCGCGAATACGAGGTCGTCGAGCCCGGCGAGCTCGATGAAGTCCTTGATGAGGGGAGAGTTCTTCTCCGTCCTCTTGCCTATCCTTATCCTGGCCATCTGCGTGAGGGAGCCTATGGGCTTTCCGATGCCGCGCCTTATGGCCTCGACCCCGGCGATGAACGTCGTGCTGACGGCACCGCCCATCCCGGGAATCATGACCCCCAGCTTGCCCGAGGGTTTCAGTATATTTTTTTGCTTTTTCGTGGATTTCTTTTTAGTGTCCGCCAAGGCGAAAATTACCTCTTCGAGAACTGTGGTCCCTTTCTCGCTTTCTTGAGTCCGTACTTCTTTCTTTCTACCATACGCGAGTCCCTCGTGAGCTGCCCCGCGACCTTGAGAGGCTTTCTGTAGGTTTCGTCAACCTGGAGGAGCGCCCTCGCTATCCCGTGCCTTACAGCGCCTGCCTGGCCCGTGAGCCCCCCGCCCTTTACGTCGACGAGGACGTTGAACTTGCCCCTGGTCTGCGTCGTCTGAAGGGGCTCGATCGCGTGGAGTAGCCATGATTCCCTCGGGAAATACTCGGCGGCTTCCCTGCTGTTTATGGATATCCTGCCGTCGCCCGGGCGCAGCCAGACGCGCGCGGTGGACGTCTTTCTTCTTCCTGTTCCGTAATAATTCACTTCGGCCATGTCGTCGGTCAAACCTCCAGATTTTCAGGCTGCTGGGAGACGTGCGGATGCTCGTTCCCCGCATAAACCTTGAGCCTGCTTATGAGTTTATCCTGCATTTTGTTCTTGGGAAGCATTCCCCAAACGGCTTTCCTGATTATCTCGCCGGGCTTCTTTTTGGCAAGGTCCTCGGCCGTGATGGACTTTATCCCGCCCGGGTACCCGGTGTGCCAGTAGTATTTTTTCTGCTCCCACTTTTTGCCGGTGAACTTCACCTTGTCGGCGTTGACTACGATGACGAAGTCGCCGATGTCGGCGTGCGGGGTGAACTGGGGCTTGTCCTTGCCTCTCAGTATCGTGGCAATTCTGGTTGAAAGCCTGCCCACAGTCTTGCCTTCACCGTCTATGATGTACCATTTTTTCTCGAAATCTTCACTTCTCGCCATGTAGCTGCTCATTTTTACGCCTCAAACCTTTGGAATTAAACAGTGAAATTTACCGTCTCCACGCCGATTGTCAAGCAAAAGCCGCCCCTCGCAGCCGGTTGGTCTCGGAGCCGGTCAGGTGCTATAATCCAGGTGCTATAATAATTCAGAAAGCGAGACACCATGAAATCGGACGATAAATCTTATCATACCAGAACCCCCGGGTGGAAGCACGCCTTCGGGAAAAAGCTCGAAAACATACTCGGGAAGGGCGGGGTCGTGTCGGCCGGGGACGAGCTCATCGCCTACGACGCCGACGCGCTCACGGGGACGAGGATAATCCCGATGTTCGTCGTGCTCCCGGAGAGCGCCGCCCAGGTGTCGGCCGTTCTCGGGCTCTGCTACGAAGAAGAGGTCCCCTTCGTCCCGAGGGGGGCGGGCACGGGCCTTTCGGGCGGGGCGCTCCCGACGGAAGAGGGGGTGGTCATCTCCCTCTCTCGCATGAACAGGATACTCGAAGTGGACATAGCCAACGAAAGGGTGGTCGTCGAGCCGGGTGTCGTGAACATCAACGTTACCAAGGCCGTCTCCCCCTACGGCTATTACTACGCCCCCGACCCTTCGAGCCAGGTCGTCTGCACCATAGGCGGGAACGTCGCCGAGAACTCCGGAGGCGTGCATTGTCTTAAGTACGGCGTGACGACGAACCATGTCCTCGGGCTCGAAGTCGTCCTGCCCGGCGGCGAGATAATAGAGACGGGCGGGAAGACGCTCGACAGGCCGGGGTACGATCTCACGGGACTCGTGGTCGGCTCGGAGGGGCTCCTCGGCATAGTGACGAAGGTCGTCCTCCGTATAGTACGGAAGCCCGAGACGGTGAAGACGTTCCTCGCGGCGTTCGGCAGGATAGAGGACGCGGGGGCCGCCGTTTCCGGGATAACGGCCAGGGGCGTAATCCCCGCCGGGCTCGAAATCATGGATAACCTCTGCATACGGTCCGTGGAAGAGGCGGTGCACGCGGGGTATCCCGTGGACGCCGGGTCGATACTGCTCGTCGAGCTCGACGGGCCGGCTGCGGGCGTAGAGGCGGAGATGCCGATTGTGGAAGATGTCCTCAGGGAGAATAACGCGACGCTCATAAAGATGGCCAGGGACGCCAAGGAAAGAGACCTCTTCTGGAAGGGGAGGAAGAACGCCTTCCCCGCGATGGGGAGGGTGAGCTCGCACTATTACGTCCAGGACGGCGTCATACCGAGGAGCAGGCTCGCCGAGGTGCTGGGGAAGGTCGAGGAGCTAAGCCGCGAGTACGGCCTCAGGGTGGCGAACGTATTTCACGCGGGAGACGGGAACCTCCATCCGCTGGTCCTTTACAGCGCGGCGAACGAGGGCGAGCCCGAAAGGGCGCACGAGCTCGCGGGGAAGATTCTAAGGGCGTGCGTAGACGCCGGGGGGAGCATAACGGGGGAGCACGGCGTCGGGAACGACAAGAAGGTTTACATGGGCGAGATGTTCGCCGAGAGCGACCTCGACGCGATGAACGTCGTCCGGTGCTCGTTCGACCCGAAGGGGCTGTCGAACCCGGGCAAGGTATTCCCGACCCCGAGGACGTGCGTCGAGCAGGGGGCGAAACCCTACACCGAGCACCCGCTCCAAAAGGCGGGCATGGGGGAGATGTTTTAATTAGCCGACCGGATTTGAATTCTTGCCGGTTGCTATGTATTAAAATCCTGACATGGGCGAGAGCGCGATACTGAAAACACTTGCCGGGATCGTGGGCGGGGAGAACGCTTTATCCGGCGCCTGGGCGGAGGCCTATTCCGTGGGCGGCGTAGCGCCGCGTATGGTCCTATTCCCCGGCACGGTGGAAGAGGTCTCCGAGATAATGAAGGCGGCGACGCGCGATTCGCTCTCGGTGTTGCCCATGGGGAGTAACACGAAGCGCGGGCTCGGCGACGCGCCCGCGAGGGCCGACATCGCACTTTCCGTGAAGAGGCTGGGCCGCATACTGGAGCACGAATCCGCCGACCTCGTCGCGACGGCCGAGTGCGGCATGACGCTCGCGGCGCTCCAGGAAGGGCTCGGCGGTAAGGGGCAGTTCCTCCCGGTCGATCCTCCGCACGTGAAAGAAGGCGCGACGCTGGGCGGCATTATCGCTTCCAACGACAGCGGCCCCGAGAGGCTCCGCTACGGCACGACGCGCGAGCTCCTCATAGGCATGAAGGCCGTCCGCGCCGACGGCACGGTCTTTAACGGCGGGGCCAAGGTGGTGAAGAACGTCGCGGGGTACGACCTCCCGAAGCTCTTCGTCGGCTCGCTCGGGACGCTCGGGATTCTCGTCGAGGCGACGTTCAGGCTCTATCCCGTCCCGGAATATTCCCGGACGTGCATGGCGGGGTTCGGCTCGCTCGAAGATTCGCAGGCCGCCGTCCATGCGCTCCTTAACTCGGACGTCGTCATGACCTCGCTCGAACACCTGACCCCGGCGCTCGCCGTGGCCGCCGCGGAGCGTGCGGGGATACCTGCAAAGCGCGGACGCTATCACCTGGCCGTCCGTATAGCGAACGTCGAGAAGGCCGTCAGGGACCAGATGGAGCACGTGCGGGGCATCCTCAAAAATCACGGCGCGGAGGCGTCGGTCTTCGAGGGCGACGTCGAAAACTCTTTCTGGAGCGGGATAAGGGAATTCCCCGGGGGGGCTTCCGAAGAGGGGAGGGCCGTCCTGAAGGCGGGCGTCGTCATAAGCGAGGTCCCGTCCGTTTTCAAGGTGATCGAGATGCTGCGGGAGGGCGGCGTCGAGGCGCTCGCATCCGCCCGCGCAGGGAACGGGATGGTCATGATAGAGCTCGGTGGCGATGACCACGCGCTCGCGGGCGCGATAGATTCCCTCCGCATGGTCGCGGAATCGGGCGGGGGAACCCTCGTAATCAACGATGCGCCCCCCGGCGTAAAGTCCGCAGCCGGCGTGTGGGGGGACCTCGGATCGGCCTACGGCCTCATGAAGAGGATAAAATCCGGCTACGATCCGCTCGACATCCTGAACCCCGGAAGACTTGTCTGAATATTGTTCCCGCTCAAAAAAAACGCTTGCGGTGAATACTCCACTTTGTTAGCATAATTGCACTTCGGGTGAATATCCCCGTTCGCCCCGCTGCGAAACGATTAACACGGAATGATCAGGAGAAAAGACAGCGAAGGCTGGATACTCGTATCCCAGCACGACCACGCGGTGCTGGCGGGGGAGATAATCGCCCTCTGGGGGAACGACGCGTTCGAGCGGCCGAGGCCGTTCGGGGAGGTCGTCTTCGCCGTCGCCCGGCACGACTCGGGGTGGAAGGACTGGGACGCGAGCCCGAAGATAAATCCCGAAAACGGTTACCCGGCGAATTTCATGGAGATGGAACCCGGGGACCAGTACAGGATATGGAAGGGCTCATACCTCGGCCACGCACGGGAGCACCCGTACGCCTCCTCGCTCATCGCCCTTCACTTTGGCAGGTTCAACGAAAAATCGCTCAGCAAGAATCCGGGGAACGGCAAGGCCAAGCTGCTGGAGCGCGAAATCGACGAGTTCGTGTCCGGCAATCTCGGCATGGAGGCAAGCTCCGGCGAGGCGGGCGTCCTCCCGCCGGACGTGAAAATAAATCTCCGCTTCGTTCAGATAGGCGACATCATATCGCTCACGCTCTGCCACGGTTGGTACGATATGGACATAAAGGACGTCCCCGTGAACTACGAGGGCGACACAGCCCCGATTAAAATGGCTTCTTCCGACGGATTTAATTTCACGATGGACCCGTACCCGTTCGCGGTGCCCGTCGTAAAGTGCAGCGTCCCTGCGGTCCGCCTTTCGCGGGCGTCGTTCGAAAGCGACGACGATCTTCGCCGCGCCCTTAGGGACTCGGAGCCCATCGCCCTTGATTTCACCATAGGAAAAGGCTAAACATTTAGAATATGGAAAGCGCCGCCTTTAGAGCCTTCGACGACGTGGACAGGCCGAGCCCGGGGCTGATAGACGACTGCGTTCACTGCGGCTTCTGCCTCTCGGCGTGTCCGACCTACCTAGAAACCGGGAGCGAGCTCGACTCGCCCAGGGGAAGGATCTATCTCATGAAATCCGCCGGCGAGGGGAAGATACCGCTCGCGGGCTCGCTCGTCACTCACCTCGACAAGTGCCTCGGCTGCCTCGCGTGCATGCCGGCGTGCCCGTCGGGCGTGCAGTACGGGAGCCTCATCGAGGCGGGCCGCTCGCAGATAGAAAGGCGCTACGAGAGGCCGCTGTTCCAGAGGCTCTTGAGGTCGCTTATCTTCTCCCTCTTCCCCTATCCCGGGAGGCTCAGGCTCATGACGCCGTTCTTTTATTTATACGAGAAGCTCGGCGTCAGGCGCCTCGTCGAGTCGTCCGGAATCCTGGGAGCCGTGTCGCAGAACCTCGCGCAGATGGAGGAGATGCTGCCGAAGGTGAATTCGCTCCTCCCGCCGCCCTCGCTGCCAGAAGTCGTCCCCGCCAAGGGGAAGCGCCGTTACAGGGTCGCGCTCCTGACGGGGTGCGTCCAGAGCGTTTTCTTCGCGAGGACGAACGAGGCCACGGTGAGGGTGCTCGCCGAGAACGGGTGCGAGGTCGTCATTCCGCGCGGGCAGGGGTGCTGCGGCGCGCTGTCGGTGCATTCGGGGAGGCTTGCCGAAGGGAGGGATTTCGCCCGGGGGCTGATAGAGAAATTCGAGGGGCTCGACGCCGACTTCCTGATTATAAACTCGGCCGGGTGCGGCTCGACGATAAAGGAGTACGGTCACATCCTTAAGGACGACCCGGAGTACGCCGCGAGGGCCGGGGCTGTTTCGGCGAAGGCGAGGGACGTAATGGAGTTCCTTTCCGAGGCCGGGCTCGCGGGGGAGCTGAAAAATCTGAACATAAAGGTCACCTACCAGGACGCGTGCCACCTCGGCCACGCGCAGGGGATAAAGGAGCAGCCGAGGAGCGTCATCCGGCAGATACCAGGGATAGAATTCACTGAGCTTACGGAGTCGGACGTCTGCTGCGGGAGCGCGGGTATCTACAACCTCGTCCAGCCGGAGATGTCGAGGAAGCTCCTCGTGCGGAAGACGTCTCACGTCGAGGAAACCAAGGCCGATTACATCGTGGCCGGGAACCCGGGGTGCCTGCTGCAGATCGAAAAGGGCATCAGGCAAAAGGGGCTCAAGATGAAGACCGCCCACCCGGTGGAGCTACTCGACTGGTCTTACAGGGGCGGGAAGGACTAGCCTTACTCTCCCCGGCTTATGCCGCGCGACTTTACGTCTTCGAGAAGCGCTTTCAATTCCTTATCCTCCGAAACCCAGAAGCTCCCCGATAAATCTGCCGGCATTTGCGCGTCGGTCAATTCGCAGACCTTCAGCACCCCTTCGCAGGGGAGCGTTTTCGTCTCGCCCGCTTCGGGTTTCACGCACACGAGCGCGAAGTCTTCCGAGCCCGCCGCGAAGGCCGACCATCTGCCGGGGCCTATTTCCGACGTCCAGCCCGCGCTCGCCCCCGGGTTCTTCACGGGGTGCGTTACCTGGAACGCCGCGCCCGAGACGTTGTGAAGTAAAAAGACGCCCTCTTTATCCCCCGCGCCGGGGTTCAGAATCACCCGCCCGCCCGCCTGCCTGAATCCCGATGCGGCGCATCCGCCGGGCGGCGCGTTTTCACCGCCCCACGCCGGCGAAGGGCGGGAATGAAGGAATGTCAAAAGAACCAGCAGTGCCGCTGCCGAAACGGTTTTTATACTCATGCCTCGCCTCCGTATCGCTTCTTAATACAACTAAAATAGCATAGGGAAACTTCGTAAGTTATCATATTCCAAAAAAATGCCGGAGGCCGGGGGATGAAAACCGCCTTAGTACTTTCCGCTCTTTTCGTATTCCTTTTCTTTTCGTCGTGCGACGACGTCGAGGATTTTTTCACCGGGCCGGTGGGCCCGCTCATCGACGCCGGGGTGCTGGAATCGCAGGACTATAACCTTACGACGCCGTATTACGGCATGCAGGTCGCGATATCGGGCGGCGTCGGCGCCGGGACGAATCACGTTCTCAATCTTCTCGACAACAGGGCGAGACAGTTTTTGAACTGCCTCTTCGTGGACGGCGAGCAGCTCGGCTTCGAGGACGTCCCGCTCGAAAACGGCACCGTCGTCCCGCCGCTCTCTAACCTGAGGGTCTACGTCGTCCCCAACAGGTTCGAATGCGAAGCCGAGGGCAGGAATGTCTGCGGCGGCGTCTATTACGGGGACCTCGACGCCATAGCGATAGCCGAGGGCGGGTTCGAGGGGTGCGGGGAATTTTCCGTGTGGAAGCACGAGCTAGGGCACAGGTACGGCATGGCGTCCGACCACAGTAACCAGCACGAATTCGAGCCCTGTATAAATCCCC
The DNA here is from genome assembly GCA_020849425.1 of Candidatus Dadabacteria bacterium. Taxonomy (GTDB): domain Bacteria; phylum Desulfobacterota_D; class UBA1144; order Nemesobacterales; family UBA2774; genus JADLGH01. Next base: position 22,317 of record JADLGH010000102.1, read on the forward strand.
AGAACTGCAATCCGGGCGACATATTCGATTAAGCTTCTTTCCTCAGCGGGCGGGCTTCGCGCGGCGGGGCCTCCACCCGAGCCACATGACGGCGTTTATGGCGGCCGAGGAGAATACCAGCAGCGCGACCGTGTGCTTGAAGAAATCCCTCGGCATGAGATAGAACGAGAGGTCGAAGCGGTTATTCATCCAGAGATTGTTCTTGAAGAGAAGCGGGTGGAATACGTCCTTCCAGAACGTCCCGAAGAACGGGAGAACCAGTAACAGGCTCAGGATTACCGCCATGTTGATGAGCGCGTAGAGGGAGGCGCGTCTCCTGTCGAACGTGAGCGCGAGGAGCACGGCCGCCGCGATCCCGGCGACGAACATCCTGTCGAACATTCCCCTCACCTCTTCCAGGTGGAGCTTCTCTTTCCTGGTCCTGAAGCTGTCGAGCGCGCCCTGGTGCCTGAAGTAGGCCGCGAGCTCGTCCATCCCCCTGTAGGCGTTATCGACTCCTATCATCTCGCAGCGCTCGTGCCAGCGGCAGTTGAGCTTCATCCACGCGGACGAATAGAACGTGAGCGACATGGGGACGTAGAAAGTCAGGTAAAAGAGCGAGACGAAGAGGACGAGTCCCTTCACGCTGTAGAGGAAAGCCTTCTGGTGCGCGGGTTCTTCGGGCATGGTGTCGTCGGTCATTATTATACCCTTTCCGGGTCCGGGCCGGGATTCGCCTATGATTCTTTACGCGGCGAGATCGCGCTCCGGAGTATGAGGTAGCCGATGATCGCCGAGACAAAAGAGCCGACGAGAATCCCGAGCCGCGAGGAAACGCTTGCGTCCGCCATAGTGCCGTCGAAGGCGAGGGTGCTTATGAAGAGGCTCATGGTGAAACCTATGCCGCAGAGGACGGCGGTGCCGTAAAGCGAGCGCCACGTCGCTCCCTCGGGGAGCCTTGCAAGGCCGAACCTTATGGCCGCCCACGCGAACCCGAATACGCCGAGCTGCTTGCCCAGGAAGAGCCCGAGCGCGACGCCCGCCGGTATCGGCCCCATGAGGCCCGAGAGGGTCATTCCTTCGAGCGACACGCCGGCGTTGGCGAAGGCGAACACGGGCATGATGAAAAAAGCGACCCACGGGTGGAGCGTGTGCTCCAGGTCGCGGAGCGGGCACGGCTCGCCCTCCCTGGTTCGCATCGGGATCGTGAGCGCGAGCACGACGCCCGCGAGCGTCGCGTGGACGCCCGACTTGAGGACGCACACCCAGAGTATGGCGCCGACTATAATGAAGGCCGCTATTCTCTTCACGCCGAGGAGGTTCATCGCCACGAGTACGGCTATCATCGCCCCGGCGAGGCCCAGCGAAAGGAGCGACAGCTTCCCGGAATAGAAAATAGCGATTATGACTATAGCGCCGAGGTCGTCTATTATCGCGAGGGTCAGCAAAAAGAGCTTCAGCGACAGCGGCACGCGGCTCCCCAAGAGGGCGAGGACGCCCAGGGCGAAGGCGATGTCAGTCGCCGTGGGAATGGCCCAGCCGCTCATCGCGCCGGGGTTGTTGAAGTTAAAGAACGCGTAGATAAGCGCAGGCATCGCCATGCCGCCGACGGCGGCTATGCCGGGGAGCGCCACCTGGTCCAGGCTCGAAAGCTGGCCGTCCAGCACCTCGCGCTTTATTTCGAGGCCTACCAGGAGGAAGAACACCGCCATCAGCCCGTCGTTTATCCACAGGAGAAGGGGCTTCGCTATTTCGAGCGCCCCGAGCCTGACCTCGAACGGCGTTTCTATGAGAAGATTATAGAGACCCGACAGCGGCGAATTGCTGAGGGCGAGCGCGACGGCGGCCGCACCGACGAGGATTATTCCGCTCGCGGCCTCGAGCTCGAGGAAATCACGGATTGCGTTAACTGCACGGGTCGATATAGACATGGCGCTTGACCGTAGAGGGCAAAAGTATACGATACGCCGGCCCTATGTCCAAAAAAATCGTTCCGGACGCAATATTTTCGGCCCCCTGCCCGCCGCTTTTGTGGAAAAATACCATATGTGTTAATATCCTGAAACCGGGAAGAAACCGGCCCCGGACGGAGCCTCGATTGGAAATCGGATTCTTCACAATGCCCCTTCACCCGGCGGGCTCGGACCTGACCGAAACACTCGACGCGGACCTCGACCAGGTAGTCACGCTCGACGGGCTCGGGTACAGGGAGGCGTGGATAGGCGAGCACTTCACGGCGGGGTGGGAGAACCTCGCGGCCCCCGATCTCCTTATAGCCAAAGCGATACCGCTCACGAAGAACATAATCCTCGGGACGGGGGTGTCCTGCCTCCCGGACCACGACCCCTTCGTCCTCGCCCACAGGATCGCGGTGCTCGACCACCTCGCCAGGGGGAGGTTCTACTGGGGCGTCGGCGCGGGGAGCTTCATCGGTGATTTCGAGGTGTTCGGCATCGACCCGAAAACGGGCGAGCAGAGGGACCTCACGAACGAATCGCTCGAATTCATATTGAACCTGTGGAACGACCCGAAGCCGGGACTCTACGAAAACAGGAGATGGAGGTTCAGGGTGCCTGATCCCGTAGCCGAGGTCGGGCTCGGGGTGCATACGAAGCCCTATCAAAAGCCCCACCCCCCGATAGGCGTCGCCGGGATAACGGCGGGCTCGGGGACTCTACGCATAGCGGGGGCGAACGGCTGGATACCGATGAGCATAAACTTCATCACCAAGGACGTCCTCAGGACGCACTGGAAATCGGTGGAGGACGGGGCGCTCGAAACGGGCAGGACCCCCGACAGGCGCATGTGGAGGGTGGCGCGCGACATTTACGTCGCCGAGACGACCGAAGAGGCCAGGAGGGACGTCAGGGAGGGGACGCTCGCCCGGGACTTCACGGAATATTTCTTCAAGATGGTGCCGAGGATCCGGGGGAACCTCGACATATTCAAGATGGACAAGACCATGGCCGACTCGGACGTCACGCCGGATTACCTCCTCGACAACCTCTGGATAGCCGGGAGCCCGGACGACGTCGCAAGGCAGATTAGGGAGCTCTACGAGTACGTCGGCGGGTTCGGCGTGCTCCTCGTAATGGGGCACGAATGGAAGCCGCGTGACAAGTGGGAGAGGTCGATGAGGCTCCTCGCCGGGGAAGTCATGCCCATGCTGGCCGACCTCGGGTGACCTTTCCGGCGGCGGCCGGGCGCTCTCCGGCCCGTATCCGCGCCGGAGGAAATCGGAACTTAAATCATGAGACGCGAATACTGGTACCTGATACTCGCGGGGATATTCTACGGAACTATAGCCCCGGGCGGTCAGCTCCTCCTGGGCAGGGGGCTCTCGCTATTCGAGACGGCATTTTACAGGCCGTTCATAGTCGGCCTCATTCTCCTCCCGGCGGTCCTGGCGAGAAGAGACCTCATGCCGGGGAGGGGCGCTCTCGGGTTCCTGGCCGTTTACGGCCTCATAGGCGGGCTGCTGGAGCTCGCCCTCTTCGCCGGGCTCGCGCTGGGCGTCCCGGTGGCGATAGCGGTGCTCCTCCTCTACACGCAGCCCGTGTGGACCATATTCATAGGGCGCGCGGCGCTCGGGGAAGAGATAACGGGGCGGAAGCTGCTCTCGGCATCGCTCGGGCTCGCGGGACTCGCGTGTCTCCTGAGGTCGTGGGAGACGGGCGCGGGCTCGGCCTCGTACATTGGCGTCGCGTGCGGGCTAGCGTCGGGGATCCTCCTTTCGCTGTGGGTCGTCCTCGGGAAGAAGGTCTCCGCCGCGGGGCAGCATTACGTTACCACGACTTTCGGCTGGTCGGTGTTCGCGAGCGCGTGGCTCCTCGTGCTGCTCCCGCCGATGAGGCTCCTCCTGCCGGGGGACGAATTTTCGGGCCTCACGTTCGCGCTCCCCGCGGGGGACTGGCTCGCGCTCGTAATCGTCTCCGTGCTGGGCGGCGCCGTGCCGCACCTGCTCTTCTACCGTGGCCTCCGGGGCGTGCCCGCGTCGGTCGCGGGCATCGTGCTCCTGCTGGAGCCCGCCAGCGCAACCGTGCTCGCGTGGGCGTTTTTGTCGCAGCACATCGGGTTCTACACGCTCCTCGGGGGGGCGTTCATACTGCTTTCGAATTATATCGTCGTAAGGAGGGCCGGGGAGAGCGGCCGGGTGCAGTGACGCCCCCGGGGTTTAATCGCCGGCTCTTACGGGGGCGGCGCTGTGTATGGCGTCGCGCGAATTGACTATCTTGTTCACGCCGCCCGTTTCGATCAGGGCGAGGCCGTTTACGTGGAGTATCGTCCCGAAGAGGGCGAGGAGGTCGTCTCTCGTGAGCCCGCCCTCGGGCGTGACGATCCTTATTTCCGTCGGCTTCACCGAGCCGTCTATGACGTAGACCTCGCCGTCTATCTCGCTTACAGCCTCTACCAGCTCGAAGAGGCTCACGCCGTTCTGGAGCTGAACGACGCTGTCGCCCGAAGAAGCGCCCGCCGTCCCGTACAGCCGCTCTGTACGGCCGCGCACGTGTCCCTCGGACGGGAACATATCGACCGGCACGGCCGCTATATCGAGGGCCGCAAAACCCAGAAGAATGAAGAAGCACCTGTATAGCATATCGTCAGCCGCCCTCCGGACGGGCACGCGGAACGGGGGCGGCAATTAAAGATTAACACATGCTCCGCCGCATCAAAATTTTCAGGGGCCGCCCGATATGTCGGCGATGCGCCTTAGCCTCCCGGACCTCTTTTCCTTGCGCTCGAGCGCCTTCTTCCAGAGCCTTTTCTCCTCGGGGGTTTCGGGCTCGAATACCGGGACCGGGCGGGGCTTGCCGTCGGGCCCCAGGTGAACGAAGGAGAGGAAGGCAGTGCATGTGTGCCTCTGCTCGCCCGTTAGGACGTTTTCGGATATGACCTTTATGCCGACTTCGAGCGACGACTTCCCGACGTAGCTTATGCCGGCCTTGAAGACGATTATGTCGCCGACCCTTATGGGCGAGTAGAAGAAGAGCTCGTCGACGGAGCCTGTGACCAGGACGCCCCTTACGAACCTCATGGCGAGTATGGCGGCCGTCTCGTCGATGTCGTGCATGAGCTTTCCGACGGACATGAAGCTCCCGTAGAAGGTGTCTTCGGGGAGGACGACCTTCGTCGTTTCGAGCCTCATCCTCACTATTTCGGTTTCGTCGATGATGTTGCGGGCCTGCTCGTCGCGGCGCTCGAATTTCGGCACGCGCTGCTTTTTGCGCTTTCTGGCCTCGGCGTAGACGGCCTCCTCTTCCTCGCCGGCGGGGGTTATCTTTTCGGCGATTTTTTTAGGCTTGCCGTTCTCGTCGACGGATATGAACGCCAGGTGCGCGAACGTCGTGAACTTCCTTTCGCCCGTCCTCGGGTCTTCGGAATGGACGGCGACCGCGACTTCGAGCGAGCTCGAGCCGATGTACTCGATCGTGCTGTCCATGATTACTATCTCGCCGACCTTGACGGGGTTGACGAAATCGATGCTGTCGGTCGCGCCGAGGACTGTGATTCCCCGCGCGGTCCGGGAGGCGTTTATGCTCCCCGAGAGCATTATCCATTCCATGAGCCTCCCGCCGTGGAGCGTGCCGTGCGTGTTGGCGTGCTCGGGGGATACGAACTGGACCATCTGGTGCCGGGTTTCTTTTATAGAAGGCATGGGACTCCGGAATTATAGCATGGCGGCCGCGATTAGACTATCCCGCTTGTGGGCCGCCGGGATTTTCGGTCAGTAAAGTTTCCCAATAAAACGGGCGGATTCCGGCCTCACCCGGATATCCCGGGGGACGGTTTCCGTCACGATTTCTTCTGCAAGTGACGTTTTTCGCCGGGTGTCGTGCGGGTCGAGGCCCGGCGCGGAGCGCCATGGTAATGAAATATACCAATAACCACGATAAATTAGGCGGCGAGAATTAGAATTACCTTTTAGCGGCATGATATTTGTACGTAGGTTTTATCGTCTACGCCGCTCGAATTCGTCGAATATTGTCCGCGGCGGAGACGGAAGAGGCAAGCCCGGCATGGATGTGGAGAAGGCAGGTCTATTCATCGTGGGGGCGGGCTCGCCCGGGGCTCGCCTTGAGGCAGGGCTCGAAAGGCCCGGGAGGAAGCCCGATATCTATAACCTCCGCAGGGGGAATCCCGTACACTTTACCCGTGAGCGCGGGCGCCTCGCCGCCAGGTCCTTCAGCGCCGCGCCCGATAGACGCCCTTCCGTCGAAAGCCGATCTGCCGGTGTACGGGGACGAGGAATCGAAGAAGGCCGGACCGCCCTTGTGGACGATGCGGCGTCATTTAGTACCGGGTCTCGCAGACATGTAGAAAATATAGGTACATTGCAGTAGAATTTATCGCGATGAAAGACGAGACAATCAGGGTTTTACTCATAGAAGACAATCTGGATTATGCCCGGCTTATAAAACGAATCCTTACCAAGAAGTCCCCGGACGCCATGGACGTCGAGCATCACGACACATTCGCGGGCGGGTTCGACAGGGCCCAAAAGGGCGAGATAGACCTCATACTTTTAGACCTCGACCTCCCGGACAGCGGCAATATAGACACGCTCC
>JADLGH010000103.1 GCA_020849425.1 Candidatus Dadabacteria bacterium
GCGTGTCCTGGTCAAGGACTTCGAGGTTACACACAATGTCGACACTCGCCGCGATAGCAGAAGCCCCGCGCCCCCTGTAAACGTCCTTACCGTTGTTACCGCTCTTTGACGTATGGTGAATGAGTAAAACGGCGGCTTCGGTTTCCTTAGCGAGCCGTGTAAGCAATTCGGCTGCCCGGCTGCCCTCGGCGTTGTCATTCTCATCTTGCAGGCCCAATACCTTGGACTGGGTATCTAGAATTACCAGGTCGTATTTCTCTAACTTGCATAGCCGGATAAGGTCGGCGCTATCCCTGCTGAGGCTCAGAGTGTCGAGTAGGTAAAAACCTTCAGGACGGCCTCCGCATATGCTATCGATCTTGAACGGGCGAAGCCAAGAGGGTGTCTCTAAATCCGCATAGAGGGTCTTTATCCGTCTAGAGAAGGGCTCGCCCGCAAATTCCCTTCCCTGCGCTCCGAATGCGGCGAGGTTATATGCGATCGTGCTTTTTCCCGCCCCCGGCTCGGCGTTTAACTGGGTGATACATCCGGGAAACAGAAGCCCTCCCCATAAGCTTTCGGGCGATTCAATATCGGGAAGGTCCGCCGCGCTCACGGGCTTTAACCGGCTCCCGGTCCCTGTATCCCGAGTTTGAAGCTCGGTGATTTTCTCTGTGAGTTTTTGTACGCGCTCGGTGTCACCTCTTTGGGCTGCCTCATACATTCTGTACGCTGTTTCAGCCGTTTCCCTCAAAATGCGGGCTTCTTTAAGTTTACAGAGGTAGAATTCAAGATTAGACGCATTTATAGATAATGCGATGAAGGGAAGTTCAGTTAAGTATGAACTCCAAGCACCACCGTCGGTTTTTTCTGTTTTAATCAACTCCGTATGTAAGTTGAGTATGTCAGTTGGTTCCCCTTTCTCGTGAAGTCGTTTGGCAGCTCTGTAAATCAAAGAATTGTCACTGGATCGAAAATCTTTGGGCGTCAATGATTCAAATATCAAAACTGATCCTGGCTCTTCAGAGATAACAAAATTGAGAATACTTTTTTCTATCTCGGAGATTGTATCTGTTAGAGTGTCGCCACTCACCCGATCATCCACATGGACTTTCGTTGTCATAATTCACTCCGATTTCCTGGCAGGGTTAAATCTTCGATTAGTCGATCGAGTTTTGTTTTGTCGAAGTAAATACGTCCACCAATTCGGACCAATACATTGTCGAATCTTCGGAGAAAAACATTTTTTCGTAAACCGGCCTCAGTCATGCCCAAATAAGCCGCTGCTGACTTGCAGTCCAGTAATCTTCGTTCTATGTTTCGCAAGTTACTTCACCTCATATCATTACAGGATCATTGGTGAAGGAATATAACTAGATGGAATTTGACGGAGTGTCTAAAATTATTAGAACATTTTTAGACACTGAAAAAATTGAGGTATTGCAGAGAGATAACTATGCTTGATTGAGTTTTTTAGCGCGTGTAAGAATGTTTTGGAAGTATGTCATACCCAATTTTATACCAGTTTCTGTTTCGAGATATTGAATAGTCAGTTTTCTGGCTTCTTTGTATAATTTATCTTCGAGATTTTTCACATCAGTCATCTTTTTAGTCATCATTTTCTTTTCTTTGAGAAGGGCAGCTTTCTGTTTGGGGCCTGTAACAGTCTTTAGCCTTTTCTCTGTTTCGAACATTAATGATTCGTAATTTGTTAAAATTTCATTTTTATCGTCATGGTATTTGAAAATTGGTTGTTCACCGAGTTGTGCTATCTTTTCTTGGTAAAATTCATAGATGTGCTGTAGGGTGTCATCTTTTGAGAAATCCCTTTTGTATCTTTTACTTAAGTTGTCCTGTAATTTTCGTACTGTTAATTCTTTTTTGCGGGCTGTTATTATTTGGGGACTGTCATACAGAAGTCTAGTCCCAATTTCTCTAAAGAAAGTTTCTATCTTGCTTGAGGTCAATTTATCAACGAGCCATAGGGATTTACTATATTTGGTGTTCAATGATAGAATTACGGCTGCTATAACTGGACAATGAAATGCTTTGATTGAAAGTACATCAATCGCATTCAAAATATACTTCAGATCACCACTTTTAACGAAGTCTTTTATGCAGTTGTTGGCTGTCAAATAATCGTAACCCACTAGTCCCGATAGTAACCTTTTGCCGGTTGTCGTGTTTGGATAACCGCCTTCAACCTTACCCTTAACCCATGAATCATAATTTTTGTTGATAAACTGAGGGTTGCCCTTTTCATATTTTGAATAAGCATCCAATCGAATCTGCTCAATATCCGTAAGCTCTTTCTTGTTAAAAAGACTTATTTGTCTACGGGATTTGTTGTTTCTGGTTTTTGAAGGATTTATCATGCTAGTAAGATTCGATATAGTTTTGGGTGCGGTCTGGGTTTCCTTTTTTTTAATATCATGAAATCAATTGAGTAACTTTATAAAATGAAGAGTATCGCAACTTGTTGATATGGCAAGAGCTTTTATACTCTATGTTATTTAGAAGCATTCATGTCAAAAATTACGAAAACAGTACGGCATTCATGAGGTCGAGGGTTCGAATCCCTTCGGCTCCACAAGAGTTTTCCTCCGGTATTAAGCCGAACTTCCCGAATCGCATCGTCCGGCGGGGTGTTTGCCAGGATTACAGGTAAGCCCGAAAGCCCATACTGGATGCGCAGCCTTGCCCCGCGCCCGGCTCTACCTCCTTCCGGCCCGTTCCGGCCGAATGTTCCCGCCCGGAAATAGTGATATTAAAAGAGGCTATTTCGAGTAAACTAAATATTATCGGCATGTGGGTTCCTGACAGGTAACGCCAGGTCCCGGTTATCTCGTTAAGGCGGGACGGGGAGGCGTTGGCGGCCTGACGAATTTTAATTTCGGACCGCCATCGGGGGATGGACAGGGGGGAGTTAATCGTCATGGAAGACACGTCGGTATATCCGGTTTCAAACCAGATCGCCTTTATCGGCAATTACCTGCCGCGGCAGTGCGGCATCGCGACGTTCACTACCGACCTGTGCGAGGCTATAGCCGCCGAGTGTCCCGAGGCGGCGTGTATCGCCGTTCCTGTGAACGACGTCCCGGGCGGCTACCAGTACCCCGAGCGCGTGAGGTTCGAGCTCACCGAGAGGGACATCGAATCCTACCGCCGGGCCGCGGATTATCTCAATATCAATAACGTAGACGTCGTGAGCCTCCAGTTCGAGTACGGTATCTTCGGCGGACAGGCGGGCAGCCACATACTTGCGCTCCTCCGCGAGCTGCACATGCCCGTGGTTACGACGCTCCACACTATCCTGCTGGACCCCGAGCCCGACCAGAGAGGGGTGCTGGAGGAGGTTGCGGCATTATCGGACAGGCTCGTGGTGATGAGCCGGCGCGGGGCCGAATTCCTCCGCGAGGTCTACGGCGTCCCCCCGGAGAAGATAGACATCATCCCGCACGGGATACCGGACCTGCCCTTCGTAGACCCGAGCTATCACAAGGATATTTTCGGCGTCGAGGGGAAGCTCGTCCTCCTTACCTTTGGACTTCTTTCGGCGAACAAGGGCATCGAGACCGTAATAAACGCCCTGCCCGGGATCGTCGAGCGCTATCCGGACGTCGTCTACATGATACTCGGCGCTACGCACCCCCACGTCCTCAAGCGCGAAGGAGAGGCATACCGCCTGTCCCTCCAGAGGCTCGCGTGCGAGAAGGGCGTGAAGGACCACGTGATCTTCCACAACCGTTTCGTGAGCCGGGAGGAGCTGGTGGAGTTCATAGGCGCCGCCGACGTGTACATAACGCCCTACCTCGGCGAGGCGCAGATAGTTTCCGGCACGCTCGCCTACACCCTCGGGGCCGGAAAGGCCGTCGTCTCGACGCCCTACTGGTACGCCGGGGAGATGCTGGCCGACGGGCGCGGCGTGCTCGTGCCGTTCGGCGACCCGGGGGCGCTGGCGGGGGAGGTGGTCCGTCTCATCGGGAACGAGTCCGGGCGTCACGCGATGCGGAAACGGGCCTACCTCTTCGGGCGTGAGATGACGTGGCCGAGGGTTGCCGGGCTTTACATGGAGAGCTTCAAGAGGGCCCGGGTGGAGCGCCGCCGCTTCGTTTCGCGGGGCTTCGACATAAGGTCCCACGAGACGGCCCGGGGGGTGACGGAGCTGCCGCTTTTAAAGCTCGATCACCTCCGGCGCATGACGGACGATACCGGGATCCTCCAGCACGCGCTCGTGACGGTGCCGAATTACAGTGAGGGATACACGACCGACGACAACGCGAGGGCGCTCATCGTCGCCGCGCTCCTCGACGAGCTGGGGGTGGCCGGCGCCAGGGAGCTCGAAACCAGGTACATGGCGTTCGTCGCATACGCATTCAGCCCGGCCACGGGGCGCTTCAGAAATTTCCTCGACTACAACCGGCGCTGGCTCGAGGTCATCGGCTCCGAGGATTGCCAGGGGCGGGCGCTCCTGGCGCTCTCCGTCGTGCTCGGGAGGTCGGGTATAGAGCCCATGCGGAGCCTCGCCGGTCTTATATTCGACCGCGCGCTGCCGGCCATAGTAGAGACGACGAGCCCCCGCGCGTGGGCGTTTACGCTCATAGGGATTCACGAGTACCTGAGGCGGTATTCCGGTGACAGGAGGGCCGCGCAGGTGAGGGACGAGCTGGCCGGGCGGCTGCTGGCCCTTTACGAAAAGGCTCGTTCGAGCGACTGGCCCTGGTTCGAGGACGTGCTCGCCTACGGTAACGCCGCGCTGCCGCAGGCGATGATAATGTGCGGGCAGTGGATACCCGACAGCGAGATGACGGCGGCGGGGCTGGAATCCCTGGGGTGGCTCGCGGACATTCAGCGCGCCTCCCAGGGGGGGCATTTCGTCCCGATAGGCTCGAACGGTTTTTACGCGAGGGGCTCGGAGAGGGCGCGATTCGACCAGCAGCCCATCGAGGCCCAGGCGATGGTGTCGGCGTGTCTCGAGGCGTACAGGAGCACGGGGGACCAGCGCTGGTACGAGGAGGCCCGGCGGGCTTTCGAATGGTTTACCGGGAGGAACGATCTTAATCTTTCGGTTTACGACCCGTCGACCGGCGGCTGCCGGGACGGGCTTCATTCCGACCGTCTCAACGAGAACCAGGGAGCGGAATCGACCCTGGCGTTCCTCCAGGCTTTATTGGAGCTGCGGATGGCTGAAACTACTATTCTATCGAGGAAGGCGAGATCATGAAGAATGTAAAATACTCGGAGCTCTTTCACAGGCACGAGCGAAACCCCATACTGACCGCGGCCGACTGGCCGTACCCGGTGCACAGCGTCTTCAATCCCGGCGCGGTCTCCATGCCGGACGGGACGACGCTCCTCCTGTGCCGCGTCGAAGACAGGAGGGGGCATTCGCACTTCTGCGCCGCCCGCTCCGAAAACGGTGTCGACAACTGGCGGATCGACCCCGAGCCGACGCTGATGCCCGATCTTGAAAACCACCCCGAAGAGGTTTGGGGAATAGAAGATCCGCGTATCACGTACATAGACGAGTTCAAGAAGTACGCCGTCGCCTATACCGCCTACACACGGGACGGCCCGGGCGTGGCGCTGGCGTTCACGGAGGATTTCGTCCGCTTCGACCGCCTGGGCGTGGTCATGTCGCCCGAGGATAAGGACGCCGCGCTTCTGCCGCACAGGATAGGCGGAAACTGGGCGCTCATACACCGGCCAACGACGGCCCCCCGCGCGCACATGTGGATATCATATTCCCCCGACTTCCGCCACTGGGGGAGCCACAAGCTGATGCTGGTCGCCCGGCGCGGCGCGTGGTGGGACGCGAATAAAATCGGCCTTTCGCCCCCGCCGATAGAGACGCCCGAGGGGTGGCTCGTAATTTATCACGGCGTTCGCATGACGGCCGGGGGCTGCCTGTACAGGCTCGGGCTTGCGCTCTTCGCCCTGGATACGCCCGAGCGCTGCATAAGGCGAAGCAGGGAATGGGTTTTCGCTCCCGAAGAGCTGTACGAGAGGTCGGGGGACGTCGGCAACGTCGTCTTCCCCTGCGGCTATACGATCGCTCCCGACGGCGACACGGTAAATCTTTACTACGGCGCCGCGGACACCAGCATAGCCCTGGCCACGGGCAGCATGAGCGAGATGCTCGACTGGCTTGAAAAGGAGGGCGACCCGGTCGGCTTACCGGCCGATACCCGGGTCTGAATTCATCGCCTTCCCATACACCGTGGAAAGTGGCGCCGAGCGTTTATCTATGAAATAATTAAACCTGCTTTCTTTCGCATATCTCAGTCGAGGAGCGCGCCCCGCGTTGAGTTATTTTGCCGAGAGGCTCTGTCTCGTTGCTTTTGCGTTCATCGCCGCATTTCTCGTTGCCGAGGGGATAGCCAGGATTTTTATCGATCCGGTGGATTATCTCTGGAGGAATCTTTCGTACGACCCTGTGCTGAGGTACAAAATAGAGCCGCATTCCGCCGGGCACGATTCCCGGGGCTACAGGAACAGGTATGTACCGGAAAGGGCCGATATTGTAGCCCTGGGCGATTCGCAGACATACGGGGAAAGCGCCCCGGCGAAATACTCCTGGCCGTCCATACTCGGCTCGCTCACGGGCAAAGCGGTGTATAACATGGGAGTGGGCGGCTACGGGCCGGCGGAGTATTTTTATCTTTTCGAGAACGGGGCGCTGGAATTAAAGCCCGGGGCCGTGGTTGCGGGGTTTTATCTGGGCAACGATCTGGCGGACACCTACACAGCCGTCTATACGGTAGGGCGCTGGCGGCATCTGCGCAGGCCCGGGGCGGGGCGCGGTCCCGCCGGCAACGACGAGGCAAAAGCGGATGATGCGCCCCCTGCCGGGGATAGCGGGCCCGGGAAAAAACCGCTCGTGGACGAGCTCAAGCACGGCGTCTACGGGGCGGCGGGCTGGCTTGCGGGGAACAGCGTCCTCTACAGGGTCATAACCGCTTCTTACCTGGGCGACAGGATGAGACAGAAAATGATGCTCGATCTCGGGGAAAAGATCACGATGCTGGAGGCCCCGGAATACGGCATCCATACCGGTTTTACGCCCGTAAGGCGTCTCGAGGCCCTCGACATGGACAAGGAAAATATAAGGGAGGGGCTCAGGCTCGCCCTTGATTTCTTTAACGAGATGAATTTGCTCGCCGAAAAGAACGGCGTACGCTTTTTAGTCGTCGTACTGCCGACCAAGGAGAGCGTCTACGGCCGGTTTATAGAGGGGAACCCGGGGCTCCGGTATTCCGCGGAAATAGACCGTCTCCTGCAGAATGAGCGGCGGGTGAGCGGGGAGGCCGAGTCGTATTTCGAGGAGCACGGCATTCCGTATATAAACCTCCTCAGGCCGCTTAGTGAAGCCGCCCTCAGCGAGGAGATATATCCCGGCAACTACAGCGGGCACTTCAACGGAAACGGTAACCGCGTTATAGCGGAATCCATAAAGCGGCGTCTGGACGAGCCGCAGAAAGGTGAATAAAAAAACGGGCGCCATGCTTCTGCATGACGCCCGTTCCCGAATCTCTTCGGAGAAATTCTATCGTTACTTCGTTATGTTTCTCTTTATGGGCTGGTACTGCTGGCTCTGCCTTCTCGCGGGAAGGGGCTTCGGAGCGGCGACTGCCGTCTCTTCGGCGCGGGCCTTTCTGACTTCGTGCTCGGCGAGCATCGCGAGGGCCGGGGCCGCGAGGTATTCGCTGCCCTTCATTACGATGATGCTTGCGAGCATGAAGTGAAAGCCGAGCCCCGGCATGAACAGGAACGCCGCGCTCCCGGACAGGACTATGAAGAGGCCCACGAGGGCCTCCGTCTGCGCGGAGCTGAGGGCCCCGAGGCCGAGCGGGAGCGACTTGAACTTGTTCGTCCTCTGCCACGGTATCTCTTTGGTGAAGAGACACGTTATGCTCGCGACGATGTACGTGTGCGTGAGGGCGCTGTTGGCTATGAAGGCGCCGATCGTGTCCCTGAACGGGCACTTGAGGTAGACGTGGTACGTAAGCCATCTCAGGATTATACCGCACACGAGCACGGCCAGGGATGAGACCCAGAGCGCCTTGGGAACGGCGACGACTTCGTTCTGTATCGTCATGGAAGCGAGGGCCGCAAGCCCGAACGGTATGAAGAGCGCCCCGAGGCCGATGTTGAGGTAGCCGAGCCCGTGGTTCAGATGATGGACCTTCTGGAGCGTCGTCATGGCCGAAGGCTTCGCAAGGAACTTCGGCAGGTAGAACCTGAAATGACGCTTGAGCTCCTGTACGGGGCCGTACGTCCACCTGTAGCGCTGCTTCTTGTAGCCGAGGAACGTTTCGGGGATGAGCCCTCGCCCGAAGGTTTCGTTCGTATAGACCGAGGAGTACCCGGCCGCGTGTATGCGTATGGAAAGCTCGGAGTCTTCGGTCTGGCACCATTCGGCCCAGCCGCCGGCGTCTTCGAGGGCCTTCTTCCTGATGAGGCACATGGTGCCTACCGTGAGCCCCGCGTCGCGCTCGTTAAGGCTCGGCATGACCGTTTCGAAGAAGTATTTGTATTCCCAGTAGCACATCCTCTGGTAGAGGCTCCGGCCCCATTCCCTGTAGTCGTGAGGGGTCTGGACGAATCCCGTTTTCGGGTCTTCGAAGTAGCCTACGAGGCGGTCGAGGAAATCGGGCTCGACCTGGTAGTCGCTGTCTACGACGCCTATGATCTCGACCTCGGACGAGGTGTGCTTGAGCGCGAAGTTGAGCGCCCCGGCCTTGGCGCCTTTTATCGGGTCTACGTGGAAGAACCTGAACCTCTCGCCGAGCTTTTCGCAGTGCGCCTCGACCGGCTTCCAGAGGTTAGGGTCTTTCGTGTTGTTGTCTATGACCATGACTTCGAAATTCGGGTAGTCGAGCCTCGCTATGCTGTCGAGCGTGGCGATTACGACGTCGGGCGGCTCGGAGTAGGCCGGCACCTGGAGGCAAACCCTCGGATAGCTCCGGAGGCCTCCCGGCGGGAGGGGGCTGTTGGGCCTGTCCCACCTTACCTTGCCGAGGACTTCCCACTGCTCGAAAGCCGTGATGATACCCCCGAAGAGGGTTACGAAGAGGAGCGGGGAGCCGATGTACATGAGCACGCGCGTTATCGTGCTCACGTCGATGGACGCTATGAACCAGAAGCCCCAGACTATCCCGAAAAGGGAGAGAAGGGCGTACGTTACCAGCAGCAGGCGTCCGGCGATAGTGAAATTCCTCAGCACCCTGTGCGCCGCGGCCATAAGGACCATGCTGCCCGCCGTGACGGCAAGTATCGCCGGCACGGGATAGCCGATGAGCCATACGATGAGGGCGGCCACTACGTTGACATTCAAGTATTCTAGAGTGCTGAAATAGTGTCTATCCTTCCCTATGAGGTTTTTAAAGGTAATGAGCAGCGTCGAAACTACGAATGCGACGGCCGCGTATATGTAGCCTACGGTTATTAACTCGCCAAAATTAAACATCGGAACTTAAACCTCCTGACTTTCGCAGTCGTACGTGGAATTGGTGTTAAATGAATGCATAATCCCTTGATCCGCATTGTGTGTGTTGCTTTCTAATCGAGAAATCGGGGACCCATTACCCCGACGGTATGAAAAAAGAGGTGATCATAAGAGGGCGGACAGCCAGAGCCGAGTTACCCATACGGTCTGGAATCCGAAAACTGCAGTCTGGCTTCTCATGGCTCTTATTTGCATTTGCGTAATATGAGTTGCAAGTGCTGTGCCAACCCTTATAAAACAATATATCGAATGATTGCAGCCGGTTATGAGAAGATGATGTGTGTAAGGCGAGGGAGTTGTGTAGTATTACACTAAAATCCTGTGCGCAATTACACAATCCGGCCGGAAAAAGAGGGGAACGGGCGGCCTATTTCCCTTAAATTAAATAATTTTTTCAGAGAGAGGGAGCGTTTTGCGGGGTCCTCGATCATTGGATTGACGGATGGCATCCGCCCCGGCGATGTCGTTACGTTCTGCTGCTTATCATGAGAACGGGGCGCGGGCACTCGTGAATTATGCCGAGGGCGGGATCGCCTATGGACCGCACGCGGTTTCCCGACTGCTGGATGCCGAGTATGACGAGGTCGTTTTCCCCGGCGAGCTTCATTATGCGCCCGGCTATGTCGCCGGATTTTTCGATTCTTACCTTGAAGCCGACGTGCCCGGCGTGGTCTTCCGCATAGCGGAAAAGCTCGTTCCGCGCCTTTTTGGCGGCTCTCCAGTCGATGTCTTCGGGGAGTATGCGGAGGAATGTGACCTCGGTTCCCCCAGTGCGGGAGATGCTGCCCAGTATGCGGGCCAGGAGCTCTCCATGGCCGCCTCTGCCCCCGACGGGGACGAGTATGCGCCTGGCCGTATGTATGTGCCAGCCCGGGGGGGCTTTCAGCATGACAACGTTGCTCGGGACGGCGTTTACGAGCCTTTCGAGGTTCCTCTCGTCGGATTTCCGGGCGAGCGACGTGAGGCCGACGAGAAGGCTCTCGCACCTGTATGTCCGGGCGACGCGCACTATTTCGGGCCACGGCCTTTCGGCTATCGTGATGAGGGCCTCGGGGTTGAGGCCGATTTCGAGAGACGTCGATATCGCTTCTCTCAGCACCGCCTGTGCGCCGAGGATGCGGTCTTCTTCGTAAACCGGGGATTCCTCGCCGGTGGTAACGACCGAAAGGAGGAGCACCTTACCGTATTCGGGGGGCGCCAGGGACGCCGCGACCTCTATCATGGCCTCGGCGCTGGTCGGGTTCGCGATGGGGACGAGGAAGAGGGGGCTCCTGCCGCGGAGCCTGACCAGCTCGGGGTCGAACCCCTCGGACGAGGCGTCGAATATCCTTGCGCTCCGTCCGAAGCGTATGTAATAGAGAACGCCGCCTATTGCCAGCCAGATCGCCGCGATAATTCCCGCCTCGGGGACCTTTATACCCTCGAATATGACGATACCCGAGCAGATTACGATGCCGGCGATCGGGAGATAGGGAAAGAACGGTATCCGGAACGCACCCGGCCTCGGGGTACGTCTCTTCCGCGCGAGTATGGCTATCCCCTGCGTGAGGGCGAAGGCCAGGAGAAATATGAGGCTCGCGGCGGCTCCGGCGGCGCTGACGTCCGGCACGAGTATCAGGGTCGCGATTATTATGGCGGAGGTCGCCAAAAGCGCCTTGTCGGGCGTTCCCCATTTGCTGCTCACCTCGCCGAGCGGCCTGGGGAGCGTCCTGTCGCGGGCCATGCTCTCGGCTATGCGCGAGGGGGCGAGTATGTTCGCGTAGAGGGCCGAGAGCATCGAGAGTATGCCGGCTATGACTACGATCCAGTAGCCGGCCTTGCCCATGTACCTTTCGGCCGCGACGGCTATGACAGACTCGGGGTTCTGCATGCTGAGGTCTACGATGGACTGCCCGGGCGCTGTCCCGGCGACGGTGACGATGAATACGAGTGGGACGTATATGGCGAGCGATATGAGAATCGATATTATCATCGCCCTCGGTATCGTCTTGTCGGGGTCCTTGACCTCGCCGGCGACGGCGGCTATGAGCTCGAAGCCGTGAAACGCTATGAAGGTGTACCCCATGGCCTCGACGACGCCGAGGAATCCGAACGGGAGGAGGGGCGAAAAATCTTTCCGGATGCTCTCCGGGCTCTCGCCCGTCATGGCCCAGAGGCCGCCGAGTATAAGGAGCGAGAAGGCTATTATCTTCCCGATGTTGGCGAACGCGCCCCCGCTCGCGGGCCTTCGAACGAGGCTGACGGTGTAGTAGACTATGGCCGCCCCGGCTATCACCTGCGAAGCGCGCGCGGTCGTCAGCCAGCCGGCGCTCACGCCCGGAAAGTGGCCGAGGATCCCCTTTATGAGGAGAGTCGTGAAATAACCCGCCCCGAGCGCGTAGAGGACGGAGGCCACCATCGACGCGAACCAGAGGAGCCATCCTATCGCGAAGGCGGACTTTATCGACAGGAGCTTTTTTGCGTAGACGTAGGGGCCGCCGGATTCGGGAAACGCCGCCGAGAGCTCGGCGAAGCTGAACGCCGTAATGGTGGCTATGACACCGTTCAGTATGAATGCGAATATCGCGCCGGGCCCGGCCGCCGTATAGGAGATGCCCGTGAGGACGAGTATGCTGCCCCCGACTATCGAGCCGACGCCTATGCCTATCGACCCGAACAGTCCGAGGCTGCGTCTTCCGGTCGTTATTATTTCTCCCATTTGCAGAGCCGGGTACGAATGAACCGAAGCATTCGCGCCCGTCGCGGACGATTATAACGCCTTATGCGCTCGTTTCAAAACGCGTTCCCGGGGCGTCGCCGCACCGCCCTCCGAACCGGCCCCGCGGAGCCCGTCATTCGTCCCAGATGTCGAAACGTTTCAGTAGATAGGACTTATTCTCCTCGAATATCTTCGCCTGCTGCTGGACGACCTCTTCGGCCTCGTCGCTGGACATGTTCATGACCTGCTGACAGTAGCTCCTGACGCGCCCGAAGTAAAGGGGCGTTACTATATCGACGAGCCGCCGCTTGTTCCTTTGCCACTGCTGGTAGGTGTAGGCGAAGTCGTAGAGTATTTTGCTCCAGAGCTGGGCGTCGAATTCCTTTTCCTCGTTGGACGTCCACGCCTCGTATATCTCGTCGAGCCTGGCCATGTTGTTGTCGTTCAGAATCTCGTCGTACATGGGCCTGAAATGACGGAAGCCCTCGACGAACTCTTCGAGAAGGTCGTTCATGCTTACAGAGACCGCTTCGAGCTTGGGTTCCTCGTCTATCTTGTTGTTTATCTGGATCGCCTGGAACGGGTTGTCCCTGTCCCAGTTGTGCTCGTACTTGCCCATGAGGTAGAAGACGGTGCTCACGACCTGCCTGAACATCGGGCCGAGGTCGGACGCCGGGTCCTTCGCGCCGTGTATTTTCGTGCCGAGATACGTCTGGACGACCTTGAAGCCCTCGTTGATGGCGCAGGTCGTCATCCAGATGTCGATTCCGAACCGGGCGACGTCCGTATCCCAGACGTCTTCCTTCATGAAGAAGGCCGCGAGCTCGGGGCAGAAGCCGAAGTCCCCGCCTATGGGCTGCCTTATGTCCACGCCGTAAAGGGCGCGCGTCATCGGGTAGACGATCTGGTTCGTTATGGTCCCGTCGAACTTGTGTCTCCTGTAGTAGGGGGCGACGAAGCCAGCGGAGCCGTCGAGTATGGGCTCGACGATGAACTTGACCCATTCGGGGGTTATGCTCCTGAGGTCGGCGTCGAAGACGGCTATCGCCTTTACCTTGAGCATTATGGCGAGCTCGAACACCGCCCTGAAAGAGGTGCCCTTCCCCGGGTGCCCCCTGTAGATGGTGACCCTTCTGAGGACGTTCTCCGGGATTTTCGCCTGGTAGGCGTTTTCCCTAGTGTCGTCGAGCGACCCGCCGTCGCTTATGAATATGGCCGAGGTATGGTCCGGGAAATATTCCGCCAGGCCCCTGGCCACCTGCTCCACGACAAAGCCTATGGAGTCTTCGCAGTTGTAACACGGAATTCCGACCAGTATGTCAATGCTCTTTACCTCGTCTACCCACCAAAGAACGTTCTTCCTGATTGCGGACTCGTATTTTCTCATGACTCGATCAGCCCCTCATAATTTTAGTAACAATAAATAATATAGCGTTCTCTTTCCAGTATAAAATCCGGCGTTCCCGTGAACGGGACCCGCGCCGGGCGTCTTTTTGTATATCGGATTTGTTCGGGAAATGGGATTATTTATTAGTGCTCTTATTATACATGATATGCTCGTGCGTCCAGCCGTGGCCCGGACGATATCGATAGGCCCTAGCCCCCGGCGAAAAGGGTTTTGTAGTAGTCGAGATATTCCCGGCTCGACCGTTTCCACGAAAAATCCTGCGCCATGGCGTTTTTGACGAGGCGCTTCCATTCGGGCGGGTCGTGATACGCGGTTATGGCCCTTTCGATAGTGTTCAGCATGCTCTGCTCGCTGAAGTGATCGAAGATAAAGCCGTTTGCGTTGTCCCTGCTCTCGTCGTAGTCGATAATCGTGTCGAGGAGCCCTCCCGTCGCCCTTACGACCGGGATGGCGCCGTACCGGAGGGCGATCAGCTGGCCGAGGCCGCAGGGCTCGAACCTGGACGGCATGAGGAACATGTCGCTCCCCGCGTATATGCGCCGGGCCTTGGCCTCGTTGTAGCCGATTATGGCCCTGAAATTGTCCACGTAATCGTCGGAGACCTGCTTCAGGAGCCTTTCGTACCCCTTGTCGCCCGTCCCCAGTATCACGAGCTCGGCCCCGAGGTCGAGTATCCTGTGGAGCGCCCTTACGATGAGGTCGATGCCCTTTTGGTGGGCGAGGCGCGAGATGACGCCTATGAGGGGGACATGCCCGTTGGTGTTAAAGCCGAGGAGGTTCTTGAGCCTGGCCTTGTTTTCGTACTTGCCCTCGAGGCTGCGGGGGTCGTAGTGTGCGTAGAGGGCCTTATCCGTCCCGGGGTTCCAGTCTTCGTTGTCGATTCCGTTCAGTATCCCCGCGAGTCTCCCGGAGCGCGCGACGGCCCTCAAGACGCCGTCGAGCCCGTAGCCGTATTCCTTCGTCTGTATCTCGTGGGCGTACGTGGGGCTTACGGTCGTTACGAGGTCGGACGTAAGAATGCCGCCCTTCAGGAGATTCACCCTGCCGTAGAATTCGAGCTGCTCGGGGTTAAAGAGGGAGTGCGAGAGGCCGAACTTGTCGAGGAGGTCTTTTCCGAAGAGGCCCTGGTAAGAGATGTTGTGGATCGTGAAAACCGTCTTCGACTTTTTGAAGAAGAGGTCGTTGTTATAGTGCCTCTTCCATCTGAGGGCTATGGGCACGAGCCCGGTCTGCCAGTCGTTGCAGTGAATTATGTCGGGCCTGAAATTGAGGGCCTTCGCGATTTCGAGCGCCCCTATGGAGAAGAATCCGAACCTTAAATCGTTGTCCCTGTAGTCGCCGTGGGGGGTGGTGTAGAGGTGGTCGCGGTCGTAGAAATTGTCGTTGGCGAGGAGGTATACCTTTACCCCTTCGACAGTCGTTTCCTTTATGCGGCCCTTGTAAGGCAGCCAGTCTATCGTGACTATGACGTCGCGGTTAAGGTCCCTCACCTTGAGCTTGAGGCGCTTGAGGTTATTCCTGACTTCCTTGTAGTAGGGCAGGATGACCCTGACTTCGCAGCCTATTTCGTTCAGCTTTTTGGGCAGTACCCCGATGACGTCCGCAAGGCCCCCCGTTTTCGCCAGCGGCTCCATTTCGGAGGCAATGAATAGAACTTTAATCAACCGCTTTCACCTTTCCGCGCCGCCCGAAGCTGAGGCGGCTGCAGCAACCCGCACCCTAGATGATATTAACGCATTTTTTAAAGAAATAAACCGAGGGCGGGTTAATACCTGCCGCTTCTCCGCGTAATTTCAAGGAGCCGGTCCGAGAGCCCCCGGCCCCCGTAGCCGGGCTCGAGCCTCCAGGCCCAGTTGCCCTTCCTGACGGCCGGGGTGTTCATCCGGGCCCCGGCCCCGAGCCCGAGGACGTCCTGCATCGGTATGACCGCCGTATCCGCCGGGGAGAGCATGGCGAGATTTATGAGCTCGGAGCTGATTTCGCCCGCGTTTATCTTTTTGCCGAGGTATTCGAAAACCCGGTTCTTCTCGGCCTTTCCGGCCTCGTCCTCCCACCACCCCCGGGCCGTGTTGTTGTCGTGTGTGCCCGTGTAAACGACGCAGTTTTCGCCGAATACGGACGGGAGGTATTCGCCGTAGGGGAAGTCGTCGCCGAACGCGAAGAGGAGTATTTTCATCCCCGGGAGCCCGTAGCGCTCTATTATCTCCCTTACGTCGGGGGTGATGTCGCCGAGGTCCTCGGCGATGAAGCGGTCCTTGTCGTAGCGGGAGAAGAGCGTGTCGAAGAACGAAACGGCGTCCACGTCGGCCCATTTCCCGTTGAGGGCCGTTTTCTCGCCGGCCTCTATCTCCCAGTAGGCGACGAAGCCCCTGAAGTGGTCGAGCCTGAGCACGTCGAAGAGGGAGAGGTTGTGGCCTATCCTGTCGATCCACCACTTGTATCCCGTCCGCCTGAGCTCGTCCCAGTCGTAGACGGGGTTCCCCCAGAGCTGGCCCGTTTTGCTGAAGGAGTCGGGCGGGACGCCGGAGACGTAGACAGGATTCTTTTCGGCGTCGAGCTTGAATGCGCCGGGGCTGCTCCAGA
>JADLGH010000104.1 GCA_020849425.1 Candidatus Dadabacteria bacterium
AAGCGCGTCGGGTGGTAATAGCCATGCGCTGCTACTTCGGTATCCAGCGGGCGTGGCCCGCCTAAAAATCATTGCTTCTTCGCTAAATCCTCCACCGGCCCACAGTCCCACATCGGATTTTTAACGCTCATGCACTCGATGTCTTCGGCGGGGCAAGTAAGGTGGTTAAAAGGGATAGACGACCGAGTGGTGCTATGAATTTCCAAAGCTGCTACGTCGATATCCAGCACGCGTGGCGTGCGCGAATTTTGACGGCCCGGGAATGTATTGCTGCGCCGTTTACACGGCTTGCAATATGATGATTTGGGAAGTCCCCAGTTTGTCATTCCCAACGATTTCGAGCGAGCGAGGAATTGTTGGGAATGACAGACTGGAGGTGACCCCCGCCTTAATCCTCCCCCTTACTAAGGGGGAGGAAAGTAAAAAGGCAAAAGGTAAGCAGACAGCGTTTTATTGTTGCGCGTCCTCGAAATTGAAGATGCGGTTCCAGTCGTTCTTCATGCTGATGATTACCCAGCCTTTCGCGTCGGCCTCGTTCGCCAGCGACTCAGGGAATGTGCCGACGTCGGTATTCGGCAGGCCTTCGGCGGGGCCGTAGGCGTACTCGCGTCCGGGGTCGTCGTGGAGGACGAGCATCATGAGGCGCGCGCCATTTCCCGCCCCCGTCCATTCGAGCATCTCCCTGTCGCCGTCGGAGTTGCCGAAGGCGGCCGCCGGCCGCTGGCCTATGAACGTCTCGATACCGACGGCCTTCCCGGGGCCGTCGTCCATCAGGAAGAGCCTGGGCTCGCGCACGAGGACGGGCCCGCCGCCGGCCCCGTATTCGTACGAGAGGACGAGGCTCGAGCCGACTATCTCGGCGGGGGAGAAGCCGTATACCTCGCGTGCATATGTTCTGACGAAGAGCTGCCCGCCGCCCGTGACCATGAACGTGCGGAAGCCGTTTTCGCGGAGGAGTGCTATCACCTCCAGCATGGGCCGGTAGACGAGGTCGGTATAAGGGCGGTCGTATCGCGGGTGTTTCGCCGTGGCGAGCCATTGTCGAACGGTTTCGGCGAACTGCTCTGTCGTCATGCCGGCATGAGTGGCGGCGATTATCGCCGCCCAGTCGGCCTTCGTAAAATTCGCTATCGTCTGAGCGTCGTTCGCTATGACGGATTTGTAGGGCTCCTTCCCGCTCCATTCGGGGTGTGACGGCGCGAGGGCGCGTATTCTGTCCAATGCGAAGACGCCCTGCGTGTAGAGGGGATGCTCGACCCAGAGCGTCCCGTCCTGGTCGAAGACGGCGACGCGGTCGTCGGGCGCCACGTAGCCGGGCCCGGATTCGTCCGTAGCTTTCCTTACGAATTCGAAGATCGCCTCCTTCGCCGCGCCGTCGTTCCACGAGGGAAGGGGGTCCGAGTCGGGATACGGGGCCGGTGCGGGTGCCGTACCGGCGCAGGCGACGCCGAGCACGAGGATAACCAGGAGCAGGGCCGAGAGGACCCCCGCCCGGGCGTGAAGAAATGTGCGGGACCGGGCTCGGTTGCAGGGCCGGGAGTATGGTTGCATATACATTCCTCCTTCGGGGCCGCCCCGGGAAGCGGCCGTAACCGCGGTGCGGCGTTTTCAGTTTCCAATATAACACGGGAGGACGCGGGATGGGAAATCGGCTGCCGTAAAAGAACGCGCGAATCGCGTTAAGGGCGGCTATACTCTAAATCCATATACCAGAGATTGGGGACTGTCATGAATATTCTCGATCCTGCGCTGGCGTTCGTGGAAGGGCTGGCGCTCATAGTGTCGCCGTGCATACTCCCCGTCCTGCCGCTCGTCCTTGCAGCGTCGGTCGAGGGGGGCAGGAAGAGGCCGTTCGGCATCATCGCCGGGTTCGTCTTCTCGTTCACTCTTTTCGCGCTCGCGTCGCGCCGACTCGTCGAAGCCTTCGGTATAGACACCGAAATAATAAAGTACGTTTCGCTGGTCCTGCTGTTCCTGTTCGGCCTCGTGCTCCTTTCGTCGAAGCTTTCGGATAGATTCAGCGGGCTCACGTCGCGCATCGCGGGCATAGGCGGGAGCTCCAAAATCGGCAGGGGGGACGACCTCTGGAGCGGCCTCGCCGTGGGCGCGCTCATAGGGCTCGTGTGGACCCCTTGCGCCGGGCCGCTGCTCGCCGCCGTCCTCGTCCAGGTGGTAAGGCAGGAGACGGACCTCGCCGGGTTCCTCGTTACGGCTTCCTTCGCGATAGGGGCGGGCGTGCCGATGCTGGCGATCGCGCTCGCCGGGCGCAGGGCGATGGGGAAGCTCGGCTTTTTCACGGCGCATTCGGAGGCCATACGGAAGGCGTTCGGTGTCGTGATCATCCTCTCGGTCCTGTTCATCGCATCGGGTATAAACATCGGCTCGTTCGAGCCGCCGGGCGGCACCGCGGCTGCCGTGAAGCCTGAGGACGTGAAGGGCGAGGAGCTAAAGAACGGGCTCGCCGAGCCGTATCCCGCACCCGGCTTCGGGGGAATCACGGCGTGGATAAACTCGAAGCCGCTCACGATGGAGGAGCTCCGCGGGAAGGTCGTGCTCGTCGATTTCTGGACGTATTCGTGCGTCAACTGCGTCAGGACGTTCCCTTATATAAAGTCGTGGGACGAGAAGTACGGGAAGGACGGGCTCGTGATCGTGGGCGTGCATTCGCCCGAGTTCGAGTTCGAGAAGGACCTCGATAACGTCGAGAAGGCGGTCGAGGCAAACGGCATAAAATATCCCGTCGCGCTCGACAATAGCTTCGACACGTGGACCGGTTTCAAGAACCGGTACTGGCCCGCGCATTACCTTATCGACCGCGAGGGGAACGTCGTGTACACGCACTTCGGCGAGGGGAAGTACGGCGTGACGGAGAACAACATTCGCTATCTCCTCGGGCTCGGCGCTATGGAGCCGGGCGAGGCCGCGCCGATACCTTATTCGAGGGAGCAGACGCCCGAGACGTATCTGGGATACGAGCGCGCGAAGGGGTACGAGGGCACGACGCCGATCGAGAAGAACGCGCACGCCGAGTACATGTTCCCCGAAAGCCTCGTGCGGAACGGATGGGCTCTCGACGGCGGATGGACCGTCGGCGGCGAGAAGATAACGTCGGACGAGGCGGGTGCGGCCATCAGGCTGAGCTTCGCGGCGAAGAAAGTGTTCCTCGTCCTCGGCACTTCGACGGGCGAGCCTGTCACCGCCGAGATCACGCTCGACGGTATGCCGATAGGCACGGCGCGCGGAAGCGGCGTCTCGACCGACGGGCGCGTGACAGTGGACGCGAACACGCTATACGAGCTCATAAGCCGTAAGGATTTCGGCACGGGGGTTATAGAGATCAAGGCTGCAGAGCCGGGACTCGAAGCTTATGCGTTTACGTTCGGGAGCTGACGCTCGCACGCCCGCGGGCGGAGTGACTGCAAGACATGAAAGTTACCCCCGCGCGAGAGTCGAAATCCCGCCGATGTTCGGATAATATATTCGACCGTTATGGAAAGACTGGAAGAAAGGCTCGACCGCGAGGTCGGCGCGTATCTGGAAAGGGTAGAGGGGATGGACGAGGTGAAGGCGCTTCTGTCGGGCGAGATACCGAGGGAGAGCTACGTCAAGTTCCTGAAGACCTTCTACGTCATCGAGGACATCAGCCGCAGGGCCGTGCTCAAGGCGGCCGACCGGACGAAGTACGATGTCCCTTATCTCAGCAAGAGGTTCCTCCTCTGTGCGAGGGGCGAGGAAGGGCACGCCGAGATCGCTCTCAAAGACCTGGCGGAGATGGGCGTTACGGGCGTAGACGTTTCAGGCGCCACGGAGGTCGGCGAGTACGACGAGTTCCTCCAGAAGGCGGCGGGCGAGTTCCCGCTCGGGGTGCTCGGGCACTCGTATCTCTTCGAGAACGCTTCGGGGATAATGTTCCCGAAACACGAGGACCTGCCGTATCCGTCGAAGTTCATCGTCGTCCACGCGAAGGAGGACCCGGGGCATTCGCTGGCGATAAAGAGGACGGTGCGGAATATCGAGTCCGACATCACGGACGAGGACAAGGACAGGATCATAGATTTTGCGCGAGAGAGCGGGGAGAGGCTGCTGAGGGTTTTCGAGGCGATGGGCGGGCATTCGGATTAACTCCGGAGTCTTTAGCGAAGGGGTCCGATTCCTCGCTCGTTCGGAGTCATAGGCTCCGGAAGTGCGGCAGGTGGTAATAGCGTAACGCCGCTACTTCGATTGTTTACTGCTGGGAGTTTCCATTAGCTGAAGGGGAAGTTCTATACTTAACCTATAAGATCGATATAAGGGTTTCTACTTTTGCTTGACCAAAAGTAGCAAAAGTCACGGGCCGGGAAAAATTCTGCTAAAAATCATCGCTTCTTCGCTAAAT
>JADLGH010000105.1 GCA_020849425.1 Candidatus Dadabacteria bacterium
CGGGCTGTACCTCACCATTATCGAGCCCTTTCCCTCGGGGTCCCGTCCGCTCGTCCGCCAGATGTAAAACATCCCGAAGAACGCCGCGAATGGCAGGACAAAATACCAGTTATCCGAGAGGAGCCGGAGTAATTTATCGAGGCCCGAGGGCTCTTTTACGATCCCCTTCGGAAACCCGGTCACGATGGTAAGGCCCTCTCCGGCCCAAAGCGCGCGCGTGGCGGCGAACTCCGCCTCGCTGTCAGTCACAGACGCCGTACAGTCCCTGCCGGTCGCCCCCCGGGGGCCCGTGTAACATTCCGCCTCGATTTCTCCCGCCGCTCCCTCGGGGAGATACACCCTGGCCCCGGCCTTCTCTATCGGCACCCTCCACTCGTCCCCGGTCACGTTCCAGTAGATCTCGTCGTGGTCCTCGAAGAACGCCGCCGCCCCCCTGACCGTATACTCGATCCTGTACCCGTGCACCCCGGTTACGGTCTTGTCCGGGTCCCCTATTCTTATGTTGACCACGGACCCCTCGGTGCTCACCTTGTACGGATAAGGGTTCCCGTCGAAGTCCGTCACGTCCTTAACGTCTATCTTTATGCTGTAACGCTTGTACCCGTAATCGTATTTATATGGGATGTACCTGTATATGCCGTGCCTCTCCGCGTACTGAAAGTCGTACTCTATATCCTCGACGACGGTGAGGCTCCCGTTCTCGTCTATGTATATGTCCGAATGGAAATTCCTTATCTCCTCCGCCTCCGCCGCCGGCATAAGGACAGCGAGGAAGGCGAGGGCGAGGAATATAAAAACGGCGCGCGTTTGCGTCATGTTAAGAGGGGGTCTCCCGAAGGGCCTCTGCTACTGGCCGAAGCTTACTTTCGGAGCGGTTCTCTCGGCCTCTGAATCGAGCTCGAAATACTCTTTCTTTTGGAAGCCGAACATGTTGGCTACAAAGTTGCTCGGAACCGTTTCTATCTTCGTATTGAGGTCCCTCACGACGGCGTTGTAATAACGGCGAGCGAGCTGTATCTGCTCCTCTATCCTCGAAAGCTCGGCCTGGAGCTCGAGGAAATTCTGGTTCGCCTTGAGGTCCGGATATGCCTCCGAAAGGGCGAAGAGGCTCTTCAGCGTCGACTGGAGGAAGTTCTCCGCTTCGGCCTTGGCCTCTGGTGTCGTGGCTTGCATGGCCCGGCTCCTCGCCTCGACCACGCTCTCGAATGTCGATTTCTCGTGGGACGCGTATCCCTTCACGGTCTCTACGAGGTTCGGTATGAGGTCGTATCTTCTCTTCAGCTGAACGTCCACGTCAGACCATGCCTGCTCGGCCATGTTCCTCAGCTTGACGAGCCCGTTGTAAATCCCGACTAAAGCGAATGCTACTACTGCTATAACGGCAAGAACTATAAGCGTCCCGGTCATGTATTTGCCTCTCTCTCGTTTCGTTCTCGGGAATGCAGCTTCGCATCCCGGGTCCGGATAAATTATAAATCAATTTATCCTCCCCCGCGACGAACCCCGCCAATTGGCTGCCGCCGAAGCGGCCGGCCGCGTTACCAGAGCGGATTGAAAGTGAGGCCCGAGAGTATCTTCGGATAAAAATAGGTGGTCTTGTGCGGCATCCTCTCGCCGTCGCGGACGACGTCGAATATGTCGCCTGCCTTGAGCTCGGGGAGTATAAAGCCGAGAGCGTATTCCCCGCTCCCCGTGAGGTTTACGGCCTCTTCCAGGAACTTCGTGTAGAAAACCCCGGATTCTTCCTCGTCCAGTATGTTCTTGAAGACTATCTTGTGAAGGAGCATGACGCCGAGCCTCGAATACCCCCCGCCCGAGGGGTCCTTCACCGACACCCTGTACGCCTTCTTCCTGTCCCCGGTTATGACGGCGAATTCCTCGTGTCCTATGTTAGACACGGCCTCGCCGAGCTCCATCTCCTTCACGTTAAAATACTCGCCTAGCTTTGCGATGAACGATTCCGTCGTATGCTGACCTGTGTTTTTCACGAGCCTGTGCGTCGGGTTGATGATAAGCCCCTCGCCCTCGCCGCGCGCGAGGAACATCATCACGTAGTCATATGGCTTCTCTTCGCCCCCGGGGTTGCTCTCCCTCTGGATTCTCCTGTAGTCGAGTGCGGTCTCGTACCTGTGGTGCCCGTCCGCGATGAGAAAGCTCGTCTCCTCCAGGCGCCCGGCCACGCGCGATATTATATCCTCGTCCGATATCCTCCACAGCATGTTCCTCACGCCGTCCGCCGTCGTAACGTCGAATATCGGCGCCCCGAGCTTTTCCTCTATGGCCTTCTCCGTGTCCCCCTCGGGGTCCGAATAAACGGAGAACACCGGGCTCATGTTCGCCTTGCACGCCGTGTTCAGCTTGAGCCTGTCCTGCTTGTGCTTGGGGAACGTCAACTCGTGCGGGAGTATCTTCTTCGTCGAAAAGTCTTCGAGCTTCACCTTCGCTATAAACCCCTTCCGGGTGTACTTCCTGCCGCCGAGCTCGAATTCCTGGTAATAGGGGTATATGGACGGCTCCCGGTCCTGTATGAGTACGTCGCGTATGAACCAGTCCCTGAAGATCTTTGCAGCCCTTTCGTACTTCGCGTCGGTATCCCCCTTGGGGAGAACGAGCCTCACGACGTTATGCGGGTCCATGTCCAGCAGCTCTTCCTGCTCGTCGGGGCTTATGACGTCGTACGGGGGGGCCAGCACCTTCGAAAAGTCCTCGATTTTCTCCGGGTTATACCTTATTCCCTTAAACCCTTTGACTATAGGCATATTATAAATACTCCTTTAATTCCCGGGATGAAATGTCTCCCTCTCTTACGATGCGGGGGGAGCCTGCGGCAAGGTCCACGATTGTGGACCCTTTCGAGGGCGGAATGTTACCAGAGTCTATTATAAGTTCAACCTTGCCGCGGAATGTCTCGTATATGTAGCTCGATTCCAGTATATTACCCGCGCCGCTCGGGTTTGCGCTCGTCGATGTAAGCGGAGCGTCGATATATTCGAATAGCCGGCTTACGAACGGATGGGCCGAGATCCTCACGGCCACCTTCCCGGTCCCCGACGTTATGATGGGATTCAGCTCTCCCGACACCTCTAATATTATGGTCAGCGCCCCGGGCCAGAATTTCCCGGCCAGCCGTTCGGCGGCGGGAGACGTTTCGGCTATGGACCCGAGCATCCGGAGGTCCCTCACGAGTACCGGTATGGGCATATACTTGGGGCGGCCCTTTATCTCGAATACCCTTTCGACGGCGGCGGCGCTCGTGACGAGCGCACCAATCCCGTACAGGGTCTCCGTCGGATAGACGATTACGCCCCCTTTTTCTAAAACCCCGGCAGCCCGCTCGGGAGATACCGGGTCTTCGGCTTTTATTACTTCAGTCAACGGCCTGCGATTCTTACCTGTCGTGCTTTTTCGCCGCGCTTTCGACCTTCCTGGCCAGGCGCTTTCTGGCTTCCTTCACCCTCTTGTTCACTTCCGGATACTTGAGGGCGAGTATGGCTCCGGCGTAAAGGGCGGCGTTCCTCGCCCCGCCCTTGCCTATAGCCATGGAGGCCACGGGTATCCCCGGCGGCATCTGCACTATGGCCAAAAGCGCGTCGAGCCCGTTAAGGGGCGACGAGTCCACGGGGACGCCTACCACGGGCAGGGTCGTATAAGACGCGACCACCCCCGGTAGATGGGCGGCCCATCCCGCGCCCGCTATTATTACCTCTATTCCCCTTTTTTCGGCGCTTTCGACGTAACTTTTAACCCTGCCTGGCGTCCTGTGGGCCGAGGCCACCCTGAGCTCGTACTCTATTTCCAGCTCTTCGAGGGCTTTAAAGGCGTCCTCCATGCTTCCCAGGTCCGAATCGCTACCTACTATAATTCCAACTTTAGGCATAATAAGCCTCAAAACATATCCCGTTTGCGGGATCTTTTCAAGGATTGCCCCGGCCTTTTAATATTTCATCCGTTGGGTACACTAATTTGGTTATACTTGACAAAGATAGGCGTGTGGTTATGTTAATGCGGAAAAATCGGTTTTCACTATAATAGACACTGAAAAACAGATACTGAAACTCCAGCCAGTCCTTATTTCAGATAACACTATTATAAAAATAGAAGGAGGTTTGTTATGAAGGTAAGGCCATTACACGACAAGGTTTTAATTCAGAGACTCGACAGCGAAGAAACCACCAAGGGCGGTATCATCATTCCCGACTCCGCAAAGGAGAAGCCGCAGGAGGGCAAGGTAGTAGCGGTTGGTAACGGCAGGATCCTCGAGGACGGCTCGACCAAGCCGCTCGAAGTCAAGAAGGGAGACAAGATTCTCTTCAGCAAGTACGGCGGCACGGAAATCAGGATCGACGGCGAAGACTACCTCATACTCAGCGAGGAAGAAATTCTGGCCGTAGTCGATTAACCAAACCCCAAATCCAAAATTCCCAGGAGGTAGAAGAAAATGGCAGCAAAGGAAATCAAATTCGAGAGGGCGGCGCAGGACTCGATCTTAAAGGGAGTAAATGCGCTGGCCAACGCGGTAAAGGCGACGCTGGGCCCCCGCGGCAGGAACGTGCTCATAGAGAA
>JADLGH010000106.1 GCA_020849425.1 Candidatus Dadabacteria bacterium
CGATTTTATGATACCGACCACCGTACCGAAGAGCCCGATGAACGGCGCGCTGCTGCCTATGGTGCCGAGCATCCATATATGGTTCTTGAGAGCGTGGATTTCCTCGAACCTTTTTTCGTCGAGGATTTCCAGTATGTCGTCAGGCGTCGTGTCTCGCCGCTCTTCGAGGAGCTTCTTATAGACGTCCGACTGGCTCGCCTTCTTTTGCTTCTCGCAGGCCTGGACCGCGGAAGGGATGTCGCCCCTCGACAGCGGCGGCACCACCAGTCCGGTGACGGCCCTTGCGGACGAGGCGATTCCGCTCATCGCGAACAGCCTTTCCGCGAAGACCGCTACCATGATTATCGAGAATAATATGAGGGGGTAGGTAGCGATCCAGCCGTCGTTTATCAGCTGGATTAAACTCAGGTGTTCTATTTCCATTTCTCTTTTGCCTCCGGCAAATCTGGTCTGCCCCGTGTATTAAAAATCGACGAAAATATATAGGTTATACTAAAATTCATTCAAACCAATATTCCCCACCATTCCCTCCCGGCGCTGTCCGGGTACGCACCGTGCATAGCCTTTTCGAACCTTTTGTATACTTGATTAAAACACATAAATTCAGGATTTAATTACATGAGAATGATTATCAAAATCAGCATAATAAATCTACATGAGCGCACAAAAGAGTCAAGGCGGCTCACAGCCGCCGGGGATCGGAGTATTACCGGAGGGTGCCATAAGGAACTGCCGCGCTCAAAGGTGACTCCGGGCACCTCCCTCGCTACGTTGGAAAGACACACAAACGTGTGCGGCTCACAGCCGCCGGGGATCGGAGTATTACCGGGGGGCACCAAAGGAACTGCCGCGCTCAAGATGACTCGGGCAACTCCTGCGCTACGTCGAAAGCACACATACGTGTGCGCAGGGGAAATCTGCGAAGGCCCGGGAGGAGGCGTAATCGCCCCTCTGCGTCTGTGCTGATTGCTGATAGCTTCTCCGGGTCGGAAATGAGGTACGCCACGCGTGCTCGAAATAGACGCAGCAGTGTGTAGATCGCGGAAATCAACTTATGCGCGCCGGTGTGTATAGCCGATGTGTTCTTCGATCGGAAGGAGGGCGCCGTGCGTGCGGGAGGCAAACAGGATTCAGTGTCAATAAGTCGCAGGTTTCTCTCTATCTGCCGAGGAATTCCCCGACCGGTTTCAGTGTTTCGGTGTTGTCGCAGATTATCTTGAGTATGACGACTATGGGGACGGCTATCAAGGCCCCCGGCACCCCCCAGAGCCATCCCCAGAAGAGAAGCGCCAGGAATATAACTATCGGGTTCATGACCAGCCGACGCCCGAGTATGAACGGCGTGACGAAATTGCCCTCGATACCGTTTATTACGAAGTAGGCGAGGGGGGGCAGGATTGCGTCGGTGACGCTGCCGAAGCTCGTTACGGCGACGAGTGCGATTACGGTAATCCCGACCACGGGGCCGAGATACATTATGAAGTTGAGAAGCCCGGCCACGAGGCCCCAGAGGAACGGACTAGGCATTCCCAGGGCGTACATCGCGGCCCCTACCACCACGCCGAGGCATATGTTTATCGCGACCATCGTATAGAGATAGACCGATATGTCGCTCTCGATCCTTCGCGCAAGCTCGACGGCCTTCTTCTTGTCACTCAGCGTGGGGAGGACGTTTATGATTTTTCTTAAAAACATGTCGCCCGAGACGAGAAGGAAATAGAGGAGTATTATCGCCGTGGCCAGGCCGAATACGAGCTCGGACGTTTCGTAAATAAGCCTGCTCAGAAATCCCGTCTTTCCAACGGCGACCGTAGCCCCGCCGGGCTCCGGGCCGACGTCGACCATCTCCTCGACGCTCTTTGTGGCCTCGCCTATCTTCTCGACGGGCTTCGTTATGAACCTCAGTTTTTCCTCGACTGTACGAAGGCTCTCGGGCGCGCGCTCTATCCAGTCGGCGGCCGGCTGATAAAAAATGGAGAAGGATGCCGTGACCGCGAGCAGGAGCGCAGTGATGACGAGCGCAGAGCCGAGAACCCGCGGAACGCGGACCCTCTCGAGGGCGTCCACGGCCGGGGAGAGAAGGAGGTTTAAAAGGAGCGCGAAGAAAACCGGGATGAAAATCGCCCGACCGAAATAGAGCGTATAGACGGCGGCGAGGACGAATAAACCCATGAGCGCGGCGTCGGCCGCCTTCGCCCGTGGCCCGGGGAATGGCCCCGGCTTTTCGTCCGGCCCGTTATTGCCGGGGACGGTTTTCGTTTTTTCGTCGCTCATTTCGCTATCCTTTGCCCGGGGCATCCCGAGCACGGCGAAGAACTCGTCCCGGCCCGGATGTCTTCATCAATTATTCGTCACGGCGGTTTCGCATTCAATATATATTTGCAGCCGGAATTTCAGGCGGAATATGCACTCTAATATGTTAACATTCTTTAGATGGGCGTCCCGGGGATGGGCCCGCGTATTGAGGGGAGGCAGTCATGACAGAAATCTACGATGGAGACGACAGAAGGGTATATTGTTTCGACCGTCCGAATCCGGACATACCCCCGGAGGTCCCGCCGCCCGATCCGGAGCCGGGCCCGCCCCCGGAGATTCCGCCCCCGGACCCGACGGACATCGGCGAGGGCGACGACAAGAGAGGCTGAAGGGGTTTCGGGCTTTCCCCGCCCGCCCCGGGCGGCGTGCGCCGCGTCTTTCCCGTCCCGTTGGGGCCGGATTCCGGGCCGGGTGGGTAACCTTTAAAATCATACGGTTTATCCGGTGAGGGAATGGCTGCATCTATATATATACGGAATGCGGGCGGCTTCAATGCAGGGAGTCCCGGGATGAGCCGGGGAGGAGAGCGATATGAGCTGGAAAGAAATCACCGCAGGAAAAATAGAGAACTTCGAAGAAAACGGCCTTAAGACCGTCGAGGTCGACGGCGCGAAGATACTGATAGCGAGGGTAGGGGACGAGTTTCATGCGCTGAGCGCCTTCTGTACGCATTACGGCGCCCCGCTCGAAAAGGGGATTCTCAGCGACGGGAGGATCGTGTGCCCCTGGCACCACACCTGTTATAAGGCCGGGAACGGAGACATACTGGAGCCCCCGGCGATGGATGCGCTCGTTTTTTACGAAGCGTGGAAGGACGGGGAGGATCTCAAGGTCAGGATCCCGGAGGACCCGCCCAGGCGGCGTCTGCCCGAAATGACCCGGAGGGAGGAGGAAGCCGACGGCAGGACGTTCGTCATAATCGGCGGCGGCGCCGCGGGGTATTACGCTGCCCAGAGTTTCAGGGAAAACGGGTTTAAGGGCAGGGTTATCGTTATAACGAGGGAGAAGCGGCTCCCGTACGACCGCCCGAACCTCAGTAAGGATTATCTCCAGGGCAAGGCCGAGGACGAGTGGATGCCTTTGAGGGGGGAGTCCTTTTACGCCGACCACGACATAGAGATATTGGAGGGGAAAGAGGTGGTCTCTCTCGAAGCGGACACGGGAAAGATAATCCTCGACGACGGCGGCGCGATGGAGCCGGACGGTGTCCTCGTGGCGACGGGGGGACGGCCGAGAGAGCTCGGGGTTCCGGGCTCGGAGCTCGGGAATATCTTTACGCTGAGGAGCTTCGACGACGCCGACGCCATCATATCCGCCGCAAAGAGCGCGTCCAGGGCCGTCGTCATAGGCGCGAGCTTTATCGGCATGGAGGCCGCTCACAGCCTGACGGAGCTCGGCCTCGAGGTAACCGTGGTCGGCAAGGAAGCGGTGCCGTTCGAGCACGTTTTCGGCGAGGAGATAGGGCTCCTCCTCAAGCGCGAGCACGAGGGGCACGGCGTCGTTTTCGAGCTGGAAAAGAACGTCTCCAGGTTTTTCGGCGAGGGCAACGTGGAAAAGGTTTTGCTGAGCGACGGAACCGAAATCGAAACCGATATGGTGCTGGTAGGCATAGGGGTTGTCCCCGAGACCGGGTTCGTAAAGGGTATCGAGCTGCTCCCCGACGGAAGCATACCGGTGGACGGTTATCTCCACGCCGCGGGCAATGTTTTCGCCGCGGGGGACATCGCGTCGTATCCCGACCTCAGGGCCGGGACGCGCTCGCGCATAGAGCACTGGCGCGTCGCCCTCCAGCAGGGGAGGACGGCCGCGATGAATATGCTGGGGATGGAAGTGCGCTATGGAGCGGTGCCGTTCTTCTGGACGGACCAGGCGGGTCTCAACCTCCAGTACGTGGGCCATGCGTCGTCGTGGGACAGCCTCATTACATGGGGGAGCGTCGAGGACAAGGAATTCATCACCTTCTATGTATCGAACGGGGTCGTTCTGGCCGCGTGCGGGAACTGGAGAGACGCCGAGATGGCCGCTATAGAGGAGCTTTTCAGGCTAAGGAAAATGCCCTGGCCCGAAGAGCTCGCTTCGGGACCGATCGATCTGAAGGCCCTTCTTTGACGGGCCTTCAGGCGGCAGTCGCGGCCTCGCTCCCGGGGCGTAGCATGTTGAACGAATAGCGCACCCAGGCGTAGTTCCCGGCACGGCCGCCCGGGTTTTCGCCGCCGATATTTTCACGGTGATAATAATTTGCGTTTTACTCCGCGGTTACCTATACTTTGTTCTGGAGTCCGGCGGCTCTCGTCGCCGGATGCCATGGACGAAAGGGCGGCCTGTCCTTTTCATTTTCCGGTTGTTGCAACCGGGAATCCGCGTACGTTGCGGGCATGTGTTTTCCCACCGCGATGTACGGTCCTCAAAGCCGGGTTGCCGTTTGCGCCCGGTAATGTTTCCGGGTGCAAATATATCACAAGCGATTATTTGTATTCGTTCTGCACTCGCAGTAGTACGGGAGTTGTCTCGTTTTGTCTCGGACCGAAGGGGGGAGCCGAAGCCATCGAGAGACTTTAGACCATGAGTTACGCAGCCTAATTCTCCTGTTAAGGAAGGACTGCCGATGCATGAAATATCTCTCATAACGACCATAGCGCTCAGCCTGGCTGCGGCGCTCGTCTTCGGCCTTTTCGCAAAGCGTCTCGGTCTATCCCCGATAATAGGCTATCTGATAGCCGGTATAATCGTCGGCCCTTACACCCCGGGAATCTCCGGCGACCCCGTCATCGCCTCGCAGCTCGCGGAAATAGGCGTGATCCTGCTCATGTTCGGGGTCGGGCTTCATTTCCGGCTGAAGGATCTTCTGGCCGTGAAATCCATAGCCATACCCGGCGCCATCGGGCAGAGCTTCGCGGCGACCGTGGCCTGCACGGCTATTGCCGTGACCGTCGGCTGGTCGTGGCAGGAGGGAATCGTCTTCGGCATAGCGGTATCGGTGGCGAGCACGGTCGTGCTGTTGAGATCGCTTCTCGATATGGGCCTTCTCGACACGCCCGAAGGACACGCCGCCGTAGGCTGGCTCGTCGTGGAGGATATTATCACCGTGCTCGTCCTGGTTCTCCTCCCGCCGCTTGCGGCGAGTGCGGACGGCGAGGGCGGAATCTTCAAGACCGCGGGCATAGCGGTTGTAAAGCTCGTCGTGCTTACGGTCATAATGATGTTCGCCGGCGCCCGGTTCGTGCCGCATCTTCTGCACAGGGTGGCGCGCCTGAGGTCGCGCGAGCTTTTCACGCTGACGGTTCTCGTAATGGCGATTTCCGTGGCCACGGTGTCCTACCTCGCCTTCGGGGCGTCCATGGCGCTCGGCGCGTTTCTGGCGGGCATGGTAGTCGGCCAGTCCAAGGTCAGCCACCAGGCCGCCGCCGACGCCCTTCCGCTGAGGGACGCGTTCGCGGTTCTATTCTTCGTCGCCGTGGGCATGTTGTTCGATTACAGGACGGTCCTGGATTCGCCTTTTCTCATGATCGGCATCGTCGCAGTCATAATAATCGTAAAACCTCTGGCCGCGCTCGTTATAACGCTCATCTCGGGTTATTCCCTCAGGACCGGGCTTACCGTCGCCGGGGGGCTCGCGCAGATAGGGGAATTCTCGTTCATCCTCGCCGAGTTCGCGAAGTCTCTTAAACTGATACCGGGGGAGGCGCACAACGTCCTCGTAGCGGGGGCGATAATTTCGATAAGCCTGAACCCGTGGATATTCAGGTCGTTCTTGGCGCTCGAGCCGCGGCTGAGCCGGATACGGTGGCTGAATTCCTTCATCGAGATACGGGGGGGCAAATCGGGGGCGAAGGCCAATGCAAGGGCTATCGAGCAGGAGCCCAAACCCTCGAGTGTGCGCTCGATAGTGGTGGGCTACGGCCCGGTAGGCCAGAACGTGGCCAAGATACTGTACGAATTCGGTATAGAGCCGACCATAATCGAGCTCAACATCGACACCGTGCTCGAAATCCAGGCCGAGGGGCATCACGCCATATACGGGGACGCGTCGCGCAGCGAAATACTGGGGGTCGCCGGCATAACGACAGCGAAGTATCTCATCGTAACGATGCCACATTCCGAGATGAGCCTCGGTATAGTCCACACGGCCAGGGAGGAGAACCCGGAGGTCCGCATACTCGCCCGGGCGAGGTTCCTTCACCAGGTAGAGGGGCTCGAGTACGCGGGGACTACTATAATAAGGTGCGACGAGGCGGAGGCCGCGCACGCCCTGGCCGAGGCGCTGCTCCAGGATATAAAGGCCCCCAAGACCCAGATCGAGGCCATAATCGCGGCGGCCGCGGAGGGGGACGATCCGAAGGTGGAGCTCGACTAGGGGCTCCCGCGTAAGCGCCGGCGGAGGGGGATTTTTCTTATACGGCCCTTCAGCCGAGGAGCCCCATCTTCTTCATCCTGTACCTGAGATTCTGCCTGTTCATCTTGAGCGCCCCCGCGGCGCGCGTCTGGTTCCAGTTGTTCTGTTCGAGCGTTTTTCTTATTATCTTCTGTTCGATATCTTCGAGGGAGGAATCGTCGAGATCGACTTCGAGCTTCATTTTCCCGTCCTGCTCGTCGAGGCTTACGCTGCCCTCGTCCAGGTCGAGCGCGATATAACGCGGGTTCAGCTCCTCTCCCTCGCTCAGTATCATGGCCCGCTCGACCGTGCTCCGGAGCTCGCGCACGTTGCCCGGCCAGTTGTAGGCGTGGAAGGCCCGCCTCACTTCCTCGGGGACGACCTTGATGGTCTTGTTTATGTCGTTATTGAAGAACCGGACGAAATGGTCCGTCAGGAGCGGTATGTCTTCTTTCCTTTCCCTGAGGCACGGCATTTCGAAGCTGATCACGTTGAGCCTGTGGTAGAGGTCCTGCCTGAACTTACCGTTTTTCACCTCGTCCCTGAGGTCTTTGTTGGTGGCGGCGATAACCTGCAGGTCCACCTTGATATCTTTTTTCCCTCCGAGCCTCCTGAACTTTCTTTCCTCGACGACCTTGACGAGCTTGGCCTGGAGGTTAAGGCTCATGTCCCCTATTTCGTCGAGGAGGATCGTCCCGCCGTCCGCGTCCTCGAATATTCCCGACTTCGATTTCTTGGCGTCCGTGAAGGAGCCGGCTTCGTATCCGAAGAGCTCGCTTTCGAGCAGGTTCTCCGGTATCGCGGCGCAGTTCATTTCGAGAAACGGCTTTTCGGCCCTGCGCCCGGAGTAGTGGAGCACTTTTGCGGCAAGCCCCTTTCCCGTTCCCGTCTCGCCCGTAATGAGCACCATGCGCGGGTCTTCCGCGGCGAGCTTGAGGAGAAGCCCTGCCAGGTTTTTTATTACCGGGCTGACGCCTATGAGCGCCCCGATGCCGTGCTTTTGCTTTTCGTGCTTCGTCGCCACGGCCACGGTCTTTTTGAGGTTCGCGGAGTTAAGCGCGTTCTGGAGTATGATTTTTATCTTGTCCACGGGGAAGGGCTTTTCGACGAAGTCGTACGCGCCAAGACGCATGGCCGATACGGCCGCTTCGATGTAGCCGTGCGCAGTGATCATTATCGTTATGGGGGGCTGTTCGAGCTCGTTCAGGCTCTTTATGACGTCGAGGCCGCTTATGTCCGGCAGTTTAAGGTCTATTATAGCGACGCGGGGCACCTGTTCCCGGGCGATTTCTATTCCCTCCTTTCCGCTGAATGCTGTGAAAACGTCGTACCCGGAATCCGAGAGGTTCTTGGCGAGCTTCTTCGTGAAGAACACCTCGTCGTCGACCAACAGTATCGTCTTCGGCATTATACTCCCTCCGTTGTGGTTATTTCCCCTTCGCTGAGGTTCGCGGGCAGCGTGAGCGTGAACCGGCTGCCTTTCTCCTCGCGGCTTTCGACCGTTATCTTTCCTTTATGGACTTCGATTATGCGCTTGGAAATTGCGAGCCCGAGCCCCGTGCCCGTCTTCTTCGTGGAGAAGAACGGCTCGAATATCCTTTCCATGTTCATCGGGGCGATGCCCGAGCCCGTATCGGAAACCTCGATGTTGAACGTATCGCCGGAATTGTAAGAGCTTATGGTGACCTTACCGCCGGGGCCGTCTATGGAATCTATGGCGTTGATGACGAGATTCATCAGCACCTGCTCCATGAGCTCGAAGTCGAGGAATATCTCGTTACCGCCCCGGGCGGGCACGACCTCGACGTCTATGGCCTTTAGTTTTGCGCCGGGGGAGGTGAGGCCGACGACCCTTTCCACGAGCTCGTTCGGATCGCCGCTCACGAGGCTGACCTCGCGCGGCTTGGCGAGCTGGAAGAGCTCCTTTATTATATTGTCGAGCCTGCTGACTTCGCTTATAATCTCCTGTATCCTGCCGTCCCGCTCGCCGTAAATGTTCCCCGACTTCAGGTTTTCGAGCGCGACGGCTATGCCCGAGAGCGGGTTCCTGATCTCGTGGGCTATCCTCGTGGCTATTTCTCCTATGGTGGCCAGCTTTTCTGTCCTGAGAAGCTCCATGTGCTTTTTTTCGAGGTCCGCCTTTACCTCGCTAACCTTCTCTTCGAGCACCCTGTTGAAGTTCCTGGTCTCTTCGAGAAGCATGTTGTTGAGCGCATCTTTTTCTTCGAGCTCGGCGTTCTTTTTTTCGAGCTCCCCGTGCTCGCTTTCTATGCTCGAAAGCATCCTGTTGAACGACGAAACCAGTTTCGCTATCTCGTCCGTGCCGCTTATGTCCTTCACCCTGTAGGAGTAATCGCCGTCCTTTACGTTCTCGGCGGCCCTGACGAGGCTGAGTATGGGCTTGGTGATCCTCCTTGGAAAAAGCACGGTGATTACGCCGCCGAAGATTATCGCCAGCACGGCCACGGAAATGATGTTCATGTAGGCGATCGCTATCTGCCGGTCGGCCGCTTTTACGGCACCGAACAGGCTCTCCTTTTCGAAAACATTCCGAGGCTCCCCGCTCTCGTCGGTAACGCCCGTGATTATCTCCGTAAGGGTGTATTGCCTGTCGCCTATCGTGGATTTCGTGTTCTTCAGGCTATCGATGCTGAACATGCAGAACAGGCTCACGGCGACGATTATGAGAAGCATTATGATATATCCGATCGTTATCTGTTTATCGAGAGTCATCAATATCCCCTGTGCGCGTAAAACCTGGCCTGCAGATAGAAATGGCAAATTTGATGCCACATTGGGGCCGCGCAGGGATAGATGAATATAATTAATGATGACAGGCGGTTAGGTGTGGGCAGCCGCCAGAGCTCGAATATCGCATCCCCGGGGCGTACCGGCTCAACTGTACAAATTTAAACAGTCCATACTCTTCGATATTAAACAGTCGGGCCCGGCAGCGCCCCGGGAGGCCGTATGTAAACCTCTATCGATAATCGGGATTGGGGCCTTCCGGGCGGAGCGGCATGGTTTTTGCCCGTACCGGCGTATGGACGGTACGTGGACGGAAAACGGACCGATGACGACGGATAAAGGGAGACTTGCAAATGAAAACGGTTAAACGCCGCACGGCCCGGATGGCGGCCGCGGCTCTTTTCGGGACGGTGCTTCTCACCGGCTTGCTGTCCCTTTCGTGCAAGGAATACACAGGTAAGGAAAAAGAGAACTTTGTGAGGGTAAAGCTCTCCGAGTATGACATGGAGCTTTTAAACGAGAAGCCCGTCGGGCCCGGCCTTACGGTCTTCGAGGTTACGAACGAGGGCGAAAAGGAGCACAATTTCGTTATAGAGGGGCTGGACGTAATGCAGAGGCTCGAAGAGAACCTGAGGCCCGGCGAAACGAGAACCATAAGCGTCGAGCTCAAGCCCTCGGGGTATAACGTCTACTGCCCTGTAGACAACCACAGAAACATGGGGATGGCGAGCGTTATACGGATAGTCGAGCCCGGCGGAAAGGATGACGAATCCGGGTTATACTAGCCCGCGCCCTCGTCAGGCGGCCGCGGGAAGGAGTGAACGACATGCCATACGATAGAAAATCCGAATTGCCGGATTCTGTAAAGGATAATCTCCCGAAGCACGCGCAGGAGATTTACAAGGAGGCTTATAACAGCGCCTGGGACGAGTACAAGGACCCGGACGACAGGCGCGGGGACGCTTCGCGCGAAGAGACGGCCCACAAGGTAGCCTGGGCGGCCGTCAAAAACAAGTACGGGAAAAAAGACGGCAAATGGGTGAAGAAGGGCTGACCCCCTTTCACGAAAACCCGGCCGGATTTTTTCGGGCGCGCCCGCCCGTCTTCTCTTCAGCCCCGATCTTCGCACGTGCAGAGGTTTTGACGGGGGGGTCGGCGTGCACACGGTTATCCCCTATAAAAGTTCAATAGAATACGTGTATTGGAACCACTTGCCACCGCTCCGGCCGGGCAGCCGGCTCGCCTTGCGCGGGCTCCGGCGTTCAGGCGGGAAATGACAACCGCCAAAGTTGTGATAACGTTATTTTTACCTTCTACGCAAGCGAGGCATGCCCATGACCGTTATCGAACAAAGACCCGAACGGGACGTTGTGGCTTTCCCGAAGCTTTCCGACACGCAGATCTCCATCATCGCCGGCTTTGCCGGAAAGAGGACCTTCGATGCGGGCGAAACGCTCTTCGCCGCCGGCGAATCGGATTTTAAATTCTACGTCGTCATAAGCGGCGAGGTCGAGATTATCGACGATTCGAGCTGCGAGTACAAAACGGTCACGATCCACGAGCCCGGCGAGTTCACGGGCGACATCGACATGCTCACCGGCCGCCCGTCCGTGGTCAGCGCCATCGCCCGCACGGACTGCGAGGCGTACGAGATGTCGGCGTCCGATCTCAGGAAGCTCCTGGGGGAGGTGCCGCTCATAGGCGACCTTCTCCTTCGCGGTTTTCTCATGCGCCGCCAGCTGCTCCTCGAATCGGGCTTCGTCGGGGTGAGGGTGATAGGCTCGCGCTTCTGTAAGGACACTCACCGGATACGCGAGTTCTTGTCGAGGAACTTCGTCCCCTTCAAATGGCTCGACCTCGAGAACGATGCGTGCGTAAACGAGCTGCTCGAGCATTTTAACGTTTCGGTCGAGGACACGCCGGTCGTCGTATGCCCCGACGGCTCGATGTTCAAAAATCCTTCGAACGTGGCGCTCGCCGAGTGTCTCGGCATAAGGAGGGCGGTCTCCGGGGAGGTGTTCGACCTGGCCATAGTCGGCGCGGGGCCCGCCGGGCTCGCCGCCGCCGTTTACGGGGCTTCCGACGGGCTCAGGACGCTTCTCGTGGACAGTCTCGGCCCGGGAGGGCAGGCCGGCACGAGCTCCAAAATCGAAAATTACGTCGGCTTCCCGGACGGCCTCTCGGGGAGCGATCTCGCAGAGAGGGCTATTATACAGGCCCAGAAGTTCGGCGCCGTGCTGTCGTCGCCTACGGAGGTCGTGAGCCTCGTTTGCGACAACGGCTGCCACAGGCTGGAGCTTTCGGACGGGGCCCATGTGCAGGCGAAGAGCGTGCTCATCTCTACGGGCGCCAGGTACAGAAAGCTCGGCGTCGAGGGGTGCGAGCGTTTCGAAAGCTCGGGGGTCTATTATGCGGCCACCGTCGTCGAGGCCCAGATGTGCAGCGGGTCGCAGGTCGTGGTCGTCGGCGGGGGCAACTCGGCCGGGCAGGCCGCCGTGTTTCTCTCGGGCTCGACGAGGAAGGTCATAATCGTGATAAGGGGGGACGACCTCGGAAAGAGCATGTCCGAGTATTTGGTCCGCCGTATCGAGCAGAGCCCGAACATCGAGGTCAGGTACGGGACGGAGGTATCCGGCGTCGGCGGGGAATGGTGGCTGGAGACGGTCGATCTCACGGACATCGAAACGGGCGGGCGCGAAACCGTGGAATGCCCGGGGCTCTTCGTTTTCATAGGGGCGATCCCCCACACGGGGTGGCTCGACGGCTCGGTCGGGCTCGACAGGAACGGATTCGTCCTTACGGGCGACCTCGCGAGCGATTCGGGGAAATGGCGTCTTCCGCGGAGGCCTTTTCTTCTCGAAACGACCCGCCCGGGCATACTCGCGGCGGGGGACGTGAGGCTCGGGTCCGTGAAGAGGGTGGCGTCGGCGGTGGGCGAAGGGGCCATGGCCGTACAGTTCGTGCACGAAGTTCTGAA
Organism: Candidatus Dadabacteria bacterium; assembly: GCA_020849425.1. Lineage (GTDB taxonomy): Bacteria > Desulfobacterota_D > UBA1144 > Nemesobacterales > UBA2774 > JADLGH01. Next base: position 12,414 of record JADLGH010000106.1, read on the forward strand.
ATCGTCCTAGAAGGAGGAATGCGATGGCCAATGAATGCACGCATCTCGATCAGATAAGGGAAGTCGTTCCGGGCTCGGACGGATGCGAGGAGTGTCTTAAGACGGGGGACAGCTGGGTGCATCTCAGGCTCTGCCTCACGTGCGGCCACGTCGGGTGCTGCGACGCGTCCAGGAACAGGCATGCGACGAAGCATTACATGAATACCGGCCATCCTGTAATCCGTTCTTTCGAGCCGGGAGAGTCGTGGCTCTGGTGCTACGTGGACCAGCTTTTCATGGAATGACGCCCGGCTTTATAGTCCATCGTTATACACAGGCCGCTGTCCGATATTAAACACCTTCGCCC
>JADLGH010000107.1 GCA_020849425.1 Candidatus Dadabacteria bacterium
ATGAGCGTTAAAAATCCGATGTGGGGCTGTGGGCCGGTGGAGGATTTAGCGAAGGAACGATGATTTTTAGCAGAATTTTTCCCGGCCCGTGATTTTTGCTACTTTTCATCTAGGAAAAGTAGAAAACACTTGCTCCATCATTATCAGTTAACTCCAAACATCCCTCCCCGCCACCGGATGTGTAGCACTTATTGTGGTGTCATTTTGTTAATTCGTGTTTTTGCTTTAAGGATTAAACATCCCTTGACATCCCCTTAGGCACCCGCTACATTTGTTTGTATGTACAAGCAGACATTGAAGCCGGGAATGTTCGACGGGTGTATATATTTCAACCTCTCGGCGCTGACGAGGAAGGTCACGAGAATCTGGGAAGAAGAGTTCGCGAAGCTCGGCCTCTCTCCCTCTCACGGATATCTCCTCTTCGCCCTGGCCGAAAACCCGGGCGCTTCGCAAAAGGAGCTCGGAGAGATCATGGAGCTCGACCCTTCGACGGTAACCCGCTTCGTCGATGCGCTAGTCGTCAAGGGGCTCGCCGGGAAGCCGGTGAGGGGAAAGGGGGCCAGCATTCATCTCACGGCGGACGGAAAGCGGCTGTACAGAAAAATAAAGAAAAGGATGGACGCCCTCTACGAAAGGATGCGTGACCATTTCGGCGAAAAGGAATTCGGGAGCTTCGTGGACGGCCTTTACGAGGCGCGGCAGTCGCTCTCCGGCAAACGGCACGGCACGGCCGATGAAAGCCGGTAGAGAATAAATCCAATCACATATTTAAAGGGGTGCAGTATGGATAATTCAGTAAATGAAAGGAGTGTTGTGCGTTACGGGAAGGAAAACGTCGGGGGGCTCGATATCTTCTACCGCGAGGCGGGGAGCCCCTCGAACCCGGCGGTCGTCCTCCTCCACGGGTTCCCGACGTCGTCTCACATGTACAGGGAAGTGCTTAGGAGCCTCGGAGATGAATTCTACCTCGTCGCGCCGGATTACCCGGGATTCGGCGACAGCTCCTTTCCCCCGCCGGGCGAGTTCGAGTACACGTTCGACAACATCGCCGGCGTCGTGAACGCGTTCCTGGAAAAGAAAGGGATCACGAAATATTCGCTCATGATGCAGGACTTCGGCGCACCGGTCGGATTCCGAATCGCCTCGCAGAGCCCCGGCAGGGTTCGCTCGCTGATAATTCAGAACGGCAACGCCTACGAGGAAGGGCTCGACCCCGCGACCTGGCAGCCCGTTTTCGAATACTGGAAGGATCGGAAAGCGGCGCTGGAGCAGGCGCTGGTCTCCAGGCTCCTCAGCCTCGAAGGGATACGTTCTCAATACACACACGGTACGCGGAACCCGGACGGCATTCTGCCCGACAACTGGAACCTCGATTTCTTGAAGATGTCGCGTCCCGGGCAGGACCGCGCACAGCTCGACCTCTTCTACGATTACCGGAACAATCTCAAGAGCTACCCGGAATGGCAGAAGTATTTAAGGGAGAACCAGCCGCCCGTGCTGATTACGTGGGGCAAAAACGACCAGTTCTTCCCCGAGCCCGGCGCCGAGGCATACAAGCGCGATGTGCGTAACATCGATTACAATATCCTCGACACGGGGCACTTCGCCCTCGAAGAGGACCACGTTTTCATAACCGGGAAGATGCGGGAATTCCTGAATGACGCGGTTTAGATTACGGAGGGGGTTCATGCCCGCCTTGCTGACCTTTACATTCGGCGTACTTGCGGCGGCCCCGCTGTCGTCGTGCGGTAACGATTACAAGCTCCCGCCCAAAACATATTACCGCTACGCCGAAGTGGACGGGCGGCGGATATTCTACAGGGAGGCGGGCGACGCGTCGAAGCCGACCATTGTGCTCCTCCACGGGTACCCGTCCTCCTCGCACCAGTACCGCGAGCTGATCCCGATGCTGTCCGCGAGGTACCACGTGATCGCGCCCGACAACCTCGGCTCGGGCTACAGCGACCGTCCCGACCCGGCCGGGTTCGAATACACGTTCGACGCGCTCGCCGACCACGCCGGGGGGCTCTTCGACGTTCTCGGCGTAGGGAAGTTCACGCTCTACATGCAGGACTTCGGCGCGCCGGTCGGGTTCCGGCTGATGGAGAGGAGCCCGGAGCGGGTCGAGGCGATCATAGTCCAGAACGCCAACGCCTATGACGAGGGCCTCACGCCCGCGCGTAAGGAATTCTTCAGGAGGGCGCGCGAGGACAAGGGCCCCGAAAGCGCGGCGATAATCTACGAGCGGACGGGTGAGGATTCGATCATCGACGGCCAGTACCTTCGCGACGTTCCCGGCGACAGGCGCGACATCATGAGCCCCGACAGCTGGACTCACGACCTGGCGTTTCTCCGGACGGAGAGGGACAGGAACATACAGGTGCGCCTGTTCCAGGATTACCAGAACAACATCGACAGCTATCCCAGGTGGCAGCAGCTCATGCGCGAGCGGCAGTACCCCGCCCTCATAGTCTGGGGAAAGAACGACCCGGCCTTCATAGCGCCGGGCGCGGAGGCGTATTTGAGGGACCTCCCCGACGCCGAGCTCCATCTCCTCGACGCCGGGCATTTCGCGCTGGAGGAAAAGCCGGGCGAGATCGCGCGGTACATACTGGAATTCATGGAAAACATTTAGGCGCACTACGTGCGCAGGAAATCGAGCACGCCACGCGTGCTGGATAACGAAGTAGCAAGGTATTGCTATTATCACCAGCCGCGCTCCAGGTGGTTTCAGCAACTTCGGTGCTACGTCGAAAAAGACACTGCGTGTGGCGCACCACGTGCGCAGGATATCGAGCACGCCACGCGTGCTGGATAACGAAGTAGCAGTCTTGCTACTACCACCCGCCGCGCTCCCGATGCATAGGCCTCTGAATGTGCTACGTCGAGAAACACACATACGTGTGTGGTCAGGCAAAAGTAGAAGTAATTTCTCTTTGTCTTTCTTATTCTAAAGACTGGATTCCCGATGTATAGGCGGGTTTTGAGCGGTACCGGATGAGCGCTTGCGCTTTAAGGTTGGGGCGTCCAATTCCTCGCTCGCTCGAAATCGTTGGAAATGACAGACTAGAAGAATAACGGAAGGGTGGAGTCACGGCGGAAGCCGCAGCGCCGGATTCATGGAAAACATTTAGGAGAGGGCCCTCCCGGCCTGTATAATAATCCCTACATGGATAACCACGGAGAAAAACCCGGGGAAGAAAAACCCGGGGGAGAAAAACCCGGGGGCGGCAAAAAGCCCGCCGCGAACGGGCCCGGCGGGAGCCACGGCAGGCAGAGGCGGACGGCCAAGCTCGTCACGCGGCTCGCGGAATTCAGAGACATCCCCGCCCTCGTCGCGCTCAGCGCGAAGGTGTACGGCTCGTCGGGCGTGACGGAGGGGATGCTCCGTGGGCAGATCTCGATATTCCCCGAGGGGCAGTTCCTCGTCGAATACGAGGGGAAGATAGCCGGCTACTGCTCGACGTTCATGATAAGCGGCGACCTCTGTCTCCGGCCACACACGTGGAAGGAAATAACCGGCGGGGGCTTCGCCTCGAGGCACGACCCCGAGGGCGACTACCTCTACGGCATGGAGGTATGCGTCGATCCGGAATACAGGGGGCTCCGCATAGGGACGCGGCTCTACGACGAGCGGCGGAAGCTCTGCCAGGAGCTCGGGCTCAAGGGCATAGTCTTCGGCGGCCGCATGCCGGGATACCAGAGGCGCGCCGCGAAGGCCGGGAGCCCCGAGGAATACTTGAAGCTGGTCCAGACCCGGAAGATACGCGACCAGGTCATAATGTTTCACCTCTCGAACGATTTCGAGCCCATGGGCATACTGCACGACTACCTGCCCTTCGACTACGAATCCAGGGGCAACGCCGTCCATATGATATGGCGTAACCCGCTCGCCGCCGAAAATCACTCGAAGGAGAAGAAAAAGCGCGGACGGCTGCCGCGCTCCGTCCGGGTGGCCACGGTGCAGTTCCAGATGCGTAAGGTCGATTCCGAAAAACAGTTCGAGGGACAGCTCGAATATTTCATCGACATAGCGTCCGATTACGGCTCGGACTTCGTCGTCTTCCCCGAGCTCGTCACGCTCGCGCTGCTGTCGGCGGCCAAGAAAAAGATGCGCCCCGAGGAATCCATAGACCACCTGACAAAATACACCGACCGTTACACGAAGTTCATGCAGGAGATGGCTATCTCCTACAACATCAACGTCATAGGCGGCTCGCACCCGACGAAGATGGAGGACGGCGACATACACAACGTGTCCTACATCTTCCTCCGCGACGGCGCCATCCACTCGCAGGAGAAGATCCACCCGACGCCGAACGAAAAATACTGGTGGGACATACGCGGCGGCGACGAGCTGCACACGATCCCGACCGACTGCGGGCTCATAGGGGTGCTGATTTGCTACGACACGGAATTCCCCGAGACGGCGCGCTACCTCGTCGACCAGGGCGCGGTGATAATCTTCGTCCCGTTCTGTACGGACGAGCGGCAGAGCTATCTCCGCGTGAGATACTGCTCACAGGCGATTGCGGTGCAGAACCAGTGTTTCGTGGTGATGTCGGGGACTGTCGGCAATTTGCCCGACGTCGAGAACATGGACATCAACTACGCCGAAAGCTGCATACTCACGCCGTGCGACTTTCCCTTCGCGAGGGACGGCATAGCGGCCACGACGCCCCCCAACACCGAGACGATTGCCTTCGCCGACCTCCAGCTCGAAAACCTCCACGCGAGCCGTAGCGCCGGTACGGTGCTCAACCTCAAGGATCGCCGGTTCGACCTATACAGCGTCCAGTGGAATCAGAAGAACAGGAAGTAACCCCCGGGCGGCGGCCCTATCTGTCCGTCTTGTCGGCGAGCGGAAGCGGCGGGGCCCAGTCTTCCTTCTTCACGCCCGGCGCGCGCCTGCCCCACGTGTTTTCGCGCGTGTCGGAAGCGCCCGTGAAGAACCTCACGAGGAGCCTGTGGAGCATGTTCATGTTGGGCAGTATGCCGTGGAACCCGCCCACGGAGTTGACGACCTTGTCCCCTATCTCCCAGTACCCGTAATCCCCGGGCGTCACGCAGACGAGGTTCTCCGGCGCGAGGAATTTCGGCACCGCCCCCTCGAAGGGCACTGTGCCGTCGCCCGTCAGGCGGCAGAGCGGGTCGAGGGTGTTGAGCTTGTTCCAGTGGTCGGCGCGGTCTGACGAGCTCAATTTGAACTCGGGCGAGGAGCCGCTTTTCTCGACCCTTAGCCGCACCCTCGTGACCGTATTCACGCCCACGACGGCGAGCCACCTGTCGGGCGTCATGCCGGCGTCCGGAAGCTTGAACGTATCCAGCTTCCGCCTGTGCGCCCTCCCCCATCCGAGCATGAGTGCGAATATCTCTTCGGCGCGCTGCTGGAGGGGCTTATCCGAAGGGAGGCCCTTCAGCTTTATCCATTCCTTTATGGAATTCACGATGCTCGGCTGCCAGACGGCGGGGTCGAAGAGACTATCCGGCAGGCCGGGCGGTGTCTCGACGCCGTTCCTGAAGCTGGGGACGAGGTAGTAGAGCGACGGCGTAATACGCGCCGCCTCCCTTTCGCGCGAGCTCGGAGGGGATACGCCCAGGTCGGCCGTGCCCGTCGTGACCTTTATCACCGCCTCGAACGAGCCCTGGTAAGGAGTCGCGAGCGTGGCCACTTTATCCACAAGACCGCCGCCGCGGGACTGCAGGTAGCCCGCGATAATCAGCCCGCCCATCGAGTGCCCGACGAGATTCACCTTGGGATTATTGCCGTAGCCTTCTTTGTGATAGTGCTTTAAGAGCTTCGTCCTGTCGATAACCTCTTCGATGAAGTCAGAGAGCGACGATTCGACGTCCTCGAGCTTCATGCGCCAGTCATAGCCAAAGGGGTAAACGGGCACCTTGAGGTCTTCACGTTTGCGGAGGTTGTATCGGAGCTCCTCGACGAGCTCCCTGTAGGCTATCTCGTAGAGCTGATCGGGGCGGAGGCGCGCCGGCTCCTGCACCTCGTACCTGAGGTCGTCGGGGTGGAGGGCGACCTTCTCGTACTCTTTCGTCATCACAGTCCAGACGAAGTCCGGCGGGAGCTTGTACTCGTCCTTGAGATACGTTGCCGTTATGCCGGGCACGAATATAACGGGATTAACGAGGGCCATCCGTGGCCTCCTCCGGGGATTCTGTCGTCAGGACCGCGGCCCCATGCCCGCGTGCGTCAGTCGTTCACTATCCTGTAAATCGTCCACCGGGCGGTGCCCGAGACTATGTACTTCTCGAGCTCCTTGCCCCATTTCTTGTGCTCCTTGAGCTTTGCGAGCTTCGCCCAGGAGTCCTCGAGGTCCTTGAGACTCTTGACCTTTATCTCCGTCTCTATGGTGGACTCGTTCGCCCCGATGGAGCCCGTTACGGTCCTGACCTTGTCGGGCTTCCAGCCTATCTGGGACCCGACCTCCTCCATCCATTTTTTCATGGAATCCAATGCCGGCTGCTTGTATCCGAACCGCGCCTCGACCTGCCATCTCGCGATGAACATAAGCCTGCCCCTCCTTGTCCTGCGGATATGATTTGCAAATGATAGAACAGCGCCGAGTGGAAATCAATACGGCCTGAAAACAGTTGCAGGGGGTAAGTCATTGAGTTACTTTCTAATGGAATATGAGCGAAAGATTTAAATCAATAAAGAAGGGTGCGGAAGAGGCGATCGAGTGGAAAGGGGGAAAGAAAACCGGCGCGCGCGTCAGGCGATATACCGCTATGGACGTGGCTCGAATCCGTAAAAAGACCGGTCTCACACAGAAGGAATTTTCAGGGGTATTCCTGATTCCATTATCGACGCTCAGGCAGTGGGAGCAGGGAAAGCGCGTGCCGCAGGGGCCCGCCCAGGCGCTCCTCAGGATAATAGACAAAGACGCCGAAGCCGCAATCGAAGCGCTTCACAAATAAACTACTCCTCACGCTGGTTTTAGCTAGAACGACACGGCCGCTTCGCTGTCGATCCTGAGGACGGCCTCCTGGTCGAAGAGCTCTTTATACTCCGCCTTTATGCTCTCTATGTCGGCGTCGGCCTGCTGCGCCGAGGCTGCGTCGTAAAGGAGGAGTATGGTCCGCGAGTCCTCCTTTATCACCTCGCCCGACTGCATCATCCAGTGCCCGTCCGTGTCGATTATCGTGAGCCCCCGGCCGAATCGCGGGGTTATGTGGGCGTCCATGAAGGCCTGCCACTCGTCCTGGGTGACGGCGCTCCCGTCTGGGCGCGATAGGCCGAATACGAGTATGGTCTGGACGTAACGATCGCCTCTCAGTTGCGGCTGGCCGGGGTAGGCATTGATTTTGGTTTCGGCGCACCCGGCGCCGAGGGCCGCGGCGAGGACGAGCAGCGCCAGCACGCCGCCCCCGAAGAAACGCGCATCCTTACCAGCCATCGTCGCCGTGCCCGGCCTTTCGTTCATCCCCCAATTATAATTCCGGCTATCTGCCGTTGTAAACGGGATTATTATCTTCTTGACAGCAGCGAGAACTGCTGGTATTTATTAATGATAATGATTATCATTATCCAGGAGGTCGGGGCTTATCCTCCCGTAAGCCCCGGTTTCTGAATGCTGGAAACGGTCGAGAAGATATCCCTTAGGTTCCACGACTGGAAAAGGGAATTGAGGACTCTCCCGGGCGCCGAGCCCGAGCTTCAGAAGTGGCTCTTCATACACATCGCGGGGGTGCTGTTCGGCGGCAAGGCCGGCGAGCTCCTGACGATACCCGGCGGCCAGTGCGGGCTCGATTACGAGAGGCAGCTGGAGGTTATCGCCGCCCTTTCCGAGAAATGGAATTACTCTTACCTCCCCCTTTGCCGGAATTCCGAATCGGCGAAGGTCATATTCTATAAACAGAAGAAGGTGCGCGAAGCCCTGACGACAGTCCCGCCGTGCATATTCGAGGACAAGCTCGGGTACAACGCCGGCATGTCTCCCGGGGAATTCCTCGCGGAGATAAGGCGCAGGTGGAACGAGTCCGGCAGGATTCCTCACGAGATAGGGGTCGCGCTCGGATATCCTGCCGAAGACGTGCTCGGATACATGGGCCTCCTTCCCCTCGAATGCAGGGGGACGTGCGGATGGCGGATTTATGGAAACCCCACCCTCTCGCTCGAAAGGTGCCGCATGTTCACGCAGGCAAGACAAGGCGCGATAGCCTTTCTCGCCGCGTGATTTGGAAACGCCAGGCCCTCAGTTCGGCCGGGAAGCGACTATCGCATCCACCGGGCACTGCGGAACGCAGCGAACGTGAGAAATGTTCTGGCAATCGTTGCAGAGGTCGGGATCGATGATGTACGTCTTTTCGACCGCCGCCGCGCTGATCGCATTCCTGGGGCACATCGGACGGCATGCATCGCAGAGGACGCATTTTTCAGGGATGATGTAGTAGCTCATTATGACCTCCCGTTCATAACGTTCTATATTTTAATTATGTAATAATTCGGTCGATTTGTCCATACGTTTTGTAATGTTCGGAAACGCATGGCGAGAAGCGGAAACCGTCGGGCTCAATAGAAGCGCTGACGGCGGCCGCGCGTCTTCGGGGCGTTCGTGCGGGCCGGGCGGCATGACCTCCATAACGAAGGTGCCCTCTTTATCTCCCCCGGTTTGCAGAGGGGCCCGGAGCGCGGCGCTGCTGCATGCGGAGACCGGGAGACCCGGATTAACACGGGCCCTTTCGGGCGCTGCCGCGCTGTCGTATTTCCCGTGACGCATCGAAGACGCACGGCGAAGGATCATTCCAGGCGTCCATGAAGCAGCGCGGGCGGCTCCATCCCCGCCCCGCCGACGGATTAATTTCGGGAAAAGGGAAATCCCGCTACCACTTCATATCATCAGATGATATAATGTTTATAATGAGCACGATAATTCAAAAGAAATCCCTGGCGGACGAAGTGGCCGAGCGGCTGCGGAAGCAAATCACTTCGGGAAAGTATAAAACCGGGGACAAGCTGCCCACCGAGCCGCAGTTGATGGAAAAATACGGCGTCGGACGTTCGAGCATACGCGAAGCCATCAAGATCCTGTCCAACCTGGGTTTTTTGAACGTGCAGCAGGGGGTCGGGACGTTCGTCATATCCCAGACGGCGAACGAGCCCATAAGCCAGCGCTTGAAACGCGCCGACATGCACGAATTAGACGAGGTCAGGCACATACTCGAGATAAAAATAGCCGAGAAAGCCGCCTTGAGACGGAACGAGGAAGACATCGTTAAAATCAGGAAATACCTTTCCGAACGGGCGAGGACGGCCAGGGAAGGGCTGCTCGAAGAGTGCATCGAGGCCGACGTCAATTTCCATATTTCTATCGCCGAAGCGACGCACAATGAAATCCTGGCCGACCTTTACAGATCGGTCGCCACTCACATCGGCAAGGGCTTTAAACACATCTACAGCGACACGGATAACTTCGTTAAATCCCAGGGGCTGCACGAACGGCTCGGCAAATACATCATCGCGCAGGACGCCCCCAGGGCCCTTAACATGGTCCTCAATATTTTAAACCACGACTAGTTCCTTTTTTTGGGATTATTCGTCAGATGATATGATGCATTATTGCAAATTGAAATAAAAAAACGATTACAGGCAAGGGCCCAATTGCAACAGAAAGCAGGCGTACAAAAAACAGTTTACCCCATACTCTTTACGATCAGCTTTGCGCACCTCCTGAACGATTTGATGCAATCGGTCATTCCCGCGGTCTACCCGATCATAAAGGACAAGTACGATTTTTCATTCACGCAGATCGGCGTCATAACGTTCGTTTTCCAGCTTACGGCGTCTATACTGCAGCCGTTCGTCGGGGCCTATACCGACAAAAAACCCAAACCCTTTTCCCTGGCGCTGGCCATGACGTTCACGTCGCTCGGCATTATAGCGCTGTCTCTGGCTTCGAGTTTTTACTTCTTCCTCGTCGCCGTCGCCCTATTCGGCCTGGGCTCGTCCGTTTTCCACCCCGAGGCGTCCCGCGTGGCCTATCTCGCTTCCGGGGGAAAGAAGGGACTGGCCCAATCCATTTTCCAGGTCGGAGGGAATACGGGTACGGCTATAGGCCCGCTCCTGGCCGCTGTCATCGTCCTCACGTACGGCCAGCATTCCATGATATGGTTCTGCGTCATCTCCATGATAGGCGTGGCCATACTCATAAGGATAGGCAGATGGTACAGGAGCCGTTTGTATCTAAGGAGGACCAACCCGTCCTCGGTCGTTGCGGAGGCCGCGCCCGGCCTGTCTAAAGGGCAGGTTCATTTTGCCATAGGCATCCTGCTGACGCTTATATTCTCCAAGTACTTCTACATGGCGGGCATGATCAACTACTACACGTTCTTCCTTATAGACAAGTTCGGCATTTCCGTGCGCGAGTCGCAGTACTGCCTCTTTTCGTTCCTCGCGGCAGTCGCCCTCGGGACCATCATCGGGGGCCCGCTCGGAGACCGCTTCGGCAGGAAGTACATCATATGGTTCTCGATACTGGGGGCGTCGCCTTTCACGCTGATGCTCCCCCACGCGAACCTTTTCTGGACGATAGTGCTGGCCATAGTCATCGGCGTGATCATAGCGTCGGCCTTCTCCGCCATACTGGTCTACGCGACGGACCTCGTGCCCGGAAAGATCGGCACGATGTCCGGATTGTTCTTCGGCTTCATGTTCGGCATGGCGGGCATCGGCTCGGCCGTGCTCGGCTGGATGGCGGACGAGATAAGCATCGAATACGTTTTCAGGGTATGCGCGTATTTGCCGCTGATCGGTATCGTCGCCACGTTCCTTCCGAACATAAGGTACGGCGCGCTCACCCCGGCCGGGCAACCGAAGTGAAAAGCATGCATCCGGCCAGGTCACGTAAGGGCCGGTTCTCGAAAGAGGGGGGCGGTTTTTTCGGGAATTATCACGCGCGGGGATGCAAAAAGGACGTAGACGCATTATAACTTATACAGGCATGGACGAGTCGATACTGATCCCCACCGATTTTTCGGAAGTCGCCCACCGCGCGGCCGCGTATGCTATAGCCCTCGGCAATCAGCTGAATATCAGGCGCCTCGTGCTGTACCACGCGTGGCAGCAGTCGAACGTCGTCGATATCAATATGCCCGGCATGACCCTCGTCAACGAGGACGAGATACAGGCGGCGAACGACGAATGGATGGGCTCCTTCGCGGAGACCGTGCAAAACACGGCGGGAGACGGCTTCGAGATCATAACGGAGATAGATTATAACCCCCTTGACCACGGCGTTGCACATGCCGCCGAAAAGCACGGGGCCGCGTACGTCGTCATGAGCGTGACCGGCTCGGGGAAATTCGCGGAAAAGCTTATCGGGAGCAGCGCTGTTTCCGTCGCACGGAAGATAAACGTTCCGGTAATTATCGTCCCCGGCGACTACGAGTACGAAACGATCGGCCGCATAGCGCTGTCGTGCGATTACAAGGATGCGGAGCATACAGTTCCTTTCGGCAAAATCGCGTCGATCGTGGAGAAAACGGGCGCCAGGCTGTTCGTGGTATATGTCGATACGAACGGCGGGCTGCCGCCCGATACGCTTGAAGAGAACAACGACAGGGTGAAGCGCCTGCTCCGGGTCCCGGATGCCGAATTCCATCACCTGAAAGGCGAAAAATACATCGACGCCGTCAACGGCTTCAGCGAAGAGAGCGGTATCGACCTCGTAATAGCCGTTCCCAAAAAGAAAGGTTTTTTCGAGCTATTGTTCAAGGGGAGCCACACGGCCGAGCTGGCGTTCCGGAGCGTAAGGCCCATAATGATAATCCACGACGGCGAGTAGCATCCGGGACGACCGGCCTCGCCCGAACGGCGCCGCCTAGTAGTAGACGGACGGCATCCACACGTCTTCGGGGTGCTCGTACGGGCCGAGCGTCATGAGGTTCATGACCTTCATCACGCGGTGCCTGTCGGCGAGGAGCCTCCTGTAGAGCCCGGACTCCCTCAGCGGGCAGAAGAATCTCGACCTGGGGCCGGGGAGCCTGCCGACCTCGGCCGCCAGCGCGGCCGCGTCGTCGACGGATTCCGCAGCGCCGTGTCCGAGGAATCCGGGTACGAGATAGCCCGTTATCCTCCCCCCGCGCTCGGCGACGAGCGGGGAGAACCCGTACTTTATCGCGTTTTCGATTTCGTTCCCGCGGCTGACTTTATACTTCGCGAGGCAGAGCTCGCTCATGGCGGCGACGTCCGCGGCCGAGGCCGGGCGGACCGTTGCATTTGCAGCGACATTCGCCGGGGCGGCCTGCATGAGCGCGACCGGCTCCCTCAATTCGAACCCTAGAGAGGCGTATAGCGAAAGCGAGCGCGAGTTGAACGAGTCCTGCATGAGCCTTATCTCTTCGACCCCCCTTTCGTGCGCCGCGTCGATGACGGCCCTCATGAGGGCCCTCCCGATCCCCCTTTCGTGGCGCTCGGGGTCCACGGTTATCGGCCCGACGCCCGCTACCGGGTCGGTGAACGAGATGAAATTCGAGCCCACGGGCCTGCTGCCCAAAAGGGCCGCGACGCCGTGGAAATCGTCGCGCGTGGCGAGGAAATCTATCACCCCCCGCCCCGCTTCGGGCGTCGGGAAATCCCTCTCGAACGCGTGCCTGTCGTGGACCGATCTAAAGGCCTCGAAGCATATCCTGCCCAGTTCCTCCGTGTGCCCGGGCGCTATAGGGACGAGGGTCAGCTCTCCCGTGATCTTGTCAGCCGCAGCCATCCGTTTCTCCTTTTATTTTTAAAACCCGCGCCCCCGAGAAAGTTTCGGGCAAGCGGAAGAAACCGGTCGGATCATGCCCCCGCTCCGTTTATGAATCTTTCGAGCTCCTTCTTCCCGCCCTTTACGATGGGCTCGCCGTGCGCGAAGAGGACGGCGTCGAAAGAGCGTTCTTTCAATATGGCGCGGAAGGATTCCACGAGCCTGCGCTTGACCCCGTCCGGATCGTCGCCCATAAGATAATCGGGCACGAACGACAGCCCGCCGCCGTCGTTCGTTATGGAATCCCCGAGCGAGAGGACGCCCTTCCCGAGCGGAATGTAAAACGCCGTCTCTTCGGGGCAGAGCGCGCCGATTTTAAGCGCAAGCACGCCCCCCGGGAGCTCGTCCCCGTGCTGAAACGCCCTTCCCTTCCGCCCCCTTTTGAACGCGTGCATCCCCGCGGCGTGGCACCGGACAGTAAGCCCGTAGCGCCTGGCGAAGCGGCCCGAGTGGCGGTAGTGGAGGCGGTTCGTGAGGTATGCGTTCCGGGGCGCACCGCGGGATTCGAACCATCCGACGCCCTCGTCCGGAACCCTGGGGTCGATGAGATAAGGCGGGTCGGCGTCGCGAACATAATACGAATGGACGTCCTGCCCGATGCCCTCGTGGAACGTCGTCCAGTGATACAGGCCGGGAAGTATCTCTTCCATTCTCGCAGCTCCGGTTACAGGGTTATAACAACCAGAAAGTTAATACATTTAACGCCCGCAGTCCATACGTTAAAACGGTCGGGGCGACCGGCTTTTCCTTCCTCGCAGTAGTCCCCGGGCACCACCGGCGACGGGACGATACGTGCAGAAACGAGCTCGGCGGCGGGCCCTGTAATCGTCTGCGTGACGACGCCCGCCGCGGCGATGTAGCGGGGCTCGCCGGGCAGGGCGAGCGCAAGCGGGAAACGGCCTCGCGGAACCCCGAGAACATTCCGTGAAGCAGGACGGTGCAGGCTCTATCCACGCTTCGAGAGACAGGCCGGCCGGGGGAGCGGTAAGCGCTGTAAGCATTCCGGCCGCTATCGCCGGCGCGCATATGCCGGCCTGTTTGTCTTCGATGGCTCTTAGCAACGTATTTTTCGGCGAAAGGGCGGGGAAGGCACGCGGATGCGTATATGTACTGTGAGAGCGGCTCGGGGTCCGGGTTAACCGGGGCGCACGGCGAAGACCGTGTTCCCATAATGGGCATAATCGTGCAAAAAACCGAACAATCGACAGCACAATTTTCGCCACCGTGCCCGGGCCCGGATGCACATTATCGTTTTATTAGGGAATGTTACGTATTTTAGTTATCCTATATAGTAAATGGCACGGGTATTGCACTATATTGCGACAAATCTAACCAGCAGACAACGGAGACGGGAAAATGGATATTACTAAAAGAAAAGAGCGTAAAGTATGGCATTTCTGCCCGGGATGCTCGACGTGGCGCACGGCCGATAAGTTCCAGGCGAAGAAGATAATGCGAGGCGCATACGGAAACTGCGACGAGTGCCTGTCCGGAAAGCCGAAGATGATCCCCGAAGCACGCATTATCGAGCTTTCGGCTACCGGCAAATAAAGACCCGCAGCCGCAAAAATCAAACGCATTTCCCGATACCGGGTGCGCCGCCGACGGCGGTCTCCACATCCGGGCCGGTTATACTTTTCCCCGACAATAATTTCCTTACTCCTCCCGGTGCGTCCGCATGGACGCTCATCCGCGCATGGAGGCATCTATGACCAAGACCAAAATCATTTGCACCATAGGCCCGGCGTCGAGCACGCCCGAAACGATCAGGCGGCTCGTACAGTCGGGCATGGACATCGCCAGGCTCAATTTTTCGCACGGAACCCACGCCGAGCACGGCGAGCGTATAGAGACCATAAGGCGCGTCTCGAAAGAGCTCGGAAGGCCGGTGGCAATCATGCAGGACCTGGCCGGGCAGAAGATACGCGTCGGGACCGTAGAGCCCGACCCGCTGACGCTCAGGACGGGGGACGAGCTCACGCTCACGACACGGAGCGCCGCCGGAAAACCCGGCGCGGTTACGGTGGAGTTTCCGGGGTTTCCCAGGATGGTGAAGCCCGGGGACGCTATACTCCTAAGCGACGGCTCGATAGAGCTGAGGGTAGCTTCCACTACGGAAACGGACGTCGTGACGCTCGTCGCGGCGGGCGGCGAGCTGAGCTCGCGGAAGGGCGTAAACGTGCCGCTCCATTCGCTCGACGTCCCGGCGTTTACGGCCAGGGACCGCGAGGACCTCGAATTCGGGATACGCCGCGGCGTAGACATCGTGGCGCAGTCGTTCGTCAGGAACGCGGCCGACGTCCGGCAGGTCAGGGACTTTCTGAAGGAGCGCGGGAGCGCCGTGCCCGTCGTCGCCAAGATAGAGAACAACCGCGCCATAGAGAACATCGACGGCATACTCGGGGCCGTGGACGGCATAATGGTCGCGCGCGGCGACCTCGGCGTGGAGACGCCGCCCGAAAAGGTGCCTATCGTGCAGAAGTCGATAATCGCGAAGTCGAACGCCGCGGGGAAGGCTGTCATCACCGCCACGCACATGCTGAAGTCCATGGTGAGCGAGGTACGGCCGACGAGGGCCGAGGCAGCCGACGTCGCCAACGCCGTCCTCGACGGTACGGACGCCGTCATGCTGTCGGAGGAGACGGCCGTCGGGCAGTACCCGGCGTATGCAGTCGAAACACTCGCCCGCATCGCGCGCGAGGCGGAATCGAGCGCCCTCTTCGGGGGCGTGGTGGAGAGGTTCCGCCGCTATCCGCCGCGCTCGGACAGGGAGGCGTTCGGGCTCTCCGTGTGCAGCCTTTCGGACAACATAAACGCCTCGGGGATCGTCACGCATACGAAGTCGGGATACACTGCGAGGCTCATAGCGCGGTACAGGCCGAAGCAGGCCGTGACGGCCATCACGCCCTCGGAGGAGACGTACAGGCAGCTCGCCTCCGTGTGGGGGGTAGCGCCGGTATTCGACCCGGAGAGCGCGGGACGGGACCTTCCGCCCGAGGCGGCGGTGCGTGCGGCGCTCGATTCGGGGGCCGTAAAACCGGGCGACAAGGTCGTCGTCACCGACGGGGTGAGCATGAGCATCGTGACCGTGGAGGGGTGAGGGCTAATCCCCCGGCTCTTCCGAGATAAGCCTTTTCAGCATCTCCGTAAGCGCGCCCTTGACTGCGAAGTCCCAGTCGCCCTTGTAATCCACGTCGCTTATGAGCCAGCCCTTATCGGTCTTTTCGAGGAGGACTGCGTCTTTCCATTTGAACGTCTTCCCGTCGCCGGGGTTCGTGTTCGAGAACCCGACCTCGCACTCGGCGGAATCGTCCTTTTCCTCGCACTCGCCTACCTGGAACGCGTCGGCCCCTTCGAAGAGCGACGTGAACACGTCGCCCTCGACGAGCGGCGGCGCCTCGCCCTTCGTCTCTTCCTTGTATTTCTTCTCGGTGAGGTCAGCCTCCTTAAGGAGCGACACGAGGCCCGGCGCGAGATACGGCGAGAGCCTGGCGAGCTTCTCCGCACCGGGTATGCCGAGAGGCTTCACCTTTATATATGCATCGTAAAACCCGCCGACCGTATCGGCCGGCCCCTTGTCGCCGACCTTCGAACAGGCGGCAATGGACAGCGTGAAAACGCAGATAAATATAGTATCCAGCATCCTTTTTGCGGTCATGTCTTCTCCTCCCGGGCTTACGGCCCGGAAAATCCCCACTCAATTCTCACGCAAATCCGCACGCCGGTCAACGAAGGTTAAAAAAATCTGCTCTTCCGCCGTTTTTAAGCTTGGTTTAACCGGAATCGGCGGGAAAAAGGACTCCTCGCTACGCCGCATGAGCTATAAAACATGTTTCTATAACTCGCAAATGTATGGTAATATGAGTTATACAAGCAGGGTATATGGCTCATGACATGGAACTGGCAACAAAAAAACTGGCCTGAATTCAGCTTCGACAGAGAGGCCCTGGCTTATTTGGAGGCAAAATTCCTTCACCAGTCGGGCGTCCTGATCGGCGCTCTCAAAAGCTTTTCCGATGACGATAAACGCGCCCTGACGATCGAGATCATAACCGATGAGGCGCTGACTACCTCGGCCATCGAGGGCGAAATCCTGGACAGGGATTCAGTTCAGTCTTCCATCGCCCGGAATTTCGGCCTGGACACACCGAGGCGCGGCATACCGTCGGCAGAAAAAGGAATTGCAGAAATGATGGTCGATCTTTACAGGAGCTATAACACGCCGCTCTCACATGAAATGCTCTTTTCCTGGCATATGATGCTCCTGACCGGCCGCAGTGATTTACGCGATATCGGCCGATACCGGACCCACAAAGAGGCTATGCGTGTGGTATCGGGAAAGTATCAGGAGCCGATTATACATTTTGAAGCGCCGCCCTCATCCGACATAAAAATGGAGATGGGTCGCTTTATAGAGTGGTTTAATACCGGCAATACGAGCGGGACCTTAACACGCGCCGGCGTCGCCCACCTGTATTTTGTTTCCATCCATCCCTTCGAAGACGGAAACGGCAGGCTGGGGCGCGCCATTTCAGAAAAATCGCTGTCCATGAGTCTCGGGCGCCCTACCCTCATATCGCTTTCATACATGATCGAAAAACACAGGAAAAATTATTACAGGGCCCTGGAGCTGAACAATAAAAAACTGGAAATAACGGACTGGCTCCTGTATTTCGCCCGAACAATCCTGGACGCGCAGGGCTATACGCAAAGCCTGATCAACTTCCTGATAGAGAAAACCAGGCTCTACGACCGGCTGCGCGGCAGGCTGAACGAGCGGCAGGAAAAAGTCATCGCGCGGATGTTCAGGGAAGGTGTCGACGGGTTCAAAGGCGGCCTCAGCGCCGAGAACTATATCCGTATTGCAGATACCTCTCGTGCGACGGCGACCAGGGACTTAAGGGATCTTGTCGACAAGGGCGCGCTCTGGAAAAAAGGTCAATTGAAACATACACGTTACTATCTTAATATTGAGCATGAAAGCGCGACGCCTTTATGATTTGAGTTTCTCGTCGCGAAGTTCCCGGAGCTGGAAACCGGCCGGGCATAAGCGAGATAATTTCGGTTGACACGCCTGAATGCGCTTTCTAATATCCATCGCCCCCTGCCCCGCGTGCCCCGGTGAGCGTATGTTATAGTTAATTTCAACTGGCCCTGCCCGGGATGTAATCCGGCCGCGTCCGAGCGGCGGATGCCGGGCGGCAGGGGTTTCAGCTTCCGCCCCGGGAGCGGCGCACGGCGGCGCTCGCCCGTCCCGCTGGCGTCCGGTCTTCACGCAGGACTAAACAGGCTGCCCAGGCGCGGACATGCATAAAGCTCAACCGGAGGTGCACTCATGATAGAAGACTACATCACACGCGTTACCGACCCCGAATTCGCCCGAAGCACGCTCGACTGGCTCGTCACGTCGGGGCTCAGGATATTATTGATCGTCGTAATCGCGTTCGTCGCGGTCAAGCTCGTATACAGGCTCATAGACAGGCTCGAAGCGAGGATAGCCGTCCGGAGCGGGGCGTTCGAAAGCGCGCTCGAAACCGGCAGGAGGCTCACGACGGTCCGGAATCTCCTGAAACATCTCGTGTTCATCGTCATATGGAGCATCGCGGCGATGATAGTTCTCCGCGAGCTCGGCGTCGACATAGCGCCGATCATAGCCGGCGCGGGCATCATGGGGCTGGCGGTGAGCTTCGGCGCTCAGAATCTCGTCCGCGACATAATAAGCGGATTCTTCATGATCATGGAAGACCAGGTGCGCGTGGGCGACGTAGCCGTCGTCAACGGCACGGGCGGCACCGTCGAGGAAATCAATTTCAGGACGATAGTCATACGCGACCTCGAGGGGACGGTACACGTTTTTCCGAACGGGACGGTGACGCAGCTCGCCAACCGCAGCAAGGGATGGGCAAGGTACGTCATAGACGTGAGCGTCTCTTACAAGGAAGACACCGACCGCGTCTCGGACGTCATCAGGCGCGTCGGGGAAGAGCTGGCGGCGGACCCGCTCTTCGGCGGCTTTATACTGGAGCCCATACAGATACTGGGCGTGGACAGCTTCGCCGCGAACTCCTACTTGATAAAGAGCATGATAAAGACGCTGCCGCTAAAGCAGTGGGACGTCGGACGCGAGCTCAGGAAGAGGCTCAAGAACAAGCTCGAGATAGAGGGCATCGACCTTTCTTCGCCGCCGACCACAATCAGCGTTACGGAGCTTCCGAAGGCGACCCGCCTGGAGATAGAACCTGCGGAGGAGGGCCGTTAAAGGAACGGCGCGCCGGGCCTTCCGGGCACACGGTAATTTTGGTCCGATGCGGGTCCCGTATGTGTTAACGTTCTTGGTATGAGCGAAGGGAGCCGCCATTCGTTTCTTTACAGGAACGGCCTCAGCCTCACCCTCCTGGGCCTGATGATCGTCTTCCTCGCGGCGCAGATCCTCACCGGCTACAGCGTCTACAACGACGAGCGCGAGGACGAGGGGGCTCCGCCGGCCACCATTACGGAATACGTTTCGAGCGGCCATTTTATACAGGCGACGTTCGAGAACTGGGAGAGCGAGTTCCTCCAGATGGCGATTTACGTGCTCCTGACCGTATCGTTGAGGCAGGCGGGGTCTTCCGAATCGAAGAGGCTCGACCGCGAGGACAGCTCCGAAAAGACGCCCGAGCCCCGGCCCGGCTCTCCCTGGCCCGTGAGGAAGGGAGGAATTTGGCTGAAGCTCTACGAAAACTCTCTTTCTCTGGGATTTTTATTATTGTTTCTGGTGTCCTTCGTGCTGCACTTCAACGGAAGCCTGAAGGATTACAACGAGAAGGAGCTAATGTCGGGAGGGGAGCCGGCGTCGTGGCCGGATTATATAATGAATGCGCGTTTCTGGTTCGAATCGTTTCAAAACTGGCAGAGCGAGTTCCTCGCCGTCGCCTCTATCGTGCTGCTGTCTATATGGCTGAGGCAGAAAGGCTCCCCCGAGTCAAAGCCCGTCGACGCTTCCTTCGAGGACACGGGCAAATAACGTTAACATTAATGATAAGTTGGACTTAGGACTTTTGCATCGCTTTATATCCGGTAAAATTGGTATATAATATGCCGAATATGAAAATGACATCCAAAACCAGAAAGGCCGGCGGGAACCCCGGCTTCACCGACCTTGCACTGGACGAATGCCTGGACTGCATGTGCTACGAGTTCAGGAAAACGGCGCGGGTGGTAATAAACTTCTACGACGACGCGCTAAAGAGCGCCGATCTCAAGAGTAACCAGTTCCTGATACTCGTCGCGGTGGGGTTTATGAAATCGACGAATTTCAAGACGCTCGCGGAGTTCCTCGGCATCGACCAGAGCACACTCGCCAGGAACCTCGTAACCGTCGAGAAACAGGGCTTCGTGGCCGTGAAGCCGGGAAAGAACCGGAGGGAGAAGATAATAACCCTCTCACGCAAGGGCAAGCAAAAGCTCGCATCCGCCTTCCCGCTCTGGCAGAAGGCCCAGAAGACCCTCCTCGACAAGATCGGGGCCGACAAATGGCATAAACTAAGTGCGGATATGACCGAAGTCGCCGACGCGGCCCGCGAGCAAGGGTAGCCCCCTCCCCTCACAGGGAACGCGCGCCGAAAGGCCCGCCCCCCTTACCGGCGATTACGCACCAGGCCCGGCAGCCGGTGGCGGCAGAAAGGTATCCGGTCCACCCCCTCTTTCGCCGGCCCGCCGCCGTCCCCGATGGGCGCCAGCCCGCTCCCTTCGCAGTATAAAGATAGATAGATAAAAAGATATTTTGGCAAATGCGTTTATAACGTATTGACATTGAAATACGGAAGCACGATAATGACGAGTAGGGCTCATGCGCGATAAAGTCTTGTGTTGCCGGGGACTACCGGCCGTCTTCCGGAGGGGAAGGCCGGTGGGATGGAGAGGCGTCGGCACGGACGAAACGGCACCCCGGGGAGTTCTTCGCTCGATTTAAATTCCGGTAGCTTCGAGACGGAGAATCGGTAATCATTAGTCATGAGAGAGGCAGACAACAATCCGAAGAGCCGGCGGTTCCAGGAACGGGCGGCGTTGGATACTGCCCGCGCAGACCGGCAGGAATTTTAACCGGGGCCGGGTAAACCGGGGTCCCGGGGAGATTGCTCCTGTTCGTATACGCCGGTACGGGGCAGCCTCCAGCGAACCGGGCCCGGCGGCGTCGGACACGCACCGTCACCAGGCCGGCAGACCTTGTAGCCCCCATAGTTCTTGCAAGGGCCTACAGACATGCCGCAAGCAGAAAAAAGGGAGACAGAAAAAGCGACGAATCGCCCATTGGGTGAAGAAACCCCGAGCACATCAGGGCAAATAGCCGGAATGGACAACGACCAAAGAATACAAATCCCGATTACGGATGATGAGCTTTCGGGGAAGAGCCGGGAAGAGCTCTTATCCGTAATCAAATCCCTCTCGGAGGAAAACCGCCGTCTCGGTTCCCGCATCGGCGAGCTCGGCTCCGAGCTCGATCACCTCACGCACCTGGGCTCCATACTCGAAGAATCGGCATTCGAGATATGCGTCCTCGATACGAAGAACCTGAGGTTCATGTACGCCAACGGAAAGATGCTCGAAAGCCTGGGCTGCACGGCCGGGGAGCTATACTCGCTCACTTTTTACGACGTCACGAAGTCCGGCAGCGTGGACAAGCACCTGGAGCCTCTCCGTTCGGGGGCGTCCCCGAAGGCGGGATTTTCCACGTACCTTTTCAGGAATGACGGCACCTGCTACCCGGTGGACATGCACGTCAGGGCGACGGAGTGCTGCGGCTCACGGGTGTACGCCGCCGTCGCGCTCGACGTATCGCGCCTCCTCGACGCCGAGGACAGGCTCAGGGAAACCCTCGACCATCTTTCGAAGATAAACAGGTACGAGACCGTGGTCGGAATCGTGACGAGGAGCGTGCACAAGGCGGTCGATCTCCGGACGGTGCTGGAAAACGCCGTCCAGGCGATACAGCAGAATATGAAGACCGTGAACCACGTCTCGATTTACCTCGCCGAGGGCTCCGTCGCCGTCGTGCACGCGCACAGGGGCTACCCCGAATGGTTCATAAGGCGCGCCGGGCGCGTACAGTTCCCGAAGGGGGCCGTGTGGCGGACGATCATCGACGGGCGGACGCTTTACATCCCCGACACGGACGACGACATTCACATCGGGCCGGCGGGGAGAGAGCTCGGCATAAAGAGCTACGTCCTGGTCCCGCTCAAAGGCAACGGCAAGGTGCTCGGGGCCCTGTGCATAGCGACCGACACGAAGAACGCCTTCAGGTCGGACGAGCTCAGGGTGGTGGACATAGTATCGCGGCAGATAGAAATCGCGATGGGCAACGCCCGGTTCGTCGAATCGCTCATAGCGTCCGAGCGGTCGCTCAGGGACAAGATAGAAAAGCTCTCGAAGAAAGAGAGCTACGAGAAGATAATAAGCGCGATCACTCGGAGCGCCCACAGCTCGGCCGACTTCGACGAGATAATGGAGTTCACGGTATCGAGCCTGAGGCAGATCGTAACGAAGGCCGACTACATCTGCATACACCTGGCCGAGGACAATTCGGCGGTGCTCAAGGCGAGCTCGGGCCACGACGAGGAATACCTCGAAAAGGTGAGGTGCAT
>JADLGH010000108.1 GCA_020849425.1 Candidatus Dadabacteria bacterium
GCCCTGCTTGTGTCCGCTCTTTTGTGTGTCGGCCCACGCTATGACCTGCGGCAGGTTCCCATGATCCAGGAGCAGCTTTTCTGCGGCCTCTTTGGTCTCGTCCGGGTCTACGGGGATCTTGTTGAGCTCTTCGTCGACGCGGGATTTAATCTGGTCTATGTACTCCCCCATCTTGTCCGAGAGATCCTTTATGCCGTCGCCCGGGGCGGCGACGTCGCCTTCAATTTCCTCGGCCCTCTTGTTTATGAGGTCTACGAAATCGAGAATCCTGTCGAGGTTGGCTCTCGCCTTCATGCTCTCTTTGGAAAGATCCGTTAATTCTTTTACCTTGTCGGTCATTTGCGGCCTCCTTTGCGATAACTGGCGGGCAGCTATAAGAGTAGCATTAATTCGAAAAATTTACATCCGGTTAGAGTACGAGCGGGCCGAGATCGGGGTCCGAAAGGGCTTTGTCCCTGAGCGCGGGGTCGAGCTCGACGGCGCGCACGAGGTCCTCGGCGGCCTTGGCGATTTCTCCGGAGCCGGCGAAAAGCCCCGCCCTGTTATACAGGGCTTCGGCATAATCGGGCTTGAGCTCGAGCGTTCTGTTATACGCCTTGAGCGCGCCGTTCGGTTTTGCGAGGTTGTGGAGCGAGACGGCCTTATTGTACCAGGCCTCGACGTAGTTCCCCTGAAGGGCGATCGCCCTGTCGTACGCCGTGACGGCTTCGAGGTCCCTGTCGAGCCCGCTGAGGGCGGCCCCCTTGTTGCACCACGCGACGGCGAAATCGGGCTTGAGCGCGACGGCCTTCTCGGCCGCCGCCAGCGATTCTTCGAGCCTGCCGAGCTTCCCGAGGACGGAGGCCTTGTTATTCCACGCCTCTGCGTATTCCGGGTTTATCCCGAGCGCCTTTTCGTAGGCGCCCAGCTCCTCGTCGGGCCGTCCCATGACGGAGTACGTGATTCCCTTGTTGTACCACGCCTCGGCGAAATCCGGTCTGAGCTCGATGGCCTTGCCCAGGACCGCGATCGCTTGCTCGAATTCGCCGTTATAGTAGTGGTCTACGGCCTCGAGTACGTATTCTTCCGGGGTCGTCAATTCGCGCCTTGCCCGACCGGCCTGTAAACGACCAGTCCCGGTTTATTTTGCATGTATTCGGTGAGGTTCTCGTCTACGACTTTCAAGTTGCTTTTTCTCGAAGATGCGTGTCTCAGGTATGCCGTATTCCCCTTCTTGACGATTATGCCCGTGTGCGAGACGTCGAGCCCGTCTATCTCCGTGAAGATGCCTGCGTAGTCGCCCGTCCGGAGGTTCGAAGTCATTTCGCCGTCTATTTCGGAAGACGGAATATAATAAATGGTGCGGTTTTTAACCGGTATGCCGGGCAGGTAAACAGCGCCGTCCTTTTTGAGGTTAAGGGACTTCGAAGCCGACCGGGTCTTGCCGCCGCCGACCACGCGAGTCACGTCCTTCACCTTACCTGAATTGTTTATCGTCCAGTCCGAGAAAAAATGGTTCCGGTTCTGAAACGCCACTACGCCGTCCTTGTAGCGGATCTTCCTAAGATTCTCTTCGAAATCCGGAAACGAGCCCGAGAGGCTCAAGGCCTCGACGTAATCGACGTACGTGAAGCAGTCCATCCCTTCGAGGTCTATCGTGAAGACCTCGGGCGTGCCCGCGTTGCCAGTGAGCGTATCGGCGACGTAGGGCGTGCCGAGGAATTCCGCCGATATGAACCCGATACGCTCCCCTATGCCCCCCGCGGAGGCGGACTCCGTCATCAGCGTTTCGAGCCCGGGTTCCGTCCATTTCCCGAGCTTTATTATCTCGTCTTCGCCTCCCGCTGCGCCCGAAGCCTGGAAAAAGGGCAGGACCAAGAGAAGCGTTAACAAACAGAAATCTCTCATATGACTATATAAGGTTTTTCTCATTTCAGTTCCGCGTTTCGTTTAAAGTATCCGCATTTTTATGGCAGACAGCTTCTATATTATAACCGCCGGTTTCTACAGCGGCACACGGGGTTTTTGTATGCCGTTCGTCATCCGAAAACCTCGTCCAGCCAGTCGTAAGCTACGGCTGCGGCAAAGGACGGGTTCCCTACCTGGCAGTGCGTGTCCGCGCCTTCGAATTCCGTGAACTCGTATTTCGACACCGGGCCGGATACGCTCTCGACGAACGTCTTGTACTGGGCCTCGGGCTCTCCGCCCTCTCCGGATCCTACAAGGGCCAGCGAAGGACACTTTATATTCTTAATCGCCTCGCCGACCTTAAATTCCTTTATATACACGAAGGCGTCCCTGAACGACGGCTGGCCGTAACGTATAATGAGGCTTTCGGCGCTGACCTTTTTCTCTCTCGGGAATACTTCGTCCGGGATGTTCGGTATGTCGGCCACGGTAAAATTCTGGTCGTCCGGCAGCCCGGCAGGGTCAAACCCTGTAAATCCGACGAGATAGGCGTGGAGGTCGATGATCGGCGAGTTGGCTATGAGCGCCTTTATCCTCGGCTCGTGGGCGGCGGAGCGCGTCGCGAAATATCCCCCGAAGCTGATGCCCATGAGCGCCAGCCTTTCCATGTCTATCTCTGGCCTGTCCTTTATGTAATCGATGACGGTGCCGGTTACGTTCTCGAAATCGGGCTCGAAGTGTGTATTCGAGAAAAACCGGTACATGTCCATCTGGCCGGGGCCTGCGAAATGGACCACGTTATACCCGCGCTCGAGCGCCGGATAGCCGTGCATTATGTATTCCTCTTCGAGGGTGCCGTCGAATCCGCTTACTATGAGAAGGGTCTTTCTCTTTATCGGCTCGGGGCCGGGGGACATAATGTAAACCGGGAGCTCGACGCTTTTATACGTCACCATTGCCTCTTCGAACGTATGCCACGCGTGATTCATCGCCTGCCCGAAGCAGTAGCGTGATTTTAGCCCGAGCTCCCTGTGGACGGGGTCGAGAGGGGGCGTATACTACTCGGCGGCCCTGAAGGAGTTACAGGCCTTAAGGAATTGATCGCGCGCGCTTATCGTGTGCCCTTTGGCTGCGCGCTTGTGGGCGTCCTTCTGCTGCCATTCGCCGAGGCTCGAAAATTCGGCCGCCCAGCTCGCCGGGTCGCCGTCCACGATGCGCGCCGCCGTGGAAAGGCATTCGCCGGCCGAGGCCCCGCCGTAATACGTCGAGCCGAGCTGGCGCATAAGCTGAAAATCCATCTCCTTACTCGCAAACCCTTTGACTTCCGTTTTGCCGCGACTCAGTTCCGCCATGTGTCTTCCTCCATTCTGTAATTTTAGTGCCGGGAAATAATATACTGCCGGGAAGCCCGGCAACAAAGCGCCGATATCGAACGTTTCTTCGGGATTCCGAGGCCAACTGGCCGTAATATCCAGTATCCTTGGTAATAGAGTCTGATCGGGAGGTAGATAATCATGGGACTTAAAGAAATTCTGGAGCCGATCGCGGAGAAGCTTCAATCGGGCGCGAATGTCAGGGCCGTTTACGGCGACCCCGTCGAGGCGCACGGGAAGACGATTATCCCGGTAGCAAAGGTAGCCTACGGATTCGGCGGTGGGTTCGGGAAGAAGGACGCCGGCGACGGGGAACACGATAAGGAAGAAGGCGGCGCGGGATGCGGGGCGGCGGCGAGGCCCATCGGCGTTATAGAGGTGAGCGAAGAGGGGACTCGCTACATTCCCATACACAGCGGGAAAAAGCTGGCCGGGATTCTGGCGCTCGGGTTTATAGCGGGGTATCTGATCGGGAGGAGATAAGGCGCGGCGGCTATTTCGGATTCCTCTCTCCGAAAATCGTGACGATTATCTTTCGCGGGCCGCCGTGGTCCCTATGCTCGCAGAGATATATCCCCTGCCAGGTGCCCATGTTGAACCTCCCGTCCCTTACCGGGATCGAAACCGAGCTTCCCAGCAGCGACGCCTTTATGTGCGCCGGCATGTCGTCCGGTCCTTCCAGCGTGTGCCTGTAATACGGCGCATTCTCGGGGACGTATTCATTGAAGTGGGATTCGAAGTCCACCCTCACGTCGGGCGAGGCGTTTTCGTTGATCGTCAGCGAAGCGGACGTGTGGCAGATAAATACGTGCGCGACGCCGACTGTGAACTCCGCAAGCTCCGGAATATGCCCCGCGATATCCCTCGTCACCAGATGAAACCCCCGGCCCTTCGGCCGAAGCGTAAATTCCTTCTGTATACAGTTCATCGGAATGTCCCCGGTAATTTGATGTTTGTCTCTTAGGTGACCACTGCACGCCGAGGGGTTGTGAATTTTTTTGTCTCCGCCCGAGCGGGGCGTCCGGCCCCACTCAGGCGCGGCCGTTTAAAACGCCTTCCACGGCTTCGCTCATGGCGCTTATGAATTTCGGATCGTCGTTGACGGTCTTCGCGCGAAGGAGATTTATCCCGGCCTCGTCCGCCGCCTCTTTCGCCTCGATGCCTATGTCGAAGAGGACCTCCACGTGATCGCAGAGGAATCCTATCGGCTGGACGATGACGTTCTTCACCCCTTCCTTCGCGAGCTCGTGAATCACGTCGCAGACGTCGGGCTCCAGCCACGGGTCCTGCGGGCGGCCGCTCCGGCTCTGATAGACAAGCCTCCATTTGCCGTGCCCGAGCCGCTCCGATACGAGCCTCGCCGTCTCGGTGAGCTGCCCGACGTAGGGCGAGCTCTCGGCCATCGGGGTCGGTATGCTGTGCGCCGAATAGAGGATCATCGTTTCGCCCCTCTCGGCTTCGGGTATTGCGGCGAGGCATTCGGCTACCCTGTCTGCCGAGTCCTCGATGAAAAGCGGATGGTCGAACAGGGGAGGGGCGTAGACGAATTCGATATTCCCACCCGCCGAGGCGAGCGCTTCCTCGACGTCCATCTGGTATCTTTCCCAGCTCGCGTCGCATTGATGGGCGGCCATTATCATGCCGACGGCCTTCTTCACGCCTTTCTCCGACATCTCCTTTATCGTGTCGATAATAAACGGATTCCAGTTCCTCATCCCTACGTAAACGGGGATGGCAAGCCCCTTTCCGGCGAGCCCGGCTTCGAGCGCGCGGGCCTGCTTGTAAGTGTATTCGTTAAGCGGCGACCTCCCGCCTATGAGCTCGTAATGGTGGGCTACTTCTTCGAGGCGCTCTTCGGGTATCGGTCTCCCCTCGGCTACCCGCCTGAGAAATGGCCTTATTTCTTCCGGCGCTTCCGGGCCGCCATATCCTATGAGAAGCACAGCATCGAAATCGTGATTCATAAATTTCTCCCTTGAGTCGCACGGGTCCGAAAGATTATTCCCCGGACGAAAATTCGTGCACGGCGTCTACCAGCGCGAGCACGTTTTCGACGGGCGTGCGCGGCAATATGCCGTGCCCGAGATTGAATATGTGGCCGGGTCTCCCCTCGGCCTTGTCGAGAATAACCTTCGCCCTCTTTTTTATCTCCGCGGGGGGTGCGAACAGTACGACGGGGTCGAGATTCCCCTGCACCGCTACGTCGTATCCGACCCTCTTCCAGGCCTCGCCCAGGTCCACCCTCCAGTCGAACCCTATCACCCCGCTGCCCGATTCCTTCATCGATTCGAGGAGCGCCCCCGTACCCGTGCCGAAGTGTATGACGGGCACGTTTTTCGTTATGGAGCGAACGAGCTTCTTCATGTGCGGGAGGACGAAGTCTTTGTAGTCGTCCTTCGACAGGCATCCGACCCAGCTGTCGAAGAGCTGAACGGCGTCGGCCCCGGCCTTTATCTGGGCGTTAAGGTGCGCGGCGGTTGCCGCCGTAAGCTTCTCCATGAGCGTGTGCCACGCGCCCGGGTCCTTGTACATGAGGCCCTTGGTGTTCTCGTAGTTCCGCGAGCCGCCGCCCTCGATGGCATATGAAGCGATGGTGAAGGGAGCGCCTGCGAATCCTATGAGCGCCTTTTCGGGGTCGAGCGCGCGGCGCGTGATCGACACGGCCTCGTATACGAACCCGAGGCTTTCGGAGTCGAAGTCCGAGAGCCCGTCTACGGCCTTTCCGGAGCGGACGGGCTTTAGTATCTTCGGCCCGTCGCCCTTCGAGAATTCGAGCCCTACGCCGAGCGGCTCCAGTATCACCAGAATGTCCGAGAATATGATCGCCGCGTCCACGCCGAGACGGTCTACAGCGCTCAGCGTCACCTCTGCCGCGAGCTCGGGCGTCTTGCAGAGATCGAGGAACGACACCCTGGCGCGGAGCTCCCTGTATTCCCGCATGAATCTCCCGGCCTGGCGCATCAGCCAGACGGGCGTGTAATCCGTCTTTTCCCTCCTGCAGGACTTCATGAACACGGAGTTCCTGACGGCCTCTTTACGGAGCTTCTCGAAATCCTTTTCCCACACCATTTCGACGCGGCGCCAGTTACTCGTATCGACGCCGTTTCTGTGCGCGATCCTCTTTTTCCTTAGGAGATCGCCGCCAGTCCTCGCCATTTCGCGTACCAGGTTCCCCATCTTCGGGCTGTCCGGCTCGTAATCCGGCGAAAGGCCGAACCTCGTGAGCGCCTCGGTCGTCGTCGGCCCTATGGAGCCTATGGCGACGTTCCTGAAGCCTTCCTTGAGGCCCTCCGTCAGCCCTTCGTCGTCGGCTACCTTGAAAAGGTTATAAATCTGCTGCGAGCTCGTGAAGAGCGATATGTCTTCCTTCTTTTCCGTTATGGCCTTTATAGCCTCGCGAAGGGGCGCGGTGTCCTCCGGAAGGTCCCACCTGTAAACCGGCACAGGGGTTACCCTGGCCCCACGGTTCCTTAGCGCTTCGAGAAAGTCGTCGTTCGATATGCCGTACTCCTGGACAGCTACCCTCTTCCCCTTGAGCTCGATCTCGCCGTCGAGCGTGTTAAGAACGTCCCGCCACGTGTTGGGCTCGGGGACGGTTATGTCCGGTGAGACGTCCATTTCGCGAAGCGCGGCGACGGGCTTCGGCCCGCGCGCGACGACGGTCGTCTTCTTGAGCGCATTTATGAATTCGCCGCGTGGGTGTTTCGTCGTCACCGCTTCCGTGAGGGCTCTCGCGCCGACGCCGGTCATGAATATTACGATGTCGAGCTTCCCGTCGATGAGGCTCTTCGCAAACCTGAGCGCCTCGGCGGATTTGGCGAGCGGGACCTCGCGCATCGACGGCGCTATGCGGGGGACGCCGCCGTGATAGAGAATGAGCTTCTCTATTTCCTTCGCACGCCTGCTTTCGAATGCGGTGACCCGTAGGCCGTTGAATGTAAAATTGCTGGTCATTTTAGCCGGTTATAATTATATACGTGAGTTTATCACAAGGGGGTGACGGGTCAATCTGGCATGGCGGCGGGACGCGCTTCCAGGGCCGCGAGCTTGATATGGAACGCCGCATTTTTTATAATCCACCTGAAAAGCAATCTCGCGGGAGAGGCCAAATGCCGAAGAAGGTCGAATTCTACTACGATTTCAGCAGTCCCTATACGTACATCGCGTCGACGAGGATAGAGAAGGTCTGCGAGGACAACGGGGCCGAGCTCGAATGGAAGCCGTTTCTTCTCGGCGGGGTTTTCAACGAAACCGGCGTCAAGCCCGCTGTACAGATCGAGAACAAGATCGCTTACCTCAAGAAGGATCTGGCAGATACGTCCCGCTACTACGGGGTCGAGTTCGAATTCCCGGAGCACTTTCCGCTCATAAGCGTAAAGCCGATGCGCGGGGCCTTCGCCGCCTCCGAAAGGGGACTCCTGCTTCCGTACAATCGTCATCTCTTCAGGCTGTACTGGACCGAGGGGAAGGACCTGAGCCAGGACGGTATTCTGAGGGCGGCGGTGAGTGAAGTCGGCATCGACCCCGACTGGTTCATGGCCAGGATAGTCGAGCAGGAAATAAAGGACAGGCTCAAGGACGAAACGTCCCGGGCGGCGGCGCGCGGGGCCTTCGGGGCGCCCACCATATTCGTCGACGACAAGATGTTCTGGGGAAACGACAGGCTCGATTATCTCGACAAATACCTTAAAGGGCGGCTCTGATCCCCCGGACGGGGCCCGTACGGTCCCGGGGCCGTTTCTGTTTTCATTTAGGTAATTTCGTGTAAATTGTTTCGAGTAAAATTTCGGGAGAATCCTTTTCATGAGCGAGGCATTTCGTTACAAGGACGGCGAACTCTACGCCGAGGAAGTACCACTGTCCGGGATAGCGGACTCCGTCGGCACGCCGTGCTACGTCTACAGCTACGCAGCCCTTAAAAATGCCTTTACGGCCTACAGTGACGCGTTCTCGGACGTCGCCACGCTTATATGCTACTCGGTTAAGGCAAATTCCAACCTCGCCATACTCAAGTCTTTCGCCGGACTCGGCTCGGGATTCGACATCGTATCGCTCGGAGAGCTCATACGCGTGAAGAGGGCGGGGGGAGACACGTCGAAGGTCGTCTTCTCAGGCGTCGGGAAGACGGCCGAGGAGATGAAGGCCGCGCTCGAAGCGGGGATACTCTTCTTCAACGTCGAGTCGGTCGAGGAGCTCGGGCTTCTTAACGAAATCGCCTCCGGGCTCGGTAAAAGGGCCCCGATCGCCCTTCGCGTGAATCCCGACATCGACCCCGGGACGCACCCCTACATCTCGACGGGCTTTAAGAAGAGCAAGTTCGGGATCGAAATTGGAAGGGCCGCCGAAGTCTACAGAAAAGCCGGCGCCATGAAGGGCATCGACGTCGTCGCGATCGACGCGCACATAGGCTCCCAGATTTTCGACCTCTCCCCGTTTACGGATTCTCTCAAAAAGCTCGTCACGCTTGCCGACGACCTTTCGGCCTCGGGGATA
>JADLGH010000109.1 GCA_020849425.1 Candidatus Dadabacteria bacterium
ACCCGTAGTACCTCCTGAAAATATTCCTCGTCCCGAGGAGCTCCGGGTTCTCGTGGAACTTCCCCGTGAGAATTCCCCGCCCGAGCGGCGAATACGCGATGATCGTCATACCGAGGTCCTCCGCCGCGTCGAGCACACCGTTCGTCTCTATCTCCCTCCGGACGAGGCTGTAATTCACCTGGTTCGACACGAGGGCGAGCCCCATGCGCGAAAGCTCCATGTGCGCCTTTCTCATATCCTCGGCGGAGAAATTGCTAACGCCGACGTATCTCACCTTCCCGTTTTCCACGAGCTTCGCCATCTCCTTCATCTGTGCTTTTATCGAGGAGAACGAATACGGGTTGTGTATCTGGTGGAGGTCTATGTAATCCGTTCCGAGGCGCGATAGCCGCTCGCCAATCGTCTTCGTTATTGAGCCCGCGGTCCGGAGGAGCGGCCACCACTTGTCGGCTATGACGACGCTCTCCCTCTTCATGCCGAGCTCTGCGAGGGCGCGGGCGAGCGAGGCCTCGGACTCACCCCTCCCGTAGAGCTCGGCGGTGTCGAACCAGTTTACGCCGCCCTCGACGGAGACGCGCACAATCTCCTTTATGTCGTCCGCCGAGAGCGGGGGCCAGAGCAGCCCCGAAAGCCCCCTCCCCCCGCTGAGCTGCACCGTCCCGAGCCCGACGGGCGAGATTCCGAGCGTGCTCTGCCCGAGCCTCCTCGGCAGGCACGAGTCTCCTTTCGCCACCTTCACCTCGCTTTTAAATGACCGGGATTCCAAATATAATAGCAGTATGACGGCTCAAAAACGAATAATCGACCTCTCGAGAAAGGTCGAGCCCGCGCCGGGCCCCGAGCACCAGCGGCTCGAAATAAGATACGAGCGACACGAAGACACGGCGGAGTACGTCGCCATGCGTTTAGAGTGCGAGGTAGGCGATCTCCCCGGCGGGCTCGGCTGGGCGAACGAGTACGTCACTCTCGGCACACACGTCGGCACGCACATGGACGCCCCCTGGCATTATCACCCCGTCTCCGAGGGTAAAAAGGCGCGCACGATAGACGAGATGCCCGTCGAATGGTTCTACGGCGACGGCGTCGTCATCGACATGCGGCACAAAAAACCGGGGGAGCTCATTTCGACAGGCGATCTCGAAGCCGCGCTCGACAGGATCGACTACGAGCTGAAACCGTTCGACATAGTGCTTGTCATGACGGAGGCCGACAGGCTCTGGGGCACTCCCGAGTACTGGAGCACGTTCCCCGGCCTCGGGAGGGAATCGACGCTCTGGCTCTGTAATCAGGGGATTAAAGTGATGGGGACCGACTCCGCAGGGTGGGACAGGCCGTTTAAGAACATGACGGAAGAGTTCAAGCGGACGGGCGACGCGAGCGTCCTCTGGGGGGCGCACTTCGCGGGTATCGAAAAGGAATACTGCCAGATAGAAAAGCTGACCAACCTCGACCTGTTGCCGCCCTTCGGGTTCAAGGTGGCCTGCCCGCCCGTTAAGGTCAAGGGCGCGAGCGCGGGATGGGTGCGCCCTATAGCTATTCTCGGCGAGTAGCCGCGCGCTCCCGGGCTTGGGGGCGGCGAAGACGACCGTCCAGTAGGTCTTGTTCTTCGTGTCCTTGTTGTGAAAACACGCCCCGCCTATCTCCGTGATGCGGGGCTGCATCAGCACCTCGCAGTGCACCGGGCTCCTCAGCCACGCCGCCACCACGTCCTCGGACGACTCCCTTCCCACGGATATGTTCTCCCCCACCATCGCCCACTCGTAGTCGAGCTTTTCCACCCTGTCCGACACATCCGTCCCGTCCGACCCTTCGTGGCTTACGAAATCCCCCGTCGCCATGTCCACCGAATGCGCGAGCGCGGCGCGGGCGAGCGTCGGGTTCCACTCGACCCTTCCCACGGGCGTGAATATCTTGTACCCGCAGTTACGGCTCTGCGACCTGGCCTTGTTTATGAGGACGACCATCTTCTCCTTTATTACGTCGAAGTCCTCGCACCGGTAGGAATCGTTCGCGAGCGTGTAGCGGAGCTCGTTTCCGCCGCACCCATAGATTAGAAACACCGCGGCGGGAATGAGTAAAAGCCTCTTCAGCATCCTTAAAAGTATACTCGGCGGCGGCAAGGAATCACCCGGGAAATCGCCCGCCGGTTTTCTCCCCTCAGGAGAGGCCGCCGGAGAGAGCGGCTTAGTCGGAAGACCCTTCCCCACCATGCTTGTCGATGAAGCTCTGCCTTCCCGAGCCGTACTTGTACATCTTGTACTTGAGCTCGTTCTTCTTGTAGTAGCTCTGGTGATATTCCTCGGCGGGGTAGAACTCCGCGGCCTCCGTTATCCCGACGACGACGGGATCGCTGAACTTCCCGGACTCGCCGAGTTTTTTCTTCGAGGCCTCGGCCGCCTTCCTCTGGGCCTCGGAGTGATAGAAGATCTCCGGCCTGTACTGGCTCCCCCTGTCGGCGAACTGCCCTCCCGCGTCCGTGGGATCGATGTTGAGCCAATACACGTCCAGGAGCTCGTCGTAGCTCACCACCTCCGGGTCGAATATGATCTCGACCGCCTCCGCGTGCCCCGTGGTCCCGGTCGATACCTCCCGGTACGTCGGGTTCTTCACGGTCCCGCCCGTGTACCCGGCTATCGTGTCTATAACGCCGTCCATCTTGTCGAACGGCGGCTCGATACACCAGAAGCACCCCCCGGCGAACGTCGCCTTCTCGTACTTCTTCTCCCCCGCGCCGGGCTTGCCCGCGTCTTCGGCGAACGCGTGCGCGGCAAGCGACGATACGGCGAATAACGCGAATACGAAAAATAGTGCGGCTCTTTTCATTACGGTCTCCCCGGCTTCGGCGCGTCGCGCTCCGGAGCCCTGTTATATATCTTATAAGGATAGCCGGAGAGCCGGGATTTTATACCGGCGCCTGGTAACGCGTCAGCTTAAAAGCCCCCACTTCTTCATCCTGTACCTGAGCACCTCGCGGGTTATGCCGAGCATCTCGGCGGTCTTCGTCTGGTTCCAGTTGTTGTGGTCGAGCGCCTTGATGATTACCTTCTTTTCTATCTGGTAGAGCGACGCGTCCTCGATGGGAACGTCTATAACCATCTTCTCTTCCGAGTTCTGCACCTTCAGGCTGTCGCCGTCTTCGAGCTTGAGATACCTCGGGTTAAGCACCCTGTCCTCGCTGAGGAGTACGGCGCGCTCTATCGTGCTCCGGAGCTCCCTCACGTTCCCCGGCCAGTTGTAATTGAGAAACGTCTTTTTTATCTCCTCCGGGATCTCCGTGATGTTCTTGCTGAGATCGACGTTGAAGAACGAAACGAAGTGATCCGTCAGGTACGGTATGTCCTCCTTCCTGTCCCTGAGGGCCGGCAGCTCGAAGCTGAGAACGTTCAGCCTGTGGTAGAGGTCTTCCCTGAAATCCCCCTTCTTTACGAGCGCCTTCAGGTCGTGGTTCGTCGCCGCGATGACGCTGATGTCCACGCTTATGTCCCGCGTCCCGCTGAGCCTCCTGAAAGAGCGCTCCTCCACGGCCTTGACGAGCTTCGCCTGGAGGGCGAGGCTCATGTCCCCGATCTCGTCGAGGAACACGGTCCCGCCGTCGGCCTGCTCCAGTATGCCCTTTTTCAGATTCTTCGCGTCCGTGAAAGCGCCCGCCTCGTGTCCGAAGAGCTCGCTTTCGAGGAGCGTCTCCGGTATCGCGGCGCAGTTGAGCTCGATGAACGGCCTCTGCCTCCTTACGCCGTTATAATGGAGTATCTTCGCCGCGAGCCCCTTCCCGGTCCCGCTCTCCCCGGTGATCAGGATCGTCTTCGGGTCCGTCTCCGTCAGCTTCCTGAAGAGCTCTATGATCTCTTTCACGGGCGCGCTCACGCCTATGAACGAATCGAACCCGTACTTCTCCTGCGCCCGCATGGCGGCGGCGCTCACATTATTCCTGAGCTCGCTCGTCCTTATTGCGTTCCTCACCATGACCTTCAGCTTGTCGAGCGGAAACGGCTTCTCGATAAAATCGTACGCCCCGACCCTGATGGCGGTGACGGCTACCTCGACGTTACCGTGGGCCGTCATCATTATCGCCGTCGGCGGATGCTCGAACTTCGAGAAGGACTTCAGCACCTCGAGCCCGTCCGTGTCCGGGAGGCGGAGGTCCAAAAGCACGAGGTCCGGATTCTCCCTCTTCGCGATCTCTATCCCCTCCCTCCCCTCGTACGACGTCAGGACGGAATACCCCTCCTGCGTCAGCGCCTTGTGCAGTTGTTTACAGAGGAGCCTTTCGTCCTCGATTATAAGTATGAGAGAGCTCATTCGTTATCGTTCCTTGTGTGCGGGCGCAGCGTCACGAAGCGCGTTTTTCCTCGCTTCCGAGGTCGTTCGGTATTTCCACTATAAACGTGGACCCCTCCCCCACCTTGCTCGAAACATGGATCTTTCCCCTGTGCGCCTCGACTATCCTGCTCGATATAGCGAGCCCGAGCCCTGTGCCCGTCTCCTTCGTCGAATAGAAGGGCTGGAGTATACGCTCGGTCTCCTCGTCCGGTATGCCGCACCCCGTGTCCGAAACCTCTATCTCTATCGATCCGCTCCCGCACCTGGTCCCTACCCTGACCTCGCCGAAGCTGCCCGTGGCGTCGATGCTGTTTATAAGGAGGTTCAAGATCACCTGCTCTATCTGCTCGTGGTCGACGTAAAACGTGTTCGCACACGAGAGCTCTTTTTTAATCAGGACGCCCTTGGCCTTCGCCTTCTTCCCGACGAGATTGAGCGCCCTTTCGACGATGTCGTTCGGCCCGCACTCCATGAGCTGAAGACTCTTCGGATGCCCGAGATCGAAAAGGCCCTTCACTATCCTTTCGAGCCTCGATATCTCGTGCAGCACCTCGCTCATCGTCTGCTTGTGCTCCTCGTTCTCGGTCTCGTCCATCATGAGCTCGAGCGCGAGCCCTATTCCCGAAAGGGGATTGCGCACCTCGTGCGCGACGCCCGTCGCAAGCTCGCCTATGGCGGCCAGCTTCTGCGAATGCGCGAGCTGCCGGTGCTTCTCCTCGATTTCGGCCGCGGCCTCGGCTATCTTGAATTCGAGGAGCTCGTTAAACTCCCTCGTCTTCTGTAAGAGCTTCAGTATTTCGTCGTTCTTCCTCTGGAGCTCGCGGCTGTTGCGGTCAATGTTGTCGATCATGTTGTTAAACGCCTTCGCCAGGATTTCTATCTCCCCCGACGCCCCGCCGGCCTTCACCCTCACCGAATAATCCCCCGACGCCACCGACTCCGCCGCGTTGAAGAGGCTCATTATCGGTTTCGTTATCATCCTCGGTATGAACACAGTCAGCATAACGCCGAAAAGAAGCGTAAGACCGACGGCCGTCAGTATCATTATGTAGGAGAACTTTATCTGCTTGTCCGATATCCTTATCGCTTCGAGCAGCATCTGGTTGGCGAAAATCCCCTGCCGCCCTTCCTCCTTCGCCGTCAATATGGTCGAAAGCGTGTCGTAGCGCCCCCTTATGTTGGACGCGGTCCTGTCCATGTTGTAAATACTGTATATGGAAAGCCCTCCGATAAGCAGCATGAAAAGAAACATCAGCGCGTATCCGAGAGTTATCTGCTTGCTGAGACTCAAGGAATCTTGCCCCTCCCCGCGGTTCCCGGGGATGTTCTATAATATGTGATTGTACCTGTTTTTATTGACAACTCATATCGATTTTTTCAGTATCCGTAATAGATTAACTCGCGTCCCGGGCAATTTTCGGGCAAGACGGGCGGCCCTCCGCGCCGGAATACCGCCTCCGGGCTTACCTATGCGGAAGCCGCACCCCCAAAGAAGCGCTACGGGGAACGCATATGGATTATTCCGCAGGTTCGGGTAGATTATACTCCCTCAGAATGGTACTGTTTTTATTGTTCATATGACAATAAAGCGCCTCGGGCTTAATTATTTCGGAATTACTTTCCTGCTCTTTCTCCTCTCCGGCTGTTATACCGACAAGGAAGCCGTAAAGGAGCTCTATGAAAGGCAGGCCGCCCTCGAAGCCCGGATGGAAGTGCTCATAAAGGACCTCGACGCCGTGCTCTCGAGCATGGATGCCGATATCCAGGCCGTCGAATCGAGCCAGGCGAATCTCGCCCGCGATATCGAGAGCATGAAAGAAAAAAACGTCGTCCTCAAGCAGAAGGTCGAGAAGGTAGCGGCGAAAAAAGCGGCGAAGAAAGACAGGTCCGCCACTGCCGCGGCCGCAGCCGAAACGAAGAAGGAACCCCCCTCGAACACGCCCGAGGTCATATATTCCAGGGCGGTCAAGAGCTACAACAACGGGAAATTCGAGGACGCCATACTCGAATACCAGCGCCTCATAGACACCTACCCCAACGACAAGCGCGTCCCCGAGGCGTATCTCCGACAGGGAATGGCGCTCATAAACCTCGGGAGGAAGCAGGAAGCCAAGTACTTCCTGAACGCCCTCATCGACAAGTACCCCAATTCGAGCGAGGCCCAGACGGCCCGCGAAAAGCTGAACACGTTATAGGCCCGGAAAGCATGTTCCGCTTCGGGCCCTCCCGCTCCATAAGTCTCAGGCCGAAATCATATTGGTAGTCTCGATCGCTATCACGAGCTCCTCGTCGGTCGGTATCGCGTAAACCCGTACGCGGCTCTTGCCCGCGCTGACGACGAGGTCGTTCCTCGAATTAGCTTCCCCGTCGAGCTCGATGCCGAGCCACGAGAGCCCCGCGCATACCTTCTCCCTGACGAGCGCGCTGTTCTCGCCTATCCCGGCGGTGAAAACGAGGGCGTCGAGCCCGCCGAGCGCGGCGGCGAGAGAGCCCGTCTCCCGGACTATCCTGTACGCGAAGTAGTCTACAGCGAGCCTTGCCCCCGGCGCGGCGCTCGCCTCGAGGTCCCTCATGTCCGACGACAGCCCCGATATGCCAAGAAGGCCCGATTTCTTGTAGAGGAAGCCCTCTACTTCGTCGGCCGTCATGCCCTTTTCCCTCTGCAGATAGAAGATTACGCCGGGGTCTATGCCGCCGCTCCGCGTGCCCATGGGCAGGCCGTCGAGGGCGGTGAACCCCATCGTCGTGGCGACGCTCTTCCCGCCGAGGGTAGCGCACATGCTCGCGCCCGCCCCGAGGTGCGCCGTGACGACCCGCCCGGCGGCAGTCTCGGGGCTTATCTCCCCGAGCCGCGAAAGCACGTACTCGTACGACAGGCCGTGAAAGCCGTACCTGACGACGCCCGATTCGTAATACTCCATCGGGAGCCCGAACATCTGCGCGAGCTCGGGCTGGGTACGGTGAAACGACGTGTCGAAGCACGCGACGTTCGGCGCACCCGGGTACGCCTTCATCATCGCGCGTATTCCCGAAACGTTATACGGCTGGCGGAGCGGCGCAAGCGGCTCCAGCTCCGAGAGCCTCTCGACGACCCCGCCGTCTATGAGAGCCGGGCCCGTAAACCCTGTCCCCCCGTGGACGACCCTGTGCCCGACCGACGACGGCCCGTCCTCGGGAAGAATCTCCCCGAGCCTCCCTTCGAGCCACCCGAAACACTCGTCGTGGGTGCGCGTCCCGTCTTCGAGCCTGCACGAGGACAGCTCCTTTCCCTCGCCGTCCCTCAGCGTGTAAAAAGGCTCCCTTCCGATCTCTTCGACAACTCCCTTGTGGCGAAGCTTAAAGCCGCCGCCGTCCGGCTCGTACACCGCGAACTTAATGCTCGACGAGCCCGTGTTGATTACAAGCACCGGTTTTTTCATATGGTATCCGTAAGAATTCATTTATGACTTGATCGGCTTTCTCGCATGCACCATCAGCGCCACTATGGCGCAGGACGCGAGCTTCGACCGGAGCGAATCGGACCTGCTCGTGAGCACTATAGGCACGCGCGCCCCGAGCACGACGCCCGCGCTCTCGGCCCTCGCCATGTACGTGAGCTGCTTTGCGAGCATGTTCCCCGCTTCGAGGTCGGGGACTATCATTATGTCGGCGTCCCCTGCGACCTCCGATTTTATCCCCTTGATGTCCGCCGCCTGCCTGCTTATGGCGTTGTCGAAGGCGAGCGGCCCGTCGAGGATCCCGCCCTTTATCTGCCCCCTGTCCGCCATCTTGCAAAGCGCGGCCGCGTCCAGCGTGGACTGTATCTTCGGCGTCACCGTCTCGACGGCCGAGAGTATGGCGACCTTCGGCTCGGGGACTCCCATCATCTGCGCGAGCTCGATGGCGTTCCGGCAGATGTCGGCCTTCTCGTCGAGGTCGGGATATATATTTATCGCCGCGTCCGAGATTATAAGCGTCTTGGGATACGTAGGGACGTCCATGACGAACGCGTGGCTTATGCGCCTCTCCGTCCTGAGCCCCGTGTCCGACTTCACGACCTCCGCTATAAGTTCGTCCGTGTGGAGGCTCCCCTTCATGAGCGCCTCGCACTCCCCCTCCCTAACGAGCCTCACCGCCTCGGCCGCCGAGGCGTGGCTGTGCGGCGCGTCGACTACCCGGAGACCCGATATGTCGAGCCCGTGCTCCTTGGCGATCTTGATGATCTTCTCCACCGGCCCCACGAGGACGGGGACGATGAGGTCCTCCTTCCACGCCTCGACCGCGGCCGTCAGCGACGACTCGTCGCAGGGGTGCGCAACGGCCGTAAGCGGGGAGTCCAGCACACTGCATTTCTGTACGAAGTTCTCGTACTTGTTAAAGGTCTTGACTATTATCTCCGGCCCCTCCGTCCGCTCGACGGATATCTTCTCGCGCGGCGCGATGACGGACGCCGCCCCCGTCATCACCGTCTCCCCCTCGCCGTTCACGCATACGCAGTCGAAATCGACCTTCCCCGTCTCGTCCTCCTTCGAGGCCACCTTCATCGTGAGCGTAATCGTATCCCCCGACGCTATGCGCTTTATGAAGTCGAGGCTCTGCGAAACGTACTGGGTCCCCGGGCCGGGGAGCTCCGATCCCAGGAGGGCGGACGTCAAAAGCCCGCTCCACATGCTCGGCGCTATCAGCTTTCCGGAATTGTGCTTCCCCGCAAAGCCCTCGTCGAGGTAACACGGGTCCATATCGCCCGAAAGAGCGGCGAACTTCTCCACGTCGTTCCTGTCGAGCGTCTTCGTTATGCTCGCAGTATCCCCTATCTTTATCTCGTCGAAAGTCTTGTTGGTGATGGTGGATTCCGTCATTTATGGCCGCTCCTCTCGATAAATTATATCCTCCGCCGCCCCTATAAGTATTCAGGATATATGTGAAATGGAAGTTAAGACCGAAAATTCTATCTTTTCCCCGCGGGCGGGGAGGCGGCAAAAACCCTCCCGGCGTAAAGACTCGCGTAGTGTGAAAACCACGACCCGGGGGGATACCTGAACAGAACGTCGCTTCTCGCGAGGAGGAACATCTCGATCGCGCTCGCCTCCGCCGTCTCGACGGGCAGCTCGTCGTGGAGCTCTCCCCCGAAGTCGCTCCCGAAGGATTTCGGATAACTCACGACCCCGCCGAGTGAGCACGCCAGGATCTCGTGCACCGGCCGGGAATCCGTCGAAAGGAATATTACCTTCTCCCCGCCCCCCGCCGCTTCCCGCGCTTTATTCATCCCGTCTATGCACGCCCTCACCCCGGCCGTCCATTCCCTCCAGTACGGCGTATGGCCCGACGGAGGAAGGTGCGGGCCGTAATATCTCACGTGGGCCCCTGTCACCTTCTTCCCTTCGAAATTCCCGGCCGCGAAGTCGTCCGCGATTCCGGCGAGGCGCGGCGCGAGACGGACCGCGTCGAAAAAGGGCTTTAAATCGTCCTTCGGCCCATAGCAGCCCTGCGTGACGAGCACGCGCGATCTCACGTCCGTGAGCCCGTTCACGACGGCGTCTATCCCGGCCTCCCGCCTCTCGCTCTCGCGCTTGAGCGCCGCCCCTCCCCTGTCGAGCCCCAGGGACGAGAGGAAACGCGCCCCGAAGAGCCGGGCGTCGGGACGGGGGGAAACGGCGAACGCGGCCCTCAGCAAAAGCCTCGAAAGCGCATCCGCGCGGGGGGGGACTATAACCCTGACTCCGCTGACGCTTTCAGGGACCTGGAAGAACCTCGGGAAGGCGTTCTCTCCTGGGTCCCCGATATAACGTGAATTAGTCCAGAGTATGACGAGGCTCCTCCCCGTCGCCCGGGCGTAACGCCAGGCGTTCGCCGCGGCGAGCAGGTTATCGCCGAAGCCCGAGTTCCTCCGGGAGACTATAACGCCTCCTCTCTCCTTTAAAAGCCCTCCGAAAAGCATGCAGAAGCTTCCTTTCCGTCGTCCCGGCCCACCGGCGCGATGTGCGGCGTTGGAAACGCCCCCGCCGATATGCTAAATCATGGAGGAGAAAAATAAAAGATGCGGGCGGGCTGCCCCGGCGCGCCGAATAAAGAAACCTGCCGCTCCGCTTTCGCAGGCGGCAGGCTCGCTAAAGGAGGTAATGGGAGAGTACTGTCCTTTCTTTCAAATTAAAAATACGCCTGGAGCTGGGTCCTGAATATGTTCTCGTCTATGTCGGGAGCCCCCTCCGTAAACGTATTCCTTATGAACGAGTAATCGACCTGTATCTTCCACCTGTGATCCTTCGACAGGTAGTAGTTGAGGCCCGGGGTTACGGCCCAGCTCGTATCGGAAACGCTCACGCCGGCCGGGACGACACTCGAGGACGTATCGTAATCTATGTACGAGAACCTTCCGGCGACCTCCACGGTCTTCGGCAGGAGGAATACGCCGCCCTGGACGTTAAATCCCTGGTCGTATGCCGTGTCCTGCGGCCCGGAATCCGGCGACAGCCACCTGCCGACGTATTCGCCCTCCACGCTGAAGAGAGGCGCCTTGAAGTTTATGTCGCCCGTCACCATCGTAAAGTTCGACTGCGGGAATCCGAGCTCGGCCACCCTCTGGCAAACGAGCCCGTTCGGCGTTTTCCTGTCGCAATTGAGCCCGGGCAGCGTCGAGGCCGCCGCGCCGATTACGAATGTCGGGCTCCTGGCGAAGTTCGGCACGGCCTCGTATGCCCTCGCCGTGGCGAACTGGCCGTTGGGGTTGAACTTGGCGTCGTCCCCGCCGATTCCGAGCTGAATCCTCCCCGCGTAAAGGAGGTTCGAATCGACGCTCGTGCCGTTAAGCCCGTCGCCGTTGAATACGCCCAGCGCGTACGAGAAGTTGTTGTTCGCCCCGAGCCCGCCCTGGACCGAGAATCCGCGGTCCCTTTCGAGTGTGAACTGCTCGTTCACTATGGACCTCTCGACGAGCTGGAGCGAGGTGGAAGACGTGAGCTCCTCCTTGTAGAACGGGACCTTCCACTGCCCCACCCTCGGCGCGATCTCCTTCCGGTAAGCGAACGTGAGGTAAGCGTCCTTTAGAATCGGGTTGGCAGCGGCGTCGAACATGACGTAGTAAAGGAACCACGGCCTGAACGCGTTGCCGTCGAACCTGAACTGAAGCCTTCTCACCCGGAAGTTCGTCGACGTGAGCTCCCCGTCCGTATCATTGACCGAGAGCTGCGCCTGGGCGTTTATCCTGAACCTCAGCTTGTAGTTTCCGTCGTCGCTCTGGAAGATAAGGCCCTTGTCGTACTTGGCGAGAAACTTGTTATACCACGCTTCGTCGTCCTTCTTCTGCGACTCGGCGACCTCGGACACCTTCTCCTGGTCCGCCGCCCTTTCGGCCTGTAGCTGCTCTATCTGCTGCTTGAGCGCATCTATCTGCTGCTGGTTCTGCCGCTGCAGTATCTCTATCTGCTGTTTGAGGTCCTCGATCTGCTGCTTCGTCGACTGGGCGCTCGAGCTCGCCGGCGACGCCAGCACCAGCAGCAAGGCGAGCGCCCCGACGTACCTGTTAAACCTGTTTATCATCTAACTATCCTCCTCTCTGTCTTTTGGTATCGACCCGCATTAACGCCCCCTGAATCGGGGCTCCCCTTCCGAGGGCCCCTGCCCGGGCTGCGCGTACTTCGTGTATCTTACGCCCGAGCTCCGGGTCCGCTCCAATATGGGCACGCCGAGCGCCCTCGAAAGCCCGCGCCTGAGCGGCTCCAGCTTCTCGCCGAAAGACCTGAGCCCCTTCACATACTCCGCCGGATTCTCCTGCCAGAGAAGAAAAGCCGCGAAAACCCGCTTGAGCCTGTCCTTCACTTCGGGCGACTCGAACTTCCAGTAAAAATCGCCCTCGACCGGATAAAACGTCTGGAAGAAGAGGAGCTGTTTGATTATACTCCTGTGGTCCCCGGCATAATATACGTCGAAAAGCCCCGTTCTCACCCAGCTGTAACCGCTGCCGAAGCTCTCTGCAAAACTATCCTCGAGCCCGAGCCTCGCGCCTGCATACCCCGCGAGGTTCACATAAACGTAAGCCGCCTCCGGAGTAAAATAACCTTTTTCCGGAAATTCCGCGCCGAACCTGTTGAGACTGCCGACGAGATAAATACCGTTATAGCCCCTCGCCGGCCTGAAGCCGAGCTCGGGCTCGAGCTCGAGATCCCCTACGTCCCCGATCTCCGATAATGACGTCCTTATTTTCTCCCATTCCTCGAGCGTTATCCTGATCGTATCTTCGGATTTCATCTTGCTTTCTCCTGTAAAATCCCTGTTTTTGCGCAAAGCTCCGCCGTTAGAGCCTTTTTTCTTCGAAAAACCGGCCCGGTCCCGCGGATATGCTCCGCGCCCTGCCCCCCGGGGAATGGCCCGTCGCCGGGCCCGCCCCGGACATCCCGTGTGTCCGGTAAGAACTATCCTCTGGCGGGTCTACAATAATATGTAGCCCTGTTCCTTATGAAGCGCCTTCGACGGCCCGCACCCGCGGCCCTGTAGAAGCGCCCCTTGATCGTGTTTTCCATGGCCGTTTCTCCGGTCGGTCTATGCCGCATCGAACCTCTCGCTTCCCGCCTCGCTTAAATACCGCTCTTTATTCGCATACAGCTCCGCCGCCGGGCGCCCGTTCCGCCGGGAAGGCGCGCAATCCCTGCGGAGTCCATCCGCAGCTCCCCCGTAAAGGGCCCGACTCCGCCCGACCAAAAGGGGAAATCCGTTTGTAATCAGAAAACCCGGCTACCAGCCCGGCAT
The DNA here is from genome assembly GCA_020849425.1 of Candidatus Dadabacteria bacterium. Taxonomy (GTDB): domain Bacteria; phylum Desulfobacterota_D; class UBA1144; order Nemesobacterales; family UBA2774; genus JADLGH01. The sequence goes on from JADLGH010000109.1 coordinate 13,042, forward strand.
GGTGCGACAACAGTAAGTGCCGCGCAGCCTGAGACCGTACCCGAAAAGCCGCTCGGAAACGATGTAATAAGCCGGCCTACGCATTTAAGAGCCCCCATCTTTCCCTGACGCGGTTCTCCAGCTTCGTGAATACGAGCCTGTCCACCGTGATGCCGATCACTATGATGATTATCATGACGGCGATAATCTGGCTTATGTCGTTGAGCTCGCGCCCCATGGTAAGCAGGTGTCCGAGCCCTATGCTCACGTACAAGAGCTCCCCGGCCATGAGAGCGCGCCACGCGAACGACCATCCCTGCTTGAGCCCGCTTATTATCGACGGCAGCGCCGCCGGGATGATAACCTTCATGTAAAGGTCGATCCCGTGCGCCCCCATGGTGCGCGCCGCCCTGAGGTATATGGGAGGCACGTTCTTGACGCCCGCATCGACGCCTATGGTCACGGCGAAGAGCGAGCCGAGAACGACGACGAGTATTATCGCGCTCTCGCTGAGCCCGAACCAGAGCAGCGCAATCGGCAGCCAGCAGATGCTCGGCAGCGCCTGAAAGCCGAGCACTATGGTGCCGACCGTCTCGTCCAGGACCTTGACCCTCCCGATGGCGAGGCCGATAAGAAGCCCGCCTGCCACCGATATGAAGTAACCGATGAGCACCCTCTTCATGCTCGCGAGTATGCCGATGGTAAAGCTGTTGTCCTGAAAGCCGGCGAGGAGCGAATCGAAAACACCCGACGGCGACGGAAAGAGATAGGGCGGCCAGATCCCCAGGGCCGCGACCCCCTGCCATATCCCTATAAGAAGAAGATAAAATACGGTAAGGAGAATAACCTTGCGCTTCATCAGACGGCGGCCTCCTGTACTTCATCGACCGCTTCGCCGTTCTCCCTTATCTCGTCCGTTATCCACTTCGTATAAAGAAACACCTCGGGATGACCCGGCTGCCTGGGCCTTTCGATATCTATCTCGTGCTCCGATTTAATCCTGCCCGGGTTCTTCGCGAATACCAGCACCCTGTCGCCGAGTATGACGGCCTCCTCGACGTTATGCGTGACGAATATAATCGTCTTCCGCGACTCGACCCATATCCTCTGGAGCTCGTCCTGGAGCGACTCCCTCGTCTGTATGTCGAGCGCGGCGAACGGCTCGTCCATGAGGAGTATCGCGGGCTCCATGACGAGCGCCCGTGCGAGGGCTACCCTCTGCTTCATGCCCCCCGAAAGCTGGTGAACGTATGAGCCGTGGAAGTTCTCGGTAAGCCCGACGAGCTTCAGGTAATCCTGGGCCATCTCCTTCCGTATCTTGGGCGCGACCCTCCTCAGCTTGAGCCCGAACTCCACGTTCTCCCTCACAGTAAGCCACGGGAAAAGCGCCCCTTCCTGAAAGACCACGACCCTGTCCGACCCCGGCCCTTCGACCCGCTTCCCGTTGGCGAATATCCGCCCGCTCGTCGGCTTGTCGAGCCCGGCGATAAGATTAAGCAGCGTCGACTTTCCGCATCCCGACGAGCCGACCACCGTCACGAACTCCCCGTCCCGGATGGTCAGGTCGATGTCGTTGAGCACCGATACCTTGCCGTCCCCGGAGTTGAAGGTCTTGGAAACGTTTTCGACCTTGAGCCTGGCATCCCTGTCCTCGACCTTCTGGATGAAGATATTCCAGACGCCTTCCTGCTCTACGGTGCGGAAAGGATAGCCCCTTCTCTCGCAAAATCGCGGCGCGTTTTCGAGCGCCGTGGGCTCGTGGTCCGATACCGCCAGCAAGACGTCGTTCTCCCGGAGGGCCCTCAGCGTATCCCTTATCACGTTAAGCGGATGCGGGCATATCGCCTGCCTGAGATCGATAACCTTCTCCGGCTTAAGCGAGTCCAGCTTTTTCGGGGGATTCACGGTTTTCATAATCGGTCCTCTGCTATCTTTGCTGCGCATATATTATACTCAGTTCACAGCGGTTTTTGGGGAGCCGACCGTAATCTCTTGGAGCCCCCTCTCCTTTAAAATGCCGTTCAGAATCGTAAGATCGTAGATATCCGCAAGGTCTGGTTTCTTCCTCCCCAGGAACCCCAGGTCGTACGCATCCGCCGCAACCTCGTACAAAGAGCTCGTGACGGGGTCGTACGTAAACTCGATCCTCGGGAATCCGGTGTTGAGAATGTCATCGGGGAGCGCCTTTCCAGTCTCCCTCTTTATCTCCTCGTTCAGGACCTTCTTCGCCTCTTCGGGGTTCTCGTTGATCCAGTTCGTTATGTCGAGGTTCGTTTCGAGCCAGGTCTTTACGAGGTCCGGGTGCTTCTTCAGAAACTTCGTGCTCACCATAATATGGGTCGTCACGTACTCGCCGTCCGGCCAAAGGTCCTTCTCGTCGACGAAGATCTCGCCCCCGCCCTCGACTATAAGCCTCGATACCCACGGCTCCACGGTCCAGGCCCCGTCGAGGTCCTTCTTGATGAAGAGAGTAAGCTGGTCGGGATTCGCGAGCGGCGCGAGATCGACTGTCCCGCCCTTCTCTTTTAATTTATAGCCTTTCTCCGCCAGCCACGTCCTGAGCGCGACGTCCTGCGTGCCGCCTATGGCGGGGGTCGCCAGCTTCTTGCCGTCGAGGTCCTTGTCCGTCTTGATGCCCGAGTCCTTCCTGACGACGAAAGCCGCGCCTCCGCTGGCCGCGCCCGACACTACGCGGAGCGCCTCTCCGTACGATTTGACATATCCGTTTATGGCAGGGTTCGGGCCGATGTAGGCTATGTCCAGCTCCCCCGCGAACAGTGCCTCCACGGCCGTGGGCCCCGCGGTGAATATCTTCCAGTCTACATCGGCATCGTCCCCGTAGGCCTTCTCGAAATCCCCTCTGGCCTGCCCTATAACGCCCTGCGCGTGCGTAACGTTGGGGAAATGCCCGGCAGTAATCGTTACCTTCTTACCCTCGGCGCCGTAGCCCGGAACGGCGCCCGCGATGCCTGAAACCAGCACCGCAATCAATAACAACTTCAGATTCATTAAATAATCCTCCCTATTTGGGTTGCTATAAAAGTGGCAAGCCGCGTGCCACCATAAAATATCCTTTATTCGAGGCCGCTTAACCGCACAAAACCGTGTCCTGCACGGTGATCTGTATATATTGTAACCAGAAACACGATAAATTTATGTCCATGTGTTTAAAATTTATACCCCGTTCAGCCCGGGATACGCGGGGAGAGTCAATCCTGTAATACATTTATAACATATTGCGAACCCCCATGCAGCCCCAAAATCCGGCCGAGGCGGACCGTGTCCGCTGACATTCGACGCTCGCGGCGCAGCAATACCCCTCCGGGCCGGCGGGCCACGCCCGCTGGATATCGAAGTGGCAGCGCTCTGCTACTATCACCAGCCGCGCTTCAGGTGGTTTCAGCAACTTCTATGCTACATCGAGAATCCCTTAATATTGCAAGCCGCTCGCGGCGCAGCAATACATTCCCGGGCCGTCAAAATTCGCGTTAAGAAAATCGAGTGCATGAGCGTTAAAAATCCGATGTGGGGCTGTGGGCCGGTGGAGGATTTAGCGAAGGAACGATGATTTTTAGCAGAATTTTTCCCGGCCCGT
>JADLGH010000110.1 GCA_020849425.1 Candidatus Dadabacteria bacterium
CCCTCGCACAAGGCCCTCGCCGAGCTCGAAATGATAGCCAGCCTCGACTGCATATTCACGCAGACGACGGACGGCCTTCACCACAAGGCGGGGAGCACGGCGGTCATCGAGCTAAACAGCAGCATCCTCTGGGTCACGTGCACCGGATGCGGGAAGGACTATACACTGGGCGAAATAATCGACCTCCTCGAAAAAGGGGCGGACGTCCCAGCGTGCAGGGAATGCGGGAGCGACCAGATGAAGCCCATGATCTCGTTCCCCGGCCAGCCCCCTCCCCACTGGGAGGCGAGGGAGGCGTGGATAAGGCTCCACACGGCGGACCTTTTCCTGATCGTAGGCGCGAATCTCGATAGCGAGCCCATAGCGTCCTATCCCTTCCTCGCGAAGGAAAACAAGGCGAAGGTCGTCATAATCGGCGAGAAGGAAACCCCCGCCGACGAATACGTGGACGCCGTCATATCGGGCAGGCCCGGCCAGGTGCTGAGCTACATCCTTAAGAAGATGAAAGAAAGCATTACCATCACCTGACGTGTATACTAGATTTCTCGAACTCCCCTTCCGGGTGCGCCGCCGCGCCGGAACCCCGGGGGAGAATAAACAGCCGAGGTAGTCCTTTGAACGCCGAAGTTAAAAAATACGTATCCAATACCGACCGGGACATTTACACCGTGAGCAATATCCCCGAAGAGGTCATTGCCGTCATATTCGCCTACGTCAGCCGGAGCTCGAAGAGCTTCCGCGACAACATCGGCGTCGTAATACAGGAAGAGCAGCTCGGCCGCGAAAGGGCCGCCCAGTTCCACGAAAAGTGGGTGCTTAACTACGGGCACTCGTCCGTCGCCGAGCACGCAGCGGTACACGTCGGCGTCGAAAGGGTGTCCAGGCATTTCTCGTCGCTCCTCGAGCTTTCGAACGAATACCTTTCGTTCACGGAATACTCGCAGCGCTATCAAAAGCCGAAGAAGGGCGACTTCTACGTCCCCCGTGAGCTCGGCTCGCACCCGGCCCTCAAGGAAGAATTCATCGGGCTCAACAACAGCCTCTACGACGCCTACGCCAGGATCAACGACGAGCTCTTCGTATACCTCAAAGACACGCAGCCCGTCCCCGAAGGCGTAGAAGAAAAGGCGCACTTCCGCGCGCTCGAAAAGGTGGCGTTCGAGGACGCCCGTTACGCCCTCACGCTCGCCACGTTCACTAACCTCGGCATGACGGGCAACGCCCGCGCGATGGAAGATTCGCTTACGAAGCTCCTCTCCAGCAAATTCGAAGAGGTGCAGACGAGGGCGCAGGAGATAAAGGACGAGGTCAGGTTCTCCGTCCCGACGCTAGTAAAATACGCGAACGAAAACGAGTACATAACCGGGACGAGGGAAGCCCTCACGCAGGCGGCGGCCTCCTTCGCGAACGGGACGAATTCGACCGGAGGCAGCCCGCGCCCCGTGACGCTTATAGACTGGACGGGCAGGGGAGCGCCCGACGCCGAAGACGCGGCGCTCGACAAGGTCGCAGGCACGCTCCTCTACGAGGGCTCCGGCGCATCCTACGGGGCCGTAAGCGAAGGGCTCTCGCGCATGAGCCCTGCCGACAAGGCGGAGATTTTCAGGGAGTCCGTCGAGAAGCTCGGCAAATATGATAATCCCGTATCCGCTCTAAGACTCGTCGGCTACGCGGCCGAATTCGTCATTAGCGAGGCCTGCTGGCACCAGCTTCTCCGGCACAGGAAGACCGACTGGTTCTTCCAGGACCCGTCCGTCTCCCACGGCATAACCGTCCCGCCGAACGTCGAAGGGGCGGGCGCGGCGGCCCTCCTCGTCGAGGCGACGCAGGCGAGCGAGGAGGTTTACGGCAAGCTCGTCGGCAAGGGCCTCCCGGAATCCGCCGTCTATGCCGTCACCAACGCGCACAACAGGCGCGTCGTCGGGAGCTTCAGCCTCTGGGAGCTCTATCACCTGATTAACCTCCGGATGTCCGAAGGGGCGCAGTGGGATATAAAAAATGTGACTGCGGCGCTGGCGGCAGAAGTCGGGAGATATCATCCCGCCCTCGTCGCCCCCGCGCTCAAGAGAGCCAGGTAAAATGCAGACGACAAAATGCAACAACTGCGGCTTCGAGATAGGCATGAAAACGCCGAAATGCATAAACTGCGGCGGGCCGATAGGCATGAAGGTCCCCGAAACGGGCGGGCTCTGGCGAAAGCTCATATTCATACTTATCGCGATATCGATCGTCCGCACGCTGCTGAAATTCTTCGCTCAATAACAGGACAGGAAGCGCGAAATGGCTGACCAGGAACACGTTGTTATTCTCAAAAGCGGCGTCGCCGAATGGAACAGCTGGCGGGCCGAAAACCCCGGCGCCGGGCCCGACCTCTCGTGGGCGAACCTCTCCGGCGTGGACCTGGCCGGCGCTAACCTCGAAGGGGCGAACATGAAGCTCGCCTTCTGCAAGGGATGCGCAATGGACGGGGCCATTCTCAAGGGAGCCAATCTCTACGGCACCAATCTCGAAGGGGCCAGACTCACGGGCGCCGTAATGTCCGGCGCTAACTTCGAGGGCGCGCACCTCATTGGGGCGGACCTCTCCGGGGCTGACCTAAGCGGCGGGGCGTTCAAGCTCGCGAACCTGAGGGAAGCAGTTTTCGAAAACGCCGACCTCAGGGGGTGCTCCAGGCTCACGGCCGCGCAGCTCGAAGAGGCGGCGACCCTTCGCGGCGCAAAGCTCGACCCGCTCCTCCTGGAGCAGATATCCGTATCCAGCCCCTGCCTCCTCGACTGACCTGCTTGCGGCGCGGCCGCGTCCGGCCCCCGGCTTGACTATCCCTCCCCTATCCAAAATACTTCTCCCGATGGAAGATCATATATCGTTCAGGGACCTTCTCCGGGCCAGGATATACACGGTCTCCGAGCTCACCTCGCGTATAAAGGAAGTCATCGAGGAGGAAATCGGCTTCGAGTACGTCTGGGTCTCGGGCGAGGTCTCGAATTTCAGGAACAACTACGCGAGCGGGCACTGGTATTTCACCCTGAAGGACGAGGGCAGCCAGATATCGGCCGTCTGCTTTAAATGGTCGAATCAACGGATCAAGTTCCTGCCCGAAAACGGCATGGACGTCATTTGCGCCGGGCAGATCGGCGTTTACGAAAAGCAGGGCGCGTACCAGATTAACGTCAGGGACATCGAGCCCCGGGGCGTCGGCGCACAGGCCCTCGCGCTGGAGCAGCTCAAGGAGAAGCTCCTCGCCGAGGGTCTCTTCGACGAAGCCCGGAAGCGGCTCCTTCCTTATCTCCCGCTGAGGATAGGCATCGTAACCTCGCCGACCGGGGCCGCGATAAAGGACATACTCAAAGTCCTCGACAGGCGGTTCCCCAACCTCGAAGTCGTCATCTCCCCCGCGAGGGTTCAGGGCGACGTGGCAGCGGGGGAGATAATCGCGGCCCTCCGGAGGCTCTACGGTGTCCCGGGGATAGAGGTGATAATACTCGCCCGCGGCGGCGGGTCGAAGGAAGATCTCTGGGTATTTAACGACGAGGCCCTCGCGCGCGCGATAGCGAATTCCCCGGTGCCCCTCATCTCGGCCATCGGGCACGAGATAGACGTCACGATAGCGGACCTCGTCGCCGACGTCCGCGCGGCCACCCCTTCGAACGCGGCCGAGCTCGCGGTAAGGGAGAAGGTCGAGATTCAAAAGGAGATAGACGAGCTCAAGGCCAGGCTCGCCCTCGCGCTCCAGGGCCGCGTAGAGCTCCACGCAAGGGAAGTCGACCAGCTCCAGTCGGACATGACCGGGCTCTTGAGGCTCGGGCTCGAGGCCGTCACGGCCGAGCACGGCGCGCTCGCCGGGAAGCTCGACGCCTTAAGCCCGCTCAAGGTGCTGGACCGCGGCTACAGCGTCACTTACAAGCTCCCCGAAAAGAGCGTCGTAAAGGATTCCGCCCGGCTCGAAAAAGGCGACAAAGTGCTTATAGGGTTTAACAGGGGAACCGCCCGCTGCAGGGTCGAAGAGACGGGCGACTAGCCGGCCCTGCCGGAAAGCTCCGCTATCTCGTGGAGCGTGACCCCCGCCTCGCGGAAGAGGCGATTCGTCTCCGCCCCCGGCAGACGGTCCGTGAATATGTGCCCCACCCTGCTACCGAGGTCGAGGCGGAGCTTCTTCGCGGGCGAAACGCCGTTCTTCCCTGAAACGAGGTCGCGTGAAATCACTTCGAGGTCGGCCCCGGTTTCGTAAAGAAGCGTCGGCATCACCTCTACGATATCCATGTAAAAGTCCTTCCTCGAATCCGCGACTGCGGCGCGGCTGATCTTATAAAGCGTAAGGTAGTTTATCAGCTTCGAGAACGGGCTCGCCGCCGTCATGTAAGAGAACGACTGGTCCTCCATGCCGAGCTTGTGATACTTCCCGGATATCGAGTCCAGCGCGCCCAGGATAGCGCCCTGCGTAAACTCCGCCGCCGCCCCGCCAGCGCCGATAAAAACGGCCGCGAGGTCGCCGGAGCCGACGCCGCCCGCCACCTTCACGAGCTCGTCTTCGAGCTTCTTCCTCTTCATCAGCCCGAACTTTAGCACCGCCCTGAAATCGAGGACCTTCTCGTTCTTTATGTGTGCGTCCGGGAAGACGATTATCCTCTCCACCCCCGGCATAAGCCCGGCGGAATCGATAATCGCGCCGAGAGACTCACCCTGCTCGACGAAGACGAAATTCGCCCCCGTCTCGTTCGCTACGGCCGTTACGGTCTCCGGCGCGGCGTTAAACTCAAGCGGAACTATCACCCCCCCTACGAGCATAACGGCTATCTCGACCGATATCGCTTCGAGCCGGTTAGAGGACGCGACTATGGCCCTGTCCCCGGGCCCGAGGCCGAGGTCCATCAGGAACGACGCGATATTCTTCACTTTCCTGTCGAAATCGAGCCAGGTAATCTGCTTCCAGCTCCAGCCGTCCCGCCTCTGGTAGAGGAGCTTGGTACCGTATTCCTTGACGCGGCTTTTCAAAAGCCCGGATATCGTATTTTCGCTCATGATTATTCGCTTCGGGTAATCTAAAAAGGATACCTTTCCCTGACAGCGTGTAAAATATACTACAAAAACGGCAGTTTTAAACGATGAAAAAGACCCGCGGGGTAAAACCCTTCGAAAGTGAATTGTACGAGACAGGAAAAATGCTCCTCTCGCGCCTGAGAGGGGCAGGGCACCGTGCGTTCTTCGTCGGCGGGTGCGCGAGGGACATGGCGCTCGGCATCCCTCCCAGGGAGTACGACATCACCACCGGCGCGACCCCGGACGAGGTTGCGAGGCTCTTCGGGCACACGATCCCCGTCGGCGCAAGCTTCGGCGTCATGCTGGTAATCGCCGACGGACACAGGTTCGAAGTCGCCACTTTCAGAAGGGACGAGAGCTACTCCGACGGCCGCCACCCCGACGCCGTCACGTACAGCACGAGCGAGGAAGAGGACGTCCTCAGGCGTGACTTCACGATTAACGGGATGCTCTACGACCCGTTCTCGGAAGAGGTGATAGATTACACCGAAGGGCTCGAGGACCTTAAGCGCCGCGTCATACGCACCATAGGAAGCCCCGAGGAGAGGTTCACGGAAGACAAGCTCCGGCTCGTACGCGCCGTGAGATTCGCCGCCCGGTACGGCTTTGAAATCGAGGACGAAACGTTTCAGGCGATTAGATCGCTGGCCGACGGAATCACGCAGGTGAGCGGGGAAAGGATACGCGACGAGCTCGTGAAGATCGTCTCCCAGCGGAACCCCGGCGCGGGGCTCATGCTCCTCAGCGAAAGCGGCCTTCTCGAATACATACTCCCCGAGGCCGAGGCCATGCGCGGGGTCGAGCAGCCCCCGGAATTCCATCCCGAAGGAGATGTCTTCGTCCACACCTGCCTCGTGCTCGACAAGATTTACGAGCACGCGGACGGCAAGGTCTCGACGACACTCGCCATGGCCGGGCTCCTTCACGACGTCGCGAAGCCCCCGACGTTCACCGAGACGGACAGGATAAGATTCAACGGCCACGACAAGCTCGGCGCCGAAATGTCGAGGGAGATATGCAGGAGGCTCAAGTTCTCGAACAAGGAGATCGATACGATATGCGAGCTCGTCCGCGAGCACCTGAAGTTCAAGGACGTCTTCCACATGAGGAAGAGCACGCTCAAGAGATTTGTCAGGATGCCCGACTTCGAGGAGCACATGGCGCTCCACAGGGCCGACTGCCTCGCGAGTCACGGCATGCTCGACGCCTACGACTTCGTCATGGAGAAGCTGGAAGAGTTCAGGCTCGCGGACGAGGAGATAAAACCCGCCCCACTTATCACCGGAAAAGACCTCATCAGAATGGGCTACGAACCAGGCCCGGTGTTCAAGGAAATACTGAGCCTCGTCGAGGAAGCCCAGCTCGAAGGGGAGATAAAAGACCCGGGCGAAGCCGAGAACCTCGTCGCCGGCAAATATCCCCTGGTGAGATGACTATTACAAAAACTTTACTTCGGCCGAACAACATCTACCTAATTCCCAACTTCTATTTATGATTTGAAGAAATTGACGGCCTTATTTAAGATGCTCAATCCTTCTAGTATCTTATTTTTTATTTCAGGAACCAGCCTGTCCGATTTATCTAGTTCGATAGCTTTCATTGAGGAATATTCGTAAACTAATCCAAGTCCTGGGCATGCATTAAAATAATTTCTGTTAGAATGGATTATCTTCTCCTGAATTTCGATTCTTATCTCTTCATTTACTTCGATTATTCCTAGGCCGTTTAAAACATCTAAATATTCCAGGAGATCGTTTTTTGAATATTGTCTGATTTTATCAATGTTCTGAGACCAATAGTTGTAATAAATTTCTTTATTATTCGGGGGAGTAGTTAACCATATTAAATGCTTTTGAATATGACTGATATGGAAGTTGGCGTAGAGTTTCCAACCTCTATCAGCTAAATTCATCATTGCTTGCCATTCAATCCTACTATTATAAAAGCTGCGGGCTTGGTTCATTGTATCACCAAACCATAGCTCTACAAGTAAACTCCATTGATTATTTTCCTCTCTAATCACTAAACCAATCATAGGTATCTCTTCAAAACCAGTTTCTATGTACCAATTAGTCCATCCACGATGATAATTGACCATATTTTCATCTCTAGCTAATGACTGCAATATATTTCGTGCTCTTTTTAATAGATGAGGATGATAATTTTTGCATAACGCAAAATTATCATAGGGATTCAGACTAGGAAAATTATTATCTATATATTCTAGAAAATCTTCTATAATAATTTTTTCAGTGCCGTTGATTGAGTTTAACGAAAGCAGCTTACTAAGTTTTCTTATAATTACTTTCCATTGAAGAAGTGCTGGTACTTTTACAAGTTCTATTTCTTTATCTGAATTGGCAAGGCTTATAAGACTTGGGTGTAATTGTTCTTCCCAAATATTATAAGAATTAGGCTTATTCTCAATTAATAGTGTTAAGTCACCAGAAAATGATATTACGCCATCATATCTAGCCCCTCTCTCAGAAATAGTAATATCCTTTGATGGTTCAAACATCTCGTCAGTAATTAGGACAGAAACTATTTGACTGGAGAGTAAATCTTTTAAATTGGTTCGCTGAGTTTCAAATTGTATTTTCTCAAGATCAAATTCATCTATAGAGGGAATTATAGTTTCAAGTCTTTTCTGTTTGAGTAGTTTATCAACACTATCACGGGCATAATCGTAAAAGATTATTAAGGACAAAGGAGAGCAACGCAATACTACTAAAAATGCCCTAGTCAATTGATCTTCGTACCATATCTCTTTAGATTGAAAAGGCTCAAAGATATTCAAACGTGACATTTCATCTCCTTAATTATTAGCAGTCAAATTTATTATATTAGTTTTGTAGATACTGTTCAAGATTTCTTTTCAAACCCTCAACCACCTTCTCCCTCAACTCCTCAGGCTCCAGCACTTCCACATCCGGTCCGAAGCCCCTTATCCAGCCGAGGAGCATCATGTTAATGTCGCTCTCGAAGCTCAGTTGAATGCTCCCGTCCTTTAGCCGCTTCAACTTCTGGTTCGGATACCATTCCCTCTCGGCAATATAATCCTTCGCATGCGCTGGGAATTTCAACACAACAGCGAAAACATCTTCTTCGAAATTGAAGGCGTTCTTTGAAAAGAAATCCTTCGTATCCAGACCTTTCGGGTATTCGTACTTATCGTCTAAGACCTTCACCCCCTTGACCCTGTGCAGCGCCAGGTTGGTGAAAACGTCCTTTTTATATTTTGAGGACAGCTCCATATTCCTTGAGAGGAGATAAAGGGCGTCTCTGTAGTTAAAGAAATGAAGCGGCCCGATGTGTAGCTTCTTCGAGTCCCCGTCAGACCCGTAATCCACCTCACAAACCCTGTAATCTATGGCCGCTTCGACGAGTTTATTAAGATAATCGGAGTAGTCCGTCTCGCTATATACCTTCCCTCCCAATTCCCTGGGCAGAATAAACAGCTCTGATATTCTCTTGTAAAACCCGTTCCCCGTTCTTTTTTGGGCCTCGTCCGCCGAGACCTGAATTTTCTTAAAGACCTCCACAAGACTATTATGGATCGGAGGAATGTTTCTGAAGTGGGCAAATCCCCTTATAAAGTAAAGCGAAACGACCTCCTCGGCGCTAAGAAAAAGCGGCCTGAACGGCGCGGCCAACCTGTTTATCCTGTACCTGTATCTCCTGTCGGAGCCCCTTTCTTTAATTAGCTCAACCCCTTCCATACAATCGATCGAGTTTAAATACCGTCTGACGGTCTTCTCATTCTTGTCCAGTTTCTGAGCCATGTCTTCAACGGTAACTCCATACCTGAGACCGGCCAGATACTCGATCAGATAATAAACGGCGTCAAATTTGCCTACAGGCTCCGGCAGATAACTCATCCTTAAAGCTCCTTTGATTTTTTTAAGATTATATACCTGAATGGACATTTTCTGTCCATTTGTGCTTGTATTCTTTCAGAAAACATTAAAAGGGGCCAAACATGATTCATTCGTCCGAGATCAAGGAGTATATTTCTCCCTTCCTCGACAGGCAGATCGAGGAATATAATATTTGCTGTCCTCTTCACTATTTTGCAATAGTAAAGCTCAATGAAATCCTGCTCAGACATGGGTACGAGATCGTGCATCCGGAGGGGATGTATTTCCTTCGTAGCAGGAAAGAGTTCGTATATATCATCAGAGACGATAATTCTTTCACGCTCCAGGTATTCACAACCCTGGAGTATTCGGAGCTGGAAGAACTCTTCGTGGAAGCTTTTAACGTGGAGTACAAAAACAAATACGTGCTCATCCAGGGCTTATCACGCAAAATCAAAACAGGTTTTAACGCGCCCGATTTCGAGAAAATTAAACACACGCTGTCCCAATCGGTCGTATCCATTCTCGAGAACCGGCTCTGGAATTATAAGGAGTTCTGCGCCGCCTATGCAGTGAAAGGCTTGTCAACCACACTCGGAATATTGCTCTACGCTCCGCCGGGGTTCGGTAAAACGTTCATCCTGAGAAGCTTTTTAAACAAGCTTATTCTCGAGAAGGATTTCACGGTAGTCCAGGTTTATCAAAGGACTATCTCGAAGCTCAGCCTTACCCAGTTGTTGGACAGCTGCAAGTTTCTTTTCCCCTGCGTCCTTTTCATCGAGGACATAGACCTCAGGTTCAAAGACCGGCACGAAGCCAATTTTGGCGAGAGCGTTGCGGGAGACCTGCTCGAAACATTCGAAGGAATGCACCAGGTGGAAAATGTTGTGCTGATTGCAACTTCAAACAGCGTGGACGTTATAGAAAAAGCCCTCCTCCGTCCGGGGAGGTTCGATTATCTCCTTGAGATAGAAAAACCTTCCAGGCACGCGAAGGAGTTGGCTTTATCCAATCTGATAGAGGGAGTCGATGTCGAGATTCCTGGAGAATTAGCCGAAAGGCTGATCGAGGAATCCGAGACGTTCGCCGAGCTCAAAGGGGCTTTTCAGCATGTGGTCATGAAATTTTTAAGCACCGCTGAATTCCCCCATTTTGAAGAAATCAGCCAGTTGACGAACCGGTGGAAAGAAACGAGAGCAAACGGAATCTCGATTATGGATCACAGGAAGCTGGGTTTGATATGAGAATGAAAATTGAGAAAGAACATGAACCTGGGAATTCCTTTGCCGAGACACCCTCCGCGCTAAGCGCGGAGGGCTGGGCTCTGGACAGAGACAGAAAGAGATTCCGCGTCGGCTACATACAGGGAATCTGGTGGTATGAGGAAGGAAGTTTTTGGTCACGTAGAATCTATTGCAACAAGAAGTTTATAGAAAAGAACTTCGTGCCTTTAACACGGCTCCGCGCAGTAAAAACGCGAGCCGGAGTCGGTTAGTACACATAAGGAGAAACATTAAAATGAAGATCGATATCTACACAAAGCTGATTTTACTGTCCATAGCTATATCGCTTTGGGGAATATTGCTGAAACCCGTCTTCGTATCAGAGGATGCCAGGGCTTCGAGCGCCATACTAGATGTCAATATAAAACAGATAGATGGGAGGCGGGTGTATGGAACCATAGACGTGAACATAGAAAAGGTGGATGGCAGGACTTTTATCGGTCCTTCGTTACCCGTCAAGGTTGCTAATTAGGTTACTTATATCGAGTTATGGCTATAGGCACTGGTCATTTAAACACCCCGCCGAAATCCGGGGACGAGAGATACCACTTCTTCCCCTTAGTCACCCACGTATCCACGGACGTGACGCTCTTTTCGGAGACAGAGGGGTATTTGTAGTAAGTGAATACGACCCTGACCTCGGCCTCGGCCTTCTCGCTGCCGGCGTCCGGCTTCTCGCCTCCGGTCCCCGGCACTTCCTCCACTACGTAGGTGATCTCCTTTACCTCGTAGCCCGTAATATTGAGGTCCTTCTCGTTGGCCGATACGAACGCCTCGTATTCGGCGTACTTCTCCGGGTCCACGAACTGCGCGGCCTTCTCGTAGTACTTCCACATTATGAGCTTGTAATAAAGGTCAGTCGATTTGGTAAGGGACTCCTGCTCGTCCTTTTGGATAATACCCGACGCTCCGCCGCATCCGGCGATCAGGGCCAGCAGAAGAATTGAAAACAGTGCGCCTTTCATAACAGTATGGTAATACCGTTCCGAGGTTATGGCAAACCCCGTAAAGCGCCCCATCCCGTACGTGGTGCGGGGCGCCGTGAACGGGCTCCCCGCAGACGTATTTAGATTTTTCCCTGGAGCAGAAATGCTATGAGAAGAGCATAGATAACGAGGGACTCGATAAGAGCGAGACCGATAATCATCGGCGTAAGAATCTTGGAGCTGGCTCCCGGATTCCTGGCAATACCGCTGAGAGCAGCTGCCGTCGCCCTTCCCTGACCCAGGCCTGCAGCACCGGCTGCAATTGCTATACCCAACCCCGCACCGAGAGCGAGTCCGAGCTTCGTGAGCTCTCCGCCGGTGCCTTCCTGCGCAAAAGCGGCGTCAGGAACGAGCGCGGCGAGCACCGCTACTCCGAATATCGACAGAATCGATAGCGCCTTCTTCATTGTTTACCTCCTGGTAGAGTAGGTCTTGTTTAGTTTTTTTCTACTGAACTCTTATTCTATATCCGTTTCGTGCGATGTCGCGAGCGATATGTAAATCGCCGAGAGCACCGTAAAAATAAACGCCTGAAGGAACGATACGAAAATCCCGAGCCCTACGAAGAGCGCAGGAATAATGTAGTGCACGAGGTTCGTAAAAATCCCGAGCACCATGTGGTCGCCCGTTATGTTCATGAAAAGCCTGAGCGACAGCGAAATCGGGCGGACGAAATGGCTTATGACCTCGATGAGGAACATGAGCGGCGCGAGGAAAAGAACGGGCCCCGCGAAGTGCTTCAGATACGCCCAGCCGTTTTCCTTAAGCCCGTAATAGTTGTACATGACGAATATAACGAGTGCGCACGCCACCGGCACGTTGAAATTACCGGTCGGCGGTAAAAACCCGGGGATGATCCCCAGGAGATTGGCGAAAAGTATGAAAAAGAAGGAAGCCCCCAGTAGAGTGAAATATTTCTTCGCCTGCTTCTTCGAGCCGAGCATGTTGGCAAAGAGGTCGAACAGGAAATCGAGGGTGAGAATCTCGAATATCGTCCTTACGGAAAACTTCTCCTCCGGGAGCACGGCGTCCTTTTTCGAGAGTGCGCTTCTTATGCTGAGCCCCGCGAGCGTGAGTAATATCAGCACGAGTATCGAGCCCAGGATATAATCGTACCTGTCCATCCCGATAAGTGTGAACCAGCTAAAGTGTTCCATCTTTACTCCCTTTCAAGCTTACTCCGATTATAACTATCACGACTCCCGTAACGCCTATGAAAAAGCCGAACAGGTCGACCTTCGCGAATACGAACATGGCGGCCACTATCGCCACAAACACCGCCATCTTTATAACGAACGCGAAAATGCCGAACCCGGTCGTGTAAGCCTTTCCTATTATGGCGTTCACGAGGAACCTTATCGCCATGAAATTGGCAGTAAACAGAATACCGCCCGCCGCGGTTCCGACGGCGAGCTCTTTCGAGCCTATTAAATAGTTGACGGCCACGAGGAGAGCCGTCACTATCAGCCCGGCCTTTTCAACTGTCCCGACCGCCGGCAGATTAATCAGACTGGCCGTCCTTTCTGTCGTCAATTCTCTTTATCATCCTCAGGAGAAGATTGAACCCCGCAAAGCCCCCGGCCAGAAGTCCGAGCATCGTAAACCACGGGGTATCGGTTTCGAGCCATCTATCGACGTATTGCCCGAGCAGTATGCCGGCAATCACCGAAAAACCGAGCTCGAACCCGATTACGATAAACATGAGCCATTTGTACTTGCCCTGTCCCGTCTGAGTTCATTCTCCTCTGCGTAAAGTCTAAAGCGCGCTCAGCGACTTACGCACCGCATCGAGCGTCCTATCGACGTCCTTCTCCGTATGCGCCAGCGATAGAAAAACGGCCTCGAACTGAGAAGGCGGAAACATAATACCAGCCCTGAGCAAATTTTCAAAAAATTTGGAATACATTTTCGTATCGGACTTAAGGACCGACCTGTAATCCTTGGGCTCCTCATCCGTGAAAAAGACTGTAAACATCGATTCCACGGAATTAATACGGGCCCTGATTCCGAGCTCTTCTATTATTCCGGCAATCCCCGTGACCATCATTTGGGTAAGCTTCCTCAGCCTCTGGTAATTCCCTCTCCCGGCGAGCTTATGGAGCGTAGCGAGCCCTGCGGCCATCGCCAGCGGGTTGCCCGACAGCGTCCCGGCCTGGTACATCGGCCCCGAGGGCGCGACCATGTTCATTATGTCGCGGCGTCCGCCGAACGCCCCCACGGGCAGCCCGCCGCCTATGATCTTCCCGAGGCAGGTTATGTCGGGGATCACGTCGAACGCCTTCTGCGCACCGCCGTGGCTCATCCTGAACCCCGTTATAACCTCGTCGAATATAAGGAGCGCCCCGTTCTCCGAAGCGATCCTTCTCAGCCCTTCGAGGAACCCCTCCTCGGGGAGAACGACGCCCATGTTGGCGGCCACGGGCTCGAGGATTATGGCCGCTATCCTGTCCGGATAATTCCCGAAAAGCTCCTCGACGGATGCAAGGTCGTTATACGTCGCGAGGAGCGTCCTGTCGGCGAAGGCCTTGGGTACCCCCGGGCTGCTCGGCGTTCCGAACGTAGTCGCCCCCGAGCCGGCCTTCACCAATAGATAATCGGCGTGCCCGTGATAACACCCTTCGAACTTGATTATGTAGTCCCGGCCCGTAAACGCCCTGGCGAGGCGGACGGCGCTCATAGTCGCTTCCGTCCCCGAGCTCGTCATCCTCACCATCTCGACGGACGGCACGGACTTTATCACGTGTTTTGCGAGCTCTATCTCGTTCCTGCACGGCGCGCCGTAGCTCGTCCCGAGCTCGGCCGCCTTCTTTACGGCCCTTACGACGTCCGCGTCGGCATGGCCCAGGATCAAAGGCCCCCACGAGGACATGTAATCGATGTATTTATTCCCGTCCTCGTCGTATATGCAGGCCCCCTTCGCCTTCGCGACGAACACCGGGGAGCCCGCGACGGCGTTAAATGACCTTACGGGGCTGTTCACCCCTCCGGGCATTAGCTTTTCCGCGGCTTTGTAAAGCGCTTTCGATTTCGTGAGATTTAATTTCATAGAATCAGGGTTCGATATGAGCCGGTAAATCCGGAGGTAGTTAACATGGATTAGAAAATACTGTCAAGTATTGTAGGTCTTACGGACCGTTTCGAAAGCACAAAAAAAACGGAGAGAAACCCTGTGAAGAGTTTCTCTCCATTCTTTACGTTTCATCACCCTCTGACTGCAAGGATGAGATTTTTCTATCTATCAGTCAGTGAAGGCTATCAGTTAGCGTACTGAAAGATAAGCCTTGCACCTACTTTCGCAGTCGGGGACGTCACAACGAAATGAGCCCTTCTGTTAAGCTGATAAGCTTCTTCCGTCGTACCTGCTCCGAACTGAGTCGTTTCACCGCCGCTAGCGGTCGTGACCCTGGCGGGATCTATACCGAGCTGGACGAGGAACGCCTTGGTGGAGTCGGCCCTTCTCTGCGCGAGCTTAAGGTTGTAAGCCGGGGTACCCCTGATGTCTGCATAACCTTCGATGAGAACCGTAAGGTTAGCGTCAGCCTGCAGGGTAGCGGCGTTCTCTTCGAGAACCGCTGCAGCGTCCGGCCTGATGTTGTACTTGTCGAAGTCGAAGAATATGTCCTTCAACTCAGGTGCGGGCGGCGGCGGCGGCGGTGGCGGCGGCGGCGGCGGAACTGCACATTTCAGCTTAGCCTCGTCTGCCTTTGCCTTAGCGTCGATCAGCATCCTGCGGGCTTCGAGCTCGCTGCAGAATTCGCTGGCCAGTGCCTTACCCTTGGCGAGAGCGGCCTGCGCAGCTGCAAGCTCAGCTTCACCGCAGGGGGCTCCACAATAATCCCCTCTGGTGGGATCGTCTCCGCATACTCTCTGTTTACACTGCTCACATGTAGCTGTCGCTTCAGCCGTTGCAGATTCAGCAGCCGCTAACTCATTCGTCGGCGGGGGTGTCGCGCAGCTTGCTAAATAGAGCAATGCAACGAGGAATACGGGTAGACCCAGAAAAACTATCTGCCTATCCCTTTTCATTCTACTGCACCTCCTTTAAGAGTTTTTTGAGTACTTAACGAGTACATAATAATAAACAGTTTAACGCTCAACTGCAAGCTCTGTAATTTTTTCTTTTGCCGTCTTCGCCTCGTCGGAATTCGGGTATTTATCTATCAAAGTCTGAAAGAATAACTGCGCTTCTTCGTTCTTCCCGATCTCCACGAGCGAGAGTCCCTGCTTAAGGTATGCGAGCGGCACCCGTCCATCCTTCGGATAGGTATCTATGAACTTCTGGTACTCCAGAATCGACTCCTCGAACTCCCCTTCCCTGTAATACGATTCCGCAATCCAGTAAGTCGCGTCGCTCGCCTTGGCCGACTTGGGATACTTGGCCAGGAATTCCTTGAACTGCCCCCTCGAATCCCGGTAATTGCCGTCACCAAGCGCCGTATACCCGTTGTTGAAAAGAACATCCGCTTCGTTAACTTCCACCGCCGGACCGGCCGGAGCCGGGCCCGTCTGCGATCCGAGCTCCGTTACAGGAGGCGGCGTCGAACCCAGGCTCATCTGGTTCACCTTGGCAGAAAGCTTCGAGTAGGCCTCGTTCAGATCCCTGAGGCTCTGCTCCATCTGGTACACCTTCTCCCTCAGCTCGACATCCGTCCCGGAAGCGGACGCCTCTTTCTGGCCCAGCGACTGCATATCCCGCGACAACCTGTCCATCCTGGCTTCGAGCCTGGTCTGCCGGGCGTATACGCTGCTCACGTCACCCTGAGTAGCCACGCAGCCCGCCGACATAGCCGATACCGCCAAAACAACCACTATTAATGCCTTAATGCTCATAAACCGTTCCTAGAAACTGGGAGAACCCACAGCGGGAACGAAATGCGCCCTTCTGTTCTGCTGGTAATCGTATTCCGAGGTGCCCATTGCAAACTGGTCGGTTTCTCCCCTGCTGACAGCCTGGACCTTCGATGGGGAGATGCCGAGACCGATGAGGTAGTTCACCGCCGAATCGGCCCTTCTCTGCCCGAGCGCGAGGTTATATTCCTCGGTGCCCCGGACGTCGCAGTATCCCTCTACAACGACTACCTGGAATTTATCGCCGCTGCTGCGGATTATATTCGCATTCTGATCCAGTACAGGCTTTGCATCATAACGTATGGACGCTTGGTCGAAATCGAAAAATACATCGACAAGGCCGTATTGCGAGCCTGCCGGGCTGAGATTTTGCAGACTCTCCTCCATCGCGTCGACGTCCACGGTCTGCGCATACGCCTGATTTTTGGCCTTTCCTTCGGCCTCTATGGCCTTAAACCTGGCCTCTTCGAGGAGCGCCCTTGCCGCATCCTTGTTGCCCGCGGCCATCATCTGCCTGGCCTGCTCGATCAATTCTTCGGCAGCCTGATATTCGGGCAGCCCTTCGGCCCCCGCATCCTTGGCAGCCTGGAGCGCCGCTTCCGCGTCTGCCATCTCTTTATCAAGGTTGGAACCGCAACCTACGGCAAACATTAGAGTTATAACCAAACACAATCCCGCTGCCACAGACCAATGCCTCGCCATCAAATTCCTCCTGGTAGAAATGAAACTTATACCTGAGATTATTACATTATTTTGTCCGTATAGTCAAGACATTTTAATCCGAAAAAGTCTAAATCACAAACGGAATGAAAGATTTTCAGGGCAGACATATACGCTACCATTGCGGCTCCGATAATGTTATTATTTCTTCTATGGGACGCTTGAGGAGATTTTCGGGGAAAACAGCAGGAATTACCGGCGCGGGCCTGCTGGCCGTTTCCTGCCTCTTCATGCTGAGCGCCCGGCCGGCGCATGCACAGATAATATACAGCGACAATATCCCCCGCCCCCTGCCCACGGTTCCCATCAACGAATCGGCCTACGTCGACATCACCGATTACAGGAAGCCCTCCATAGAGCTCAGGCGTGAGGACGACACCAAATCACTGGCCGATTTCGGCGACTTTCTCAGAAACACCCGCAACGTCTATTTCACGATCTGGCTCATCCGCATAGCCCAGGTCAACATGATGGACAACAACAAGAAGGAAAACCAGGTGCTGATAAACCCCGTCAGGTGGTGGAAGAACTTCTTCGGGTTCCAGAACGACGGAAAGAGAAGGGGCGATTTCAAATGGGAGGACGGCGACAGGTTCACCACGAACTGGATAGCCCACCCGGCTTTCGGGGCCTATTCCTATCTTTACTACAGGGCCAAGGGATACGACCGTTTCACGTCCGCCTTCGGCTCGGTGGTTCAAAGCACACTATTCGAATACACGATAGAGGGGGTGATACAGTCGCCCTCGATCCACGACCTCGTAATAACTCCCGGGATAGGCGTCCCCGCGGGAATGGTGCTCGAGGAAACCTCCAACTGGCTCGAATCCACCGACAGCGGCTTCCTGAGGGCCGTGAGCTACGTCATAAACCCGGTGAAGATCATAGTCCCCGACCGGGACAAGGTTAACGTCGCACCTCTCGTGAGCGGGCAGGTCGTAATAGGGTTTCACTGGTAACTTCCCCCCTTTTCCCGGCGGTACGGAAAGCAGCATGAGCAAGGAAGAAGCATCCGCAGTAGCCGGCATTTTCTGGTCCCTGTCGCCAGTCGTGGTGATAACGAGCGCGGCGGGCGAAGACATAAACGGCCAGGTCGCGGTAACCGCCGTCACTTCATCCATAGTCCACTCTGTTCCGAGGCTCCTCGTCGGCATATGGAAGGGCAACTACACCCACGGCTTCATAACCCGTAGCGGCGCGTTCACGATACACCTCCTCCGGACGGACCAGCTGGATCTCGTAAGGAACTTCGGGTTCTACACCGGCAGGGAAAGGGACAAATTCCGGGACGTCGGCTACAGGACGGGCGTCACCGGGAGCCCGGTCCTTCTCGACGCGCATTCCTACGCCGAATGCAGGGTCATAAATGCGATGGACGGCGGCGACATGACGGCCTTCCTCGTAAGCGTCGTGGACGGGAAGATTTTAAGCGGCGGCGACTGGATGACGCTCAACCACTTTTACACGTACGCCCCCGAGGAATGGATAGAGCAGTACGGCGAGAGGCTGTCCCTGTCCGTCGCCAACTCGCTCGGAATAATTCACAACATCGACTACGCGCCGTGGAAAGGGAAATAACCGGCGCGCCCTCATAACACCGCGCCCCGCCGCCGGCGGGTCCGTGTCATCTCTTTTCCGGGACGAGGACGACGGATAGCGACGCCCCTCCCCTCTCGACCGTCACACGGAGCCGCTCTCCCGGGGACATCCCCCTGACGGCCCGAACGTAATCGTCCATACCGGCGATTTTCTCTCCCGAGACGCCTGTCACCCTGTCCCCGGCCTCGAGCCCTGCATCGGCCGCGGGGCTGCCCTCGACGACGCCGAGGAGCGCCGCCCCCGTCCCGCTTCCGGAATAATCGGGGAGGGCCCCGATATAAACCCCAGCCCCCGAAATACCCGCGAACGCATCGCCGCTGAGCTCGCCTGCCTCCCCGGCGTTCGCGAGATAGCTCACGAGCTCCGCCGCCGCCCTCAGCACCGTCGCCGTCCCCTCGGGGTTTATCTTCGTCCATTCGTCATACGCCGTGTGATAATCCTCGTGAACTCCGGTCGAGAGATGAACGGCGGGGATGCCGTTCATGGCGAACGCCGCCTCGTCGCTCGGCCCGGGCGCGGCGGCGCCGTAATTCGCTTCGAGCCCGGCGGAATAGCATGCGGCGGCGACCAGCGGCCTCCACGCAGGCGAAGACGTCCAGCCGAAAACCGCGAGCTTATTCCCCCTGAGCCTGCCTATCATGTCGAGGTTCACCATCGCGGCGATCCTTCCGGGCGTCCGCTCCCGACGGGAGACGTAATAAGACGAGCCGACGAGACCCTTCTCTTCCCCCGAGAAGGCGGCGAACACAAGGCTCCTTCTCGGCCTTGCGTCGGCGGAAGCGAAATACCCCGCGAGCTCCATGAGCCCCGCGACGCCCGAAGCGTTGTCGTCGGCCCCGTTATATATATCGTCGGCCGTCCCGCCGCCCGCGCGCCTTCCGAGGTGGTCGTAGTGCGCCCCTATCACTATCACCTCCCCCCTCACTGCCGGGTCCCGGCCTTCGATATATCCGACGACGTTCGACGCGCTGTCCCCGCCCCTCACGAGCTCGGTCCTTATCTCGGCCCGCGTCCCGGGCAGAGGCAGGGGGCTCCCCTCCTCCCCCGCGAGCGCTTCCTCCACGCCGCCGAGGGAATTCCCCGAGGCCGCCAGGATCTCCTCGGCCACGTCCCGCCTGACGATAAGCGCCTGCATGCCGCGCACGGCGGGCGGCACGCCGAGCGCCGCCGACTCGATATCCTCCTCCTCGCTCCTCGTGGTGGGGGTCGTGAATATCACCGCCCTCGCCCCCTTCTCCATGGCCGTCGCAATCTTGTGCCTGAGCGATGAATACTCGTAATACCTCCCCCGCCGGTCGAGCCCGGGAGGCGCATATCTAAGCGCAAGGACGATCTTCCCCCTGGTGTCGAGGCCCCCGTAGTTGTCGTATCCGAGCTCGGGCGCGCTTATCCCGTAGCCTGCGAACACCATCTCCCCCGCCCTGAGCCCGTCCTCCGTAACCCCTAGCGGGGCGTAATCGACGCCCGGTACGAGCCGCTCCTTCTTCCCTCTTATGGAAATGTAAAAATAGTTCGACTTCCCGAGGCTCACCTTGGGCGATATCGGAAACTTCTGGAAATACGTCCCGCCGTCGCCCCCCGGGCGGAGGCCCGCTTCCGCAAATATGCGCGCGACGTAGCGGGCCGCCGCCTCCGAGCCCGCCGTTCCCGTCTCCCGGCCTTCGAGATCGTCCGACGACAGGTACTTTATGTGCGCGATTATTTCCCCGGCCGTAACGGCAGGGTCCCTTACGGCGTCGCCCGTCTCCTCCGCCGGGGCCGGAAGCGCGGCCAGCGCGGCGAGAAGGACCGTCAAGGATATAAGCCTCTTCATCAAGAGATAAATTACCACAGCTTTTTCCCGCGCCGCGGCGCTGCCGGCGGAGTTTGCGGACACGCGTAAAGCATGTAAGACTTATTCTCAGTCCAGTTCAAGGGAGAGATGGGTGTACCCCGTACTATTCACTGTCGGAGATATAGCCGTGTCCTCGTTTTCGGTCATGGTTCTCCTGGCTTTTCTGGTCGCGTACATACTGGCCGAGCCCGAATTCAAGCGTAAGGGCCTCGACGGAGGGCTCGTGGACCTCCTCCTGATCGCCGCCGTCATAGGCGGCCTCGGGGGAGCGAAGCTCCTTTTCCTCTACCAGCAGGTCCCCCTCACAGATTTCATTCACGATCCGTTCCGCTACATGTCGTCCGGGTTCACGTTCCAGGGCGGGCTGATAGGCGCGGTATTCCTGGCGTGGCTCGTAACGCAGATGAAGCGCGTTCCGTTCCTCGTAGTAACGGACCTCGCGTCGCCGCTCCTGGTAATAGCCTACGCAGTCGGGAGGGTCGGCTGCCTGCTCGTGGGCGACGACTACGGCACTCCCACGAATCTCCCCTGGGCGATGGCCTTTCCCAACGGCTCGCCCCCCACGTTCGACAGGGTGCATCCCACCCAGATCTACGACACCATCTGCATGCTGATCCTGTTCGCCGTCCTCTGGAAGATAAGAAAAAGGGATTACCCCACGGGGTGGCTCACGGCAGTGACCATCATCGCACTCGGCGCACAGAGATTCTTCGTCGAATTCCTGAGAGAAACCACCCCGGGCTTTATCCCCGGGCTCTCCCAGGCCCAGATCATTTCCATCGTCCTCGTGATCATAGGCGTTATAATGCTCAGGAAGATAAAGAAACGCCCCGCGGCGGCCGCGGGGCCCCGCACTGCGTAAAGCGGAGATCGAATGCATATAGTCATAATCGGAGCAGGCCAGGTCGGATCGTTCCTGGCGAGGAACCTCTCCACCGAACACGACATAGTAATAATCGAGAAAGACCACGAAACGGCCGAGAGGCTTAAGGAATCCCACGACGCGCTCGTCGTCGAAGGCGACGGCGATAGCCCGGTAGCCCTGGAAGAAGCCGGGCTCGCGGAGGCCGACGTGCTCCTGGCGGTGTCGGGAGACGACAAGACGAATATACTCGCATCCACTCTCGCGGCCTCTATGGGCGTCCGGAAAATCATCCTCAGGGTCAGGGACCACGACTACAGGAAATATCCCGAAATAATAAAGAACGCCGACGTTTCCGTCGTGAATCCCGGCGACATCATCTCGGAAAAAATAGCCGGCCTGATAAGCTCTCCCTTCTCGTGGAAAACCGAAACGCTCGCCCTCGGAAAGATAAAGCTCTTTAAGCTCAAGATAGAAGAGAGCGCCCCCATTACCGGGCAGCGGCTGGCCGACCTCGGGCCGGCGAAGTCGTGGATATTCGTCGCCGTTTCGCGAAACGGCAAGATAACGATTCCGACGGGCGAGACGAGGCTCAAGGAAGGCGACTACGTCTTCGCGCTCGGCGTCCCCGAGGTCCTCCACAAGCTGAAGCAGCTTTTCGGAGTCGTCGAGGAAACCGTCCGCACCGCCGTGATAATGGGCTGCGGGAGGCTCGGCAGGGGCGCGGCGCGGACGCTCATGAAAGAGGGCATAAAGGTAAAGCTCATAGACAGTAATTCCGAAAAGGCGCGCCAGGCCGCCGAGGAGCTCGAAAAGGTGCTCGTATTCAAGGGAGACGCGACGGACAGCGACGCGCTCAAGGAGGCCGGCGTCGATTCGGCCGACTACTTCCTCGCGCTTACCGGCGACGACGAGGAAAACGTCCTCAGCGCCCTTCTGGCGAAAAACCTCGGCGCCAAAAGGACGACGGTTATCTACACCAAGCCCGACTACATAGACCTCCTCGAAACGATAGGCGTGGACAGGGCCATAAGCGTCAGGCTGGCGCTCGCGAACGAAATATTGAGCCTCCTCCACATAGGCGGCGTCGCGCACATTGCGCTCGTCGAGGAGGGCCGGGCCGAGGTGCTCGAATTCAACATCACGAACGAAACGAGGCTGAGCGGCGTCTCGCTCAATGACGCGCATTTCCCCGAGGGCGCCATAATAGGCATCGCGCTAAGGGGGGAGGAAGTCATCATCCCGAGGGGCGATTACGTACCCCGGCCCGGCGACAGGGTTATAGTCTTCAGCCTCCCGGAAGCCGTTAAAAAAGTCGAGAGCATACTGGGCCAGTGAATATCAGACTTACACTTCACATAATCGGCAACATGCTGAAGCTGCTCGGGGTCGTAATGCTGATCCCCGCGGCATTCCCGCTCTTCTACGGCGAAGACGACCTCGCCGCGATTCTGGCTTCGGCGATCATAACGTGCGTATTCGGCTTCGCGCTCGAACGCCTCACGAAACCCGGGGGCCCCGTGACCGAGTTCGGGCGGAAGGAGGGCTTTCTGGTGGCTACACTGGCGTGGCTCGGCTGCAGCATTTTCGGCGCGCTGCCCCTGCTGATATACGGCGTCCTCCCGAACCCGGTCGACGCGTTCTTCGAGTCGGTCTCGGGCTTCACCACCACGGGCGCGAGCGTCATAAGGGACGTCGAGGCGCTTCCCCACGGCATGCTGTTCTGGCGGAGCTTCACGCAGTGGCTGGGCGGCATGGGTATAATCCTCCTCGGCATCGCGATACTCCCCCGCCTGGCGGTGGGCGGCATGCAGCTCATGGGTCTAGAGGCCACGGGCCCGACGACCGAGAAAATAACGCCGCGAATAGCCGAAACCGCCAAGAGCCTCTGGGCGGTGTACGTCGGTCTCTCGGCCCTCCTTGTCATCCTGCTTATCCTGGCCGGGATGCCGGTCTTCGAATCCGTCCTCCACTCCTTCTCCACCCTCGCGACGGGCGGCTTCGGAATAAGGAACGCCAGCGTCGCCGCTTACAACAGCGCGGCAATCGACTACATACTCACCGTGTTCATGTTCATCGGCGGAACGAGCTTCGTCCTCCTCTACTGGCTCGCGAGAGGAAAGCCCGGGAAGCTCTGGAAGAGCTCCGAGTTCAGGTTCTATCTCATATTCAACCTGATAGTCATATTGTTCATAGCCTTCGAAGTGCGGATGACCATATACCCGAGCTTCCTCGAAGCCCTTAGATATTCGAGCTTCCAGGTCATATCGATAAGCACGACTACCGGGTTCGTAACGGCCAACTACGACCTCTGGCCCACCATGTCCCAGTGGCTGCTCCTCCTGATGATGTTCGCCGGCGGATGCGCGGGCTCGACGTCGGGAGCCATCAAGAACATCAGGCTGGTCGTTCTCTTCAAGAAGATATACCAGGAAATGCAGAAGCTCATCTACCCCCGCTCGATCATCCCGATAAGGGTGGACCGAAAGCCCGTAGCGCCCGAGATTCTCTCGAGCGTCTCTACGTTCTGTCTCCTCTACGTACTCATATTCGCCGCCGGAACGTTTCTCCTGGCCGCCGCCGAGAATCTCCCCGTCATGACGGCCGCGTCGGCCAGCGCTACGGCCCTCGGCAACGTCGGCCCCGGCATGGGCGAGGTCGGCCCCGTCGGCAGCTTCGCCGGCCTTACGGATTTCAGCAAGGTCGTCCTCGCGATCCTCATGCTCCTGGGAAGGCTCGAGCTCTTCACGGTCCTCGTTCTCTTCACGTCCGCCTTCTGGCGGAAATGACGCGCCCGCGCCGCTCCGTGCATCCCTCCGATTTAAGCTTTTACTTTCAGAAGGTTATGGTACTATTCACTTCGCCGTCGGGCCGGGGGGTTCTGAATTTTCTCCGGCGCATTCGGACAGCACCGCGGCGGCGGCAGGAAGGCGGAACGAGGCCTCTCCGCACACGGGCCGCGCCGCCGCTCTCACGATTACAGGCATGAAGGTCTTATTCGACGCAGACGAGCCGATAGGCAGCCCCACTTCCGCAACCATCGGGAACTTCGACGGCGTGCACATGGGGCACAAAAGAATACTCGCAGCCGTAAAACGGTCTGCCGCCGGGAAGGGTGTGGGCTCGTGCGTGATAACGTTCCATCCGCACCCCCAGAAGGTCCTCAGGAACATAGACGTCCCGCTCCTCCTCCCGATGAGGGAGAGGCTCAGGCTCCTCGAAGCCGAGGGCATCGACTACGCCGCCTGCTACACGTTCACGAAAGAGATAGCGGCAATGACGGCCGAGGAATTCGTAAACGAAATACTCGTCGGCAAGCTCCATATCAGGCACCTCATCGTGGGCCCCGATTTTTCGTTCGGGAAGAATAGGGAGGGCAACGCCGACGTTCTGCGGAAGCTCGGCGAAAAACACGGATTCAGTATAGAAATCGCCGAGCCGTTAACGAGAGAAGGCGAGGTCGTCAGCAGCTCCGCCATAAGGAAACTCGTCAGGGCGGGCGACATGGAGAAGGCCGCCGCTTTCCTCGGCTACGACTTTTACATCGAGGGCACGGTCGGCGAGGGCGAGAAGAGGGGCCGGCGGATAGGCTACCCCACGGCCAACCTCGAAACCGACTGGGAGATACTCCCCAAAGAAGGCGTCTACGCCACCCGCGCGCGGATAGACGGCGTAAAGCGCGACAGCATCACCAACATCGGATACCGCCCCACTTTCGGCGACAGCAGGCTCCTCATCGAAACGCACATATTCGATTTCTCGGGCGACATATATAATAAAAGACTGGCCGTCGAGTTCGTCCGGCGCATAAGGGACGAAAGGCGATTCGAAAGCGTGGACGCGCTCGTCGGGCAAATAGGCAAGGACGTCGAGCAGGTGAAAGAGGCCCTCCTCGCCGCGGGCAAGTGATAGAATTACTGTAAA
Source organism: Candidatus Dadabacteria bacterium (assembly GCA_020849425.1). Classification (GTDB taxonomy): domain Bacteria; phylum Desulfobacterota_D; class UBA1144; order Nemesobacterales; family UBA2774; genus JADLGH01. The sequence continues at coordinate 24,951 of JADLGH010000110.1, forward strand.
ACGGGACGCCACTAAATGCAGGTAAAAGCCACGACGAAAATCTACGGCATATTCGGCCACCCGGTCGGCCACAGCCTCTCCCCGCTCATGCATAACAGCGCCTTCGCGGCGCTCGGGCTCGACTGCGTATACACGGCCTTCGACGTCCGCCCGGACGACATAGGCAAGGCGGCCGACGCGATAAGGGCGCTCGGCATAAGCGGCGTTAACGTCACCATCCCTCACAAGCAGGCGATAATGCCTTACCTGGACGGAATCTCCCCCGACGCGCGGCACACGGGCGCGGTCAACACGATCAAAAACGAAAACGGCATGCTCACAGGCTACAACACAGACGTCGGCGGCTTCATGCGCGACGCCCGCGAGGGGCTCGGCGTATCCCCCGAAGGCGCGGGCGTTCTGCTGCTCGGCGCGGGCGGCGCGGCGCGGGCGGTGATATCGGCGTTCGGCATGAACGGCGCGAAGAGAATCGCGATAGCCAACCGCACATACGACAAGGCCGAAAAACTGGCGGAGGAATTCGCGAGGCTTTTTCCCGGTACCGCGATATACCCGGTCGACTCCGGCGACGATAGCGCCATGACGAAAGAGCTCGGGCTAACGGACGTCCTCGTCAATTCCACCTCGGGCGGCATGGAAGGCTCACCGGACCTCGAAATAAATATCGAGGCGTTAAGAGAAGGCGCGGCGGTGTACGACCTCGTATACAAGCCGAGGGAAACGAAGCTGGTAAAGGAGGCGAAAGCGCTCGGGCACGACGCCGTCGGCGGCCTCGGGATGCTGCTTTACCAGGGCGCCCTCAGCTTCGAGATATGGACGGGCGAAAACGCCCCCGTGGACGTCATGAGAAAGGCCATATCCTGACCCGGTTATTCCGGTTCCGCGCACCGGATTTGCTCCGCACGCACGCTTGATTTATCCCCCCCTCACGCTTGATTTATCCCTACCCTCGCGCCCCCGCTCTGGCCAACCGGCCCCCTTTGTGCGATAATTGATTTCCAGGTACAAACGCCGAAGGAGGCTCTTCCATGAAGGTCGTAAGTCCCGCTGGAGATTTCGAGATCAAGGTGAACGATTCGTCGGTAGAGGGCGACTTCGTCGTGCTCAGCGGGCAGATGGGGGTCTGGGACTCCAAGATATACATGTCCCCTTCGGACATCTGGCAATTCGCCTCTATTTTCTTAAGGCCCGCTGTAATTCTCTACCTGCTCAAACTGCCGTTCAAATCGCTCTTCGGCTCCAAGTAACGCTTATCATGGCGAAATTTCCGCCGGCGTTCGGGCGGCCCCTGCAATCGGAGAACCCGTACAGTGATCTTAAAAGAAATGGGGCTTGAAAGTTCGGGGAATAATTCATACACTCTTAATATATAATCGCTTAAAGGAGGGTAACCGGAAATGGTAGATGATTACGACGAGTTCGATTCTGACGTTCCAGTTAACTATCGAGGCTTCGATCTCTCCGACGTGGATTATAACGATCTTTCGGGGCTCATGGAGAAGATAGACATCATCCATGACGACATGAACAAGATCAAGGACCTTTCCACCAAGCTCATCGACATTTACGAGACCTCCGGGTCCTACAACGACCCGCACGGCGGCATCTACGAGAAGTTCCTCGAAGAGGGCATACGGGAATACGGCGAGGACAAGGGCCGTGAATTCATAGAGCTCCTTCTCGGCGGTCCGCACGAGTCGCCCAAGCTCCAGATAGCCAAGGCCAAGGCGCTTCTCATCTCTTACTGGAGGCTGTTCGAGGACGACGAGTCCGAGCCTATACACCCCTCGCAGTTCGAGGAGAGCGACATCTTTAAAACGATCAAGAAGCTCACGGGGAACAAGAACCTCTTCCCGACGCTGAGCTCCCAGTAGCCGGGGCGGTCGTGGCCTTCAATTGAGAGGCCGGACCCGTGGGGCTATTTCAGGTTTTCGAGCACCCCGGGATTTACGAGGTGTTCGGGCGTTTTGCCGTCGAGCGCGAGCTCGACGCTCGTGACGGCCATGTCTATCATGTCCTCCCTCGTCTCTCGCGCCGCGCTCCCTATGTGGGGGAGGAGAACCGTATTCGGGAGGCCCGGCAGCCCGGGATGTATCTCGGGCTCCTTCTCGTAAACGTCGAGCCCCGCCCCCCATATCGCCCCCTCTTCGAGAGCCGCCGCGAGCTCGGCCTCCTTTATGATAGGCCCCCTGCCGACGTTAACGATTATCGCGCCCCGCTTCATCTTCCGAAACTCCTCGGCCCCGAAACGCCCGCGCGTCCCCTCGTTTAGCGGCGAGGCGATTACGACGAAGTCCGATTCTTCGAGCAGCCGGGGAAACTCCGCGTACTCCGCCCCGGTCTCCTTCTCCGAGGCCTCGGTCCTCCGCCTGTTGTGGTAGAGAACCCTCATCCCGAACCCCGCCGCCCTCCGTGCGACGGCCGAGCCGATGCGCCCCATGCCGAACACGCCGAGCGTCTTTCCGTGGACGTTCCGTCCCATGAGGAGCGACGGGTGCCACGTCTTGAACTTCCCGCTCCGGACGTACGTGTCCGCCTCCACCACCCTCCGCGCGACTGAAATCATGAGCGCCCACGCGAGGTCCGCCGTCGTCTCCGTCAGGACGTTCGGCGTGTTGGTGACCATTACGCCCCTCTCCGTGGCGTACGCGACGTCTACGTTCTCGTACCCGACGCCGCAGTTCGAAACTATCCTCAAATCGGGGAGGAGGTCGATAAATTCTTTATCTATCGCATCGGCGACCGTCGATATGACGGCCGAAGAGCCCGCCGCGCCTTCGAGGAGCTCCTTCCGGGTCGGGAGCCGCTCTTCCCTGAACACGACGACGTTATACTTCCCCGCCAGCCTGCCGACCGCCTCGCCCGGGTACTCAAGGCTCACGAAAACCTTTTTCATATGCGTAATAAATACCTTCTGATAACTGGATCAGACGTATTTAGCCAAAGAAGTAATCAACTCTTTAGAACGCCCTGCTATAGCA
>JADLGH010000111.1 GCA_020849425.1 Candidatus Dadabacteria bacterium
AGCTGCGTCCTGTCCATGACTTCGAGGTTCGTCTCGTCGGAAATGGACTTCACCTGCGCGGGCGTGAGCTCGACGTCGAAGATGAGCTTCCTCGCGCCGACTTGCTTGGCTTCGAGTATGGCCTCGCCCAGCTTACCCTTCCCGATGAGATAGCGCGGGTCGGGCATCTTCCTCGTCTGGACGGTCGCCGCGAGGACTACCTTGTTCGCCGACTGCGCGAGGGACCTGAGCTCTTCCAGCGACTCCTCGGCCTCGGAGCGGAACTTGGTCGAGAAACCGACGAGCATGACGCCCTCCCTGTCCTTGTCGCCCCCCTGCTCGAAGTACGACTTTTCGAGCCCGCTTTCGATCTCGCGTATGAGCTCGTCACAATTCACGTCCACCTGCCCGAGGTCCCTGAATTCCTCGACGCTCCACTTGCCGTCGCCGTCCCGCGGCGGGACGATGTGCGCGAGCGTGAACCTCCCCGGGTCGCCGTCGGGCCTGACTTCGAGGAGCCCCATCATGTCGAGCCGCTCGTTCACCATAGTGACGAGGTCGGGCTCAGTGAGGCCGGTGTTCTTTATGTGCGTGTGGACGAGCCGCGCGCCCCGGAGCCTGTAGGCCGACTCCCTCGACCTCCCCAGTATCTCGTCGTAGGGCAATTCGTACGAATCCCCGAGGAAAACAGCCGCGACCTTGCCCTTCCTGTTGATGAGGATGGATATGCCCCGGCCGAGCTCGTGAGTAAGGCGCGTAATGGTCCTCGCGAGCTCGAGCGTTATTATTTCTCCGGGTGGGATTTTCCTTCGGTAAAGCCTTTCGAGACCGGCGGTCTCGCTCTTCGAAAGCCCTGAAGTCTTGCCGTATACCTTGCTTATAAATGACCCCCTGATATCTTACGATTGTATGCAGTACTCCGTTGTATCCTGGCTTAATGTGCAGCCCCGTGCTTATAAACAACCCCCCCGGCTTTTAGAAGCGGCTCTCCAACCCTTATGATAAGCATTCGCGGGGTTCAGTCAAGCACGATCCGCGGCTTCCGTATATCCTTCCGTTCCCGCTCCGGTTTTTTAGACGGTGGATGTTGACTAATCGGGCCTCGCTGGAATAAAATGAATGAGATAATCTCCGGGAATCCCCGGACAAACTCCGCTCGAAGAGGCCGCCCGATGAAAATTAACGCCCTCGTTAGCCTGCTACTCCTCTTTTCCTTCGCCGCCGCGGCGGCGGGGGCTGAATATGACGGGACGAACTATGTTACACGGTGCAAGGACAAGGCAAGCGCCGCCGTTCCCGACAAAAGCGTCAAGCAGCCCGGGTATTCACCCGAAGAGATCAAAGCGGTCGAGCGGAAGCTGGTTGAGCTTTTCTACAACCCCGGCGAGATCGACGGCAGGATAGACCCTCAGTTCGAATGCGCCCTCATGGGGTTCCAGAAGATGAACGGTCTCGAAAGGACGGGCGAGATCAACATCCGGGTCCTGGAAGCGCTCGAAAACCCCGTTTACCCGAGCCCGGCGCAAAATCATCAGGGCATACATACGGAGGCCGATCTCGCGCGCCAAGTGCTCACCGTGTATCGCGATAACGAGATCGTCCGCATCATGCCCGCATCGAGCGGGGCCGACAAGCCGTTCAAGGAGCCCGGGGGAGGGTATGGGAGCGCGAGGACGCCGCTCGGTGATTTTAAATTCTTCGCCCGCATCTGGGGCCTCCACGCGGACCACCTTGGCGACCTCTTCAACCCCGTCTACTTCGATGAGGGCGGATACGCCGTGCACGGCGATACGCAGGTCCCATCCTATAATGCCAGCCACGGCTGCATCCGTATCCCTATCGAGGATTCGGTCTGGTTCGAGAAGACGGTCCCCCTCCACACGCCGCTCCTCGTCTCGGCGACAGCGCTTCCGACGACGCGGCGGAAATGAGCACATTATCCCCGGAACCTGTAGGCCGACTCCCTTGACATCGCCGGTATCTCGTCCTAGGACAATTAGTACAAGTCGCCGAGGGAAGCGGCCGCGACCTTACCCTTCCTGTTGATGAGAACGGATATGTCCCGTCGAGCTCGAGCGTTATTATTTCTCCGGGCGGGATTTTCCTTCGGTAAAGCCTTTCGAGACCGGCGGTCACTGCCAGCTTATTAAACTTATCATATGCATCGGGAATGAGCGGTCAAGATGATTCAGTAGAATGTATAGAAAGCATTATTTGCTCTTATGACAAAAAACTTTGTCTTCAGCTAGAAGAATCAACTGTTCAAATTGTTGATCAGGCTTTGCAGGGTTTCTGCAATTTCTTTCAGATTGTCGTCATATCCATAAGTAATTTCGAGGCGCCTGCGCCCATAATCATAAGAGGGTACTAATTTAATGTTTTTGGCTTCTATAAATTCTTTAAAGTTGTAAGATGCTTTTGGCCGAGGGAAAACATCGAAATACCATCCGCTAGCTGATAATATAGAATCTATAGCTATTATCAGCTCGTTATTGATTATTATTTCATGATAAAGTGTATCGTAGAGCTCGCGAGATGGTTCTCGGTAAAATCCCTGTGTGATGTTGTTTTGTCTAGTTAATATCAAGAGCTTAGCTAGCTCATGCAACTTTAATCTAAATTCTTTTCTTGCTTTTGCTATTTCTAGCAAAAATCTATTAATATCATCTTCGTTATCGGATAACAGTTCCAGAAAGTCACTATTCATGGATGTTCCTCGTTCCAGTCTTCTTATTGTTTTGATAAAATCAATTAAGTATGAAAGATATCTTGGATCTCCTTCCAATAAATAATTGCCAAGTACTCCTTCTATTTCAGAGAACAACTTCGCATAAGTCACATTTATAAACCCGTATTTTTGTAATTCAACCTCATCGGCCTTATACATAGATAATACGATTTTAATATTTCTTTTTCCTTTCGATTCTTTGTCTATAAATCTCGAATAATCTGGTAAATCGTTGTACAAATTTTGAAAAATTTTGTTCTCAATACCTATATTCACTTGATCAGTTTTAATAAAGATGTCTATTCTTTTATTTGAATCGGTCGATGATTCTCGTTCAACACTAACTTCGCTGATAAAGGCATTGTCAGATTGAAACCCACCTGCCTTAAGCATTGCAATTAAAAGCATATCCTTCAGATTATGAACTTCATCTGTCTGAAAGTAGAAAGAGAGGATGTTGCTGCAAACGTTCTCATAATGAGGATATCCCGATATTTCCATGAACGATGGCAGAAATGACTTCGTGAGATGTATTTTTTTGAATGAATCTATAATATTTTGAAGCGCGGAAATGTTCATATTAGTAAACTAATCATATTATATTTACCTACAGTCTGCTAGCTGCTTTAGGGGATGAAGGGGGAAACTAAGGCTGCTGTGGAGGGCCTATCTGCGGCGTCTTAACGGGGGCCGCGAGCCCGTAGAACACGACCACGCCGTCCCCGGCGCACTCGGTCGATACCTGCCTGCATCCCTCTTCGGACATCCTGAGGCAGGCTTCGAGGTCGTTCACGTTGTTGAGCACCCACACGTTCCCCGAGCTGTCTATCGCGACGTCCGTCACGTGCTGGAGCGCGCCGCCCCCGTCGTACCCGGCGGGGGGCGAAATCGGCTCACCGGTGGCGAGCCCGTGGGGGCAGTTCCCCCGGCGCACGCCGCAGAGGTTGACGAGCGCGCCCGCCTGGAAATCCGCCACCCAGACGTTGTCGTTGCCGTCTACCGCTATTCCCCAGGGCCCGGCGATGCCGCCGCCCCTGAAGGGCGAGCCGGGCGCATTCTCGCCGTAGGGGTCGAGGAGCGTCACGCTGCCGCCGGGGTCTCCCGCGAGATTAGCGACCCAAACGTTCCCGAAGCTGTCTATCGCTATCCCCCTCGGGTCGCCGAGGCCGCAGCACCCGGGCGCGGTTTGGAGCACGGGGTTTCCGAAATGGTCGATGCGCGTAATCGAATTCCCCGCGCCGTTCGTTATCCACAGGTACCCGTCGATATCGACGGCCAGGTCGAACGGCCCCGACAGTGTGTCCGTCCCCGGATAGGCGAACGTGAGCGGGGCGCCGGGGTCGCCTCCGGGGAATACCGTCAGCGAATTCCCGCATTCGGGGCACCCGGGCGAGGGGCCGTTATTCACGAACCAGACGTTGCCCTCGTAATCCACTATGGTCCCCTGGACCTTGCTCGCGAATCCACCGGCGCTGAACCCCCTCCGGCCGGGGGATAGCGGCGAGCCGTCCGGGCGGAGGAGCGATACGCTGTCGCCCCTGAAATTCCCTATCCATACGTTCCCCGTCTCGTCTATGGCTATGCCGGAACCGGCGCCGTCTATTCCGCCGCCCGCGAACCCGAGCCCAGGCGACAGCGGATAACCGGCGGGGTCGAGCTTCGTTGCGCCTAGGTTGTCCGTCGTGCAGTCGGTAAGCCCGGCGTGGGGGCCGGAGAGGAAATTGTTCGTGATCCAGGCGTTGCCCTCGGCGTCTATGGATATGCCGCCGGGCGCGTCGAGGCCGCCGCCCGTGAACTTGAGCGCAATGGTCCACGCCGCGGGCGGCCCGTTGAGCACAGGTCTGTACGGTCCATAGCCCGCGAGATCGTATATGCCCCCGACGTTCCGCCAGGGGTTGAGCGCTATGCCGTGCGCTGCCGCGAGCGTGTCCCCCGGCATTCGTCCGCCGGCGGGAGTCACGGCCGTGAAGAGATTCTTGCACGAGTCCGAAGGCGATAGCGTCACGCACCCCGCAAGAATATTGCCCAGCGTGTTGAGCCCGGCGAGGGCCGTGGTTTCGGCGCCGTTGACTGCATTCTGCACTACCCATCCGAGCCCGCCCGTCTCGATATTGACGAGGTTCCCGGTGTTAAGCGCCGCGTTCCTGACGCCGACGAAATTCCCCGATATCGAGTCGCCGGCGAGGAACTGCGCGTTCGTCCAGACGGACGCAATCGTCGTGAGCTCGTTTATGGTTATGGATTCTGGACGCCTGTCGACGTCGCCTATGACCGTGAGCAGCACTATGGCGCCGTTCGCCGCGGACTTCCCGGCCGGTATTCCGCCCCTCGCGACGGCGTAGATTATCCCGTCGCCCGGGGGCCTTCCGAATTTTATCTCGAATTGGCCGGAGGAATTCGTTACTCCCGAGCCGAGCTCCTCGGCGGGAGAGGCCGAGCCCGCCTCGTACAGGGTGACGGTCGCTTCCCTCACCGGCTCGCCCCCGCCGAGAACCCTTCCGCTCAGCGTGAGGTCGTTGCCACCCTGGGAATCGCATCCCGCGAGCACCGCCGCAAAAAATAAAAGCCCTATGGATCTCGTGACGAAAGACCCCGGGCCGGATGTAAATCTTCCCCCGAAACGCATGGTGAGTACGCGGAATACGATAACCGTTCCGGCGGGAAATTCAACCGTGGGGCAGGGGTGCGGTGGGCCTCCGCGCCGGCGCGCTCCACGCCCGGTTTCCGCCGGGGGGCGCGCTCCTCGGCCCTCAATCCGTCGCGAAGTCCCCGTGCTCCGAGGCTGCGGCGCTGCTCGCCTCGGGCTCGTGGAGGCCGATGTAGCTTTCTATGGCCTCGTTTATAACCGCGCTTACGTTCTTGCCGTAAGCCCTGGCTATCCTGTCGAGCGCCAGGCGCTTTTCGGACGTCGTTACGAATGAAACCTTCGTGGATTCGTCAGCCATGTTTCTGCCTCCTTGTAAAATAGCCTAGCACACGCCGCCCCGCCGTCTCAAGGCGTTTCTCGGACAGGGGGGATTTTTGGTGTATATACCGGCTCTTAGGCAGGGGACAATTTTTGTCACGGGACCAGCATCCGGCGCACGGGCGGCTTTACCTCCCGCCCGGCCCCGTTATAATTCAATTCATGGACAACGATTTTAACGACGAGATAATGAAGATAGCTGCGGCGCACGCGGCCGAAAGGGCCGCCCGTCACGAGCCCCCGGACGCAGCCGAAACGGAGAAGGAAAAGACAGTCCACGCCGCCGTGGAGGAATTCTACGCCGTAAGCCGCCGCGCCATTACGATATACAACGGGGTCGCGGGCGCCTCGAAGCTCGCGCTCAACAGGCTCACGCCGGATTTTCTCGACCTCTTCCTCAACATTCCCGGGAGACTCGCGGGGTTTTCCATAATCTCGTCCACGGGGATAGTCATATTTTTCGACGAGGACCCGGACATAATTACAGTCATCGGAAAGAAGCGTAAATCCGAGGGGCAGGACGCGGGAAAGCTCTCGCCGGCGGTACAGCTCATGAAAATTCACTACCGTGCGGACGAAAGCGGAATATCTTTCAGGGACAATTCAGGCGCGGCGGTCGATCCGGAGGGACTCGTGCCGCTGTTCGTAAGATGGGTATCCCGGGGCTAGGCCTCAGGGCGTGAGAACGACGTGCGTGAGCGAGGCGAGGCCGATTATCAACAGTATAAGCGCAACCACGCCGACTATGTAAATAGCGCCCACCTTTTCGCGCTCGTCGAGCTCGAACATCTTCTTTATATCCATTCCGTGCTGTTCTTTTCCCTGTTCGCTCATGGCCGAAACATTATAACAAGGGATAGGGGTTTGTAAAGATGCCGCAGGGGGAAAAATCCCTTTTCCGTTTATTCTTGGCTACGGCGGAATAATTCAGCGACCCGGGCGGCCGCTTTATCCGAGCTCCACGACAGTGCTCATTTAGTTTCAATCCGCCCCCCCGGCCTCTTTCCCCATGTCGCGCGCCCTGTACTTGTTCGTGTAGTAATGGGCGATGATCCAGAGCATGAACGCCCACGCCGTCCCGGCCAGCCACCCGGCGAGGACGTCGCTCGGCCAGTGAACGCCGAGATAAATCCGGCTTATGCCCACGAGCAGCGTCAGCACGATCGCGACGGAAAGTATGTATATCTTGAGCCGGTAGCGCGTCTGGGCCTCGGCGAGGATCACGCCGAGCGTAAGGTATATGACGGCGGCGACGAGAGAGTGCCCGCTCGGGAAGCTCGCCGTATAGACGACTATCTCGTGCGGGACGACGTCCGGCCTCGGCCTGCCGAACCCGGCCTTAAGGAGGTTACTGAAGATGGTCCCCGTTATCGCCGCCGCGGCCAGGTACAGCACGAGGCCCCTCCTTTTTATCAGCAGGAGGTAAATCGCTGAAAATATGGTCACCAGCGTCAGCACCGCGACGCCGCCGAGGGCCGTTATGTCGCGCATCATCTCCTCGAACCACGGCGGGCCCAGGGGGTTGGCGAGGTCGTTCCCGTTTCGCATCATCAGCAGTATCGTCGTATCGATCTGGCGATTTTCGCCTTCGAGCACGTCGCCCGCAAGCTCCGCGAAGGCAAGGAACGCCGCGGCGGACACGAGAAAGGCCAGGGCCGGTACGGGATTGCGGCGTATGCGATCCCATATCCTGCCGACTGCTCCGAATATCCCGCCGGATCTTGAATTTTTTGTCATCCGTCTATCTTTCTTTGCGGGGCTCCGCCCCGGAATCGTGTAATTAATCCCGGCGTTCTCTACCTTATAAGAGTCTAGTCGATCCGGCAACGAATTTCCGGGTGTTTTATCACGATGCCTTACGGTATGCTTCCCCGTCTCCCTTTCTCGCTTCCGATTCTTTCAGTATCTCCCCTGCGATCATGTGCGAAAAATAATAAATTCTTTGTATGAGCTCGACGAGACGGCTTTCCACCCGGTAAAGCACGGCCCTGTCCGGGTCGTCGCTCAGGAGACGCGCCGACAGGTGCTCGACAATCTCTTCGGACATCCTGTCTATGTCGGCTTTCATTTCAATTACGGCGGCCGCCGCTTCGGCGTCCTTCGAGTCGAGTGCTTTCAGCGCAAGAAGATACGCCTCGCGGACCCCGGACGCATACGGCTGGAAACGCCCTGCGGTTTCCCCGCTTATGGCGAAGCGCCTTTCGAGACGCTCCCTTCCGAGAGAGACCATGTTGACGGCTATCGTCTCGGCGACGTGATCGAGGTTGACGGTCACTATTATAAGCGCCTCGAGCCGCCTCGTCTCGTCCAGGGTCAATTCCGACGAAAACAGCCGCCTGGCGTAGTCTGTAATTGCGTCGTGGAGCCTCCGGAGCTCCTTCCCCCGGGACACGACTCTTTCGAGGTCGGCAGCGCCGCCGTAGAGGACGACCGGCCTTGCCATTTCCATGAGCTCGTCCACGTATCCGCCGAGGCGGACTGCCTCGAGGCGGATACGCTCGATCGCGAGGGCGGGTGTCTGTAGCAGCGAATCGTCGAGGTAGACGGGCTGTGCGTATTCGGGCAGCGGCTCCGGCTTTTCCGGGACAAGCCATTGAATAAACCGCGCGAACGGGCCTATGACGCCGATGAAGAGTATCGTGTTGGCGACGTTAAACAGCGTGTGGGCGTTCGCTATCTGGCGCGGTGTATCGGCGGCCAGCCGTTCGGTCCCGGAAAGGCCGGCGCTGACGGGAGAGACAGCCTCGGCCAGCGAGGCGAGCTGTCCTATGAAGGGGAGCCAGATTATAACGCCTATGACGTTGAACAGTATGTGCGCTGCCGCCGCCTGCCTGGCGGGTGCGGGCTTGCCCATCGCGGCCAGGAGGGCCGTAAGGCAGGTGCCGACGTTGGCGCCGAGCACTATCGCTATCCCGGCGCCGAGCGTTATCGCTCCCTGCGAAGCCAGCACTATGACGATGCCTATAGTCGCTGCCGAGCTCTGTATCAGGCCCGTGAATACGAGCCCCGCGGTGATGCCGAGAATCGGATTGCTCATTTCCCGCATGACCTCGACGAACGGCTCGTAGGAGCGGAGGGGGTTCGCGGCGCTGCTCATGATGCCCATCCCGAAAAATACCAGCCCGAGTCCCATGATTATCCCGCCGTAGAGCCGGATTTTCTCGTTCTTCGATACGAACTGCATGCCGAACCCGACAGCCACCGGCAAAAGGGCGTACTGCGTGACGTTGAACGCTATGATCTGGGCCGTGATCGTCGATCCTATATTCGCGCCGAGTATTACGCCGATGACCTGCTGGAGCGTCATCAGCCCGACGGAAATGAATCCGATGACTATCACAGTCGTGACTGTCGACGATTGAATCACGGCAGTCGTAATGGCCCCGGTGATCGTCGCCGTGAACCTGTTTCTCGTAAGGCCCGCGAGCAGCTTGCTCATGCCTTCGCCCATCACTGCCTTGAGCGCGTCGGTCATCTGGTCCATGCCGAAGAGGAATATTGCGAGCCCCCCGAGAAGGCCCATGAGTATCATGCCCCACTTCGGGCCGGCCTCGGCCGTTTCGACGCCGAATACGGGAACAGCGAAAACGAGCGCGGTAAGAAAAACCGCGAGAACGCCCGTGCCGGGCGCGATGTGTTTTTCGAGCTTCATCTTATTATTTCTCCCCGACCGATGAGTTTATTTATGTATACGGAGCGCTGCACTGCTGGACCTGCATGCGGCAGCAGACGGGGTTGTCCCTTGTATTGCGGGCTGAACAGCGAAGGGATGGAGGTGCCGGGCGTTATCATATAGCACGCATGCTCAATGCACTATAACATAATTCAAACACTTCTTCGCCGGCCCCGTGCGCGCTCTCCGGGAGTGCCGGGGAAAGTTGCAATCACTTGAAAAATAGTTAATCCTAATAGTATGATAGAGTACGTAACGCCTTATTTCCGCCCTCCGAGCGAGGCGAAGAGCTTCATACTCCAGGCGACGATAGGCTGCTCTCACAACCAGTGCACCTACTGCGCCATGTACAGGAAGGACGAGCAGAGGTTCCGCGTCCGCCCGATGGACGAGATAAGGGAGATAATCGACGCCGCCTCAGGGCGCGGCGAGATAGGCGGCCGCGTCTTCATAGCCGACGGCAACGCCCTCGTCCTCGCCCAGAAAAGGCTCGTCGAGATAATCACGTACCTCCGCGAAAGATCCCCGCGGGTCGAGCGCGTCCGCATGTACGCCAACGTCGGCGACATCCTCCGCAAGGGCGTCGATAATCTCCGGGAGCTCAGGGCGCTCGGCCTCGACATGGTGTACATAGGCTTCGAGAGCGGCGACGACGTCGTCCTCGAAAGGATAAAGAAGGGCGCGGGATTCGAAGACACCGTGAAGGCGTCGCGCATGCTGAAAGAGGCCGGCGTCATGAACTCGGCCATGGTGCTTCTCGGGATGGGGGGCGTCGAAAGGAGCGCCGAGCACGCCGAGGCCACTGGCCGGCTCCTCACCGCGTCCGACCCCGAATACGTGGGCGCGCTGTCGCTCCAGATACGCCCCGGCGCGCCTCTATACGACGAATGGCAGCGAGGCGAATTCACGCTCCCCGACAAGTTCCGGATGATAAAGGAGCTCGAAATCCTGGTCGAGAACACCGACCTCACGGACGGGCATTTCTTCTCGAACCACATATCGAATTACCTGCCCATAAAGGCCAGGTTCCCGGGCGACAAGGAGCGCGTCCTCACGCAGATAAGGGCCGTCCTCGCCGCCGGCGACGAGTCGCTCCTCCGCCCCGATTACTACAGGGACGTCATAAACCAGTACTGAGCTTGCCATAATTCTGATTCCTAATATACTGAGATAGGCGTATCTGCATTCGCGCCCGGTCTTTAGCCGTCCGGGGTTAATAAATAGTTGATACAAACCGATAAAGGAGGAAAATTATGCCGAGGATAGCAACCATATCACCCGTCTGGGGGGCGAGCGTCGCCGAGCTTAGGGACCTTGCCAAAATAGCCGAAGGGGCGGGGTTCGAAGCCATATTTTCGCCCGAAGTGCCGCCGTGGAACGGCCTCTCGAACGCCCAGGTGTTCGCCGAGGTGACGACCCGGATAAAGGTCGGGACGTGGATCGCCAACATCTACATGCGCCGGCCCGCCGTTGCCGCGGCCTCGGCCCTCACGATCCAGGAAATCACAGGCGGCCGCATGGTGCTCGGCCTCGGCGTCAGCCACAAGCCCGTGAACGACAGGTTCGGGATCGACATGGGCGACCCCATAGACAAGATGCGCGAATACGTAAAGGCCGTAAGGTCTTTCATGGACGGAACCGCGCCCCAGATTACGATGAAACGCGGCCTTCCCGCGGCGCCCGTCTACATCGCGGGGCTCACCAAGGGCGCGGCCTCGCTCGCGGGCGAGGTGGCCGACGGCATATTCCCCTACCTCTCGACCCCTGAATACCTTACGAGGCTCAAGGGATACGTCACCGAGGGCGCATTAAAGGCGGGCCGCGACCCGGCCGAGATAGACATCACGCTCGGCATTCCCGCGGTCGTTTCGGACGATCTCGAGCTCGCGCGCTCGTCCGGAAAGAAGGGCCTTTCTAACTATCTCAGGCTGCCTTTTTACCAGCGCATGGTCAGGAACAACGGCTTCGGCGACGTCGTCGATGCGATCCAGGGCGGGGCCAACCCGGTGGAGGTGTTCAGCGACGAGCTCCTGGATGCCATAGCACTCGTCGGCCCGGCCGACAGGTGCAGGGCGCGCCTCGAGGATTACAGGAAGGCCGGGGTCGATCTGCCGATAATCATCCCCGGGCCGGCAGGGAAACAGGGCACGGTCGAGACGATGGAAGTCATCGCGAAGACGTTCGGTGCGGCATAGCGGCTCCGGAGCGTTGATCATCCGGCGCGCGTCCGGCGAGTCGAATCTTCCGCCCCGCTGCGTCGGAAAGCACACAATGGCGGACAGCGTCCGCTAGCAACCGAGGAAATCTCTCGATACAGTTAAAACAAAAAAGCCCGTCCAGCCTCTACGGCGGAACGGGCTTTCCCATCCTTTAAATTTATTCTATTAGATGAAATCTAGGCCGAGGCCTTTCTCCTTCTAACCGCATAGAAAACGCCGATCAGTCCGAGAGCGGCGGCAACTCCTGTCATTCCCCATTCCGACATCGTCGGCACATTCAAAGAGCCTATCTGGTTGACGAAGGTGCAGGTCGTGAGCTCGCGCCTGGCTTCGTCGCATGCAACGAGTATGCCGTTTTCGACCTCTATAAAATCGATGCCCGTGCCTTCGCACTCGACGGATTCGAGGTTGTATCCGCGGCGTGGGAGCTGCGTGATCTGTGCGCCGCCGAACTGCTGTACTATGAAAGCCGGGCACTTCTGCACATTCGCGGCGACTTCGAACGTTTCGGCGCCGAAGGAGTCGGTGTATTCGTAATCGAAGAAAATAAGCTCGCTTTCCGATTCCGGTGGCGGCAGGCCCGGAATAGACGCGCAAATTGCCACCGGGCATCCTTCTGTCGGCTGCGCATTCGATTCCGCCGTGAAGAACGGGGTAAGCAAAACCACTGTAAAAAGCACCGGCAAAGACAAATTAAATCCGTAAACGAGTTTTCTGACCATTGCTCCTCCAGGATGAAGTAATTCCTACGATATTACAATTAATTCGCTATGAATACAATTGGTGAATGAAGAAAATTTTACAGGTCTGAACGGCCGTAAACGACCGGTATAATGGAGTATTTGCCCGCGTGTTTTTGTCTCTCCCCTTTGCGGGCGATAAAACCTTTGTATTCGTCCCCACTAATTCATGGCGGGGGGGATACGCAGCCAAACGGGGCGGCGCTCGCCCCCGCCTCGCCGGGGTTCTCTGGCCTCCCGAATGACTTACTGGTGGAAATCGCACAACAAATATAGTATGTTGTTTGAATTAAGTCGTTTAAATCCTGAATCTGATAATAATTACATTAAGGAGGTATGGTATGACTCTATTCAGCAGGTTTATGGTTCTCGTAGCAGGCGCGGTATTCGCCCTAGGGCTCGCCGCCTGCCAGCAGCCCCAGCAGGGCGCCGAGGAGGTGGAGGTGGAGGAAGTAGAGGTCGTGGATCCGGGCGACGCCGCGGACGCAGCGGGTGACGCTGCCGATGCGGTGAACGACGCCGCAACCGAGGCCACCGACGCCGCTGGCGATGCGGCCGACGCCGCAGGAGACGCAGCGGACGACGCCCAGGACGCGGCCGGTGACGCAGCCGACTCCGCGAGCGACGCGGTGGAAGAAGGCGGGGCCATGGTCGAGGAGACAGTCGAAGATACCTCGGACGGCGTCACTGAAACCGTCGAGGAAGTGGTGGAGGATGTCCAGGAAGCCGACGAAGCCGCTCCGGACGCGCCTCAGGACCCGGTCGAAACCGCACCGGCTCACTGAGCCGCTCACAGGTCTTTTCCTTTCCCGGACAGGCCTTTTATGAATTGACCATATGCAGGGCGGGCGCTTCGGCGTCCGTCCTGTAACTCCTGCCTTATACACCCGGCGCTTTCTTTCGCGGGTCGCCGGCCCCGATAACGGCGACGTGCCGCCGCCCTCTCTTCTTGTGCCCGCCCGGCTTCAGGGATAAAATACCCTCATGAAATCTTTCGAAGACATGATGAAGGAGCTCAGGGAAATAATCCGCCGGCTCGAAAGCGGAAACCTCCCGCTCGAAGATTCCATAAAGCTCTTTCAGGAAGGGACGGAGCTTATATCCCAATCCCACAAGAAGCTCAATGAAATAAGGAAAAAAGTCGAGCTGCTCGTCGAAAAGAACGGCGAGGTCGTTCCCGAAGACTTCGATCCCGAGAAGTGAGCCGTACGTAATGGAATTCGATATCAAGAGCTACATCGCCCGGAACAGGGCCGAGATAGACGAGGCGCTGGACTCGCTCGTCCGTGGGCCCGATTCCCCCCCGACGCGCCTGATGGAGGCCGTCCGCTACAGCCTGCTGGCCGGGGGAAAGAGGCTCCGCCCGATCCTCATGCTCGCGGCGTGCGAGGCCGTGGGCGGCGACAGGCGGAGGGCGATTCCCGTAGCGTGCGCCCTCGAAATGATTCACACGTACTCGCTCATACACGACGACCTGCCGTCGATGGACGACGACCCCCTCAGGCGCGGCCTCCCGACGAGCCACGTCGTCTTCGGCGAGGCGACGGCCATACTCGCGGGCGATGCGCTCCTTACGGATGCGTTTCGCCTGGTGGCCGCGGGCGGCAGGGCCGCCGGCATCGACAGCGCCGTCATATGCGACATCATCGAGGACATGTCGGCTGCGGCGGGCTCGCGCGGGATGATAGAGGGGCAGGCCCTGGACCTCGCCCTCGAGGGCAGGCGTGGGGCGTCCCTCTCCGAAATCGAGAGCATGCATTCCTTAAAGACGGGCGCGTTGATGAGGACGGCCGTGACGACGGGCGCCCGCATCGGCGGGGCTTCGGACGGCGAAATCTCTGCGCTGGCCTCCTACGCCGTGGCGCTCGGACTCGCTTTCCAGATACGTGACGACCTCCTCGACCTCGACGCCGCGAGCGACACCGGGAAGGCCAAGGGGAACGACGCCCGCCGCGGAAAATCTACGTACCCCGGGCTCGCCGGCGTCGACGAATCGCGCCGGAGGATGACAGGGCTCATACACGAGGCCGTGGCCCGTCTTTCGGGCTTTGACGAGCGGGCCGAGCCGCTCAGGCAGATAGCGATATACCTCGGCGGGGAAGGGTAATGTCCGCAAAGGGGGGCGTCAAAAAAGGAGGAAAGCGCCTCGACGCCCTACTCGTCGAAAGGGGGCTCGTCGATACGAGGGCGCGCGCCAGGGCCGTCATCATGGCGGGGAGCGTCTTCGTCGCTGGCGAGCGCGTGGACAAGGCCGGGGAGCTCGTAAAGGGCGACGCCGAGATCGTCCTCAAGGGCGAGGCCCTTAAATACGTCTCCCGCGGCGGGCTCAAGCTCGAAGCCGCCCTCGACGCCTTCGGCGTGGACGTCACGGGAATGACCGCCGTCGATATAGGCTCCTCCACCGGCGGATTCACCGACTGCCTCCTTCAGCGCGGGGCCTCCAGGGTCTACGCTATAGACGCCGGGCGCGGCCAGCTCGACTGGAAGCTCCGGAACGATCCCCGCGTCGTCTCTATGGAAAAATTCAACGCCCGGTATCTAAGGCCCGAGGATATAGGCGGCGAGCCCGTCGGCGTCGCCGTCATCGACGTCTCCTTCATATCCCTTACCAAAATCATCCCCCCGGCCGCCGGGGCCCTCGCCCCGGGCGGAACGCTTATAGCCCTCATAAAGCCCCAGTTCGAGGTGGGGAAGGGCGAGGTCGGAAAGGGCGGCATAGTCAGGGACGAGACGAAGCGAAAAGAGGTCGTCGATAAGATCACGGCCTTCGCCTCGGGCCTAGGGATGAGCGTGAAGGGCGTCGTCGAATCCCCCATAACAGGCGCCGACGGCAACGTGGAATACCTCGTCTGCGCGGTAAAACGCTGAGCCGCTCTATTCGTTTCCTTCACGGCCTGTATGGGCCGCATCCCCCCGTGCATGAACTACCGCGGGACACGCTGCCGAGCCGTCTTGTGAAAATCCGCTTTCGAGCCTTCTCTTCATGGGCTTACGGCTGAATTCGGCCCATCGTATGCTGACGCCGGGGCCGGAAATCATACGGTTTCGGCTTCGGCAGGAAGCTCGTTGAAGTCGATCCCGGGGTTGAAAATGCATGTCAGTAAAATTGCCCCTTTTATCGTGAAAATTCCCCCTTATATCGCGACAGGCCCTGTGCTAGATATAACAAAGAATGCCCATTCCCAACGGGATTCGCGCTGAAATGCGTTTATCGAACATAGAATGTTTATTGGAGGATCAGAATGAGAAAGATCGATTCAGTCATGCGCGCGGATGTCCTTTTAACCATGTTTCTCCTGGTTTTACTGTCGATCCCCGGTCTGACCGGATGCAGTAACGGCAATAACAATGAAGCGTCGGCCCAGCCTACCGAGAAGAATATAACGCGCGACCCTGCCGACGTGCCGCCGCCCAGTGGAGACTCTCAACCGAAAACGGTCCAGGTAAACCTGGAGGCCGTGGAATTGACGGAAGAGCTCGCCTCCGGAGCTACTTTCACGTATTGGACTTTTAACGGCAAGGTTCCCGGGCCTTTCATACGAGTAGGCGTCGGGGATACCGTCGAGCTCCGTTTGCTCAATCATCCGGATAGCACGCAAATGCATTCCGTAGATTTGCACGCGGTAACCGGGCCGGGCGGCGGGGCCGACGCCACACAGACCTTGCCCGGCGAAGAGAGCGTGCTCACGTTCACGGCCACGAAGCCCGGGCTCTATGTTTACCACTGCGGGACGCCCATAGTCGCGCAACATATCGCCAACGGAATGTATGGACTGATACTCGTTGAGCCCGAGGGCGGATTGACGCCCGTAGATAAAGACTTTTACGTGATGCAGGGAGAGATCTACACGGAAGAGCCGTTCGGGCAGAAGGGAGAGCTTACGCCGAGCATAAGCAAATTGCTGGCCCAGACGCCGACCTATTTCGTTTTTAACGGTTCTATGGGCGGGCTTACGGAAGCGTATCCCATGCACGCCCAGGTCGGCGAAACCGTACGTATCTTCTTCGGAGTAGGGGGTCCGAATTTCATTTCATCCTTTCACGTTATCGGGGAAATATTCGACGAGGTCTATCCCCAGGGATCCCTTTCGTCGATTCCCATGAACGACGTGCAGACCATACAGGTCCCGCCCGGCAGCTCCACCATCGTCGAGTTGACGCTCGATGTCCCCGGCACATATATTCTGGTGGACCATGCGCTTTCCAGGGTGATGCTGGGCGGGGCGGGATACCTTATAGTCGAATAGCCGGTCGAGCTTTACCGGCTTTCAGGCCCGGGCTCGGGGGACTCGTGCGTGGGGCGTAACGCTGACCACGGCGAAGCCCCCGAACGGCTCGAAGAAAGAAGCCGGCGTAGTCGCGCAAATCCCCGGGCAAAGGACCGGAATCCGGCACGGAGAGGCCGAAATAGAGTAGCTATAATCCAAGTGCTTAAAGTTATTGGATTTCATTTGACAAACCGTCTATTCCCGGCAAACTATTCCGGACCATAGCGGAGGGAAGTTTATATAATGGCTAATAGAATAAAGTCGGGTATTAAAAGGCATCGCCAGAGCTTAAAGAGAAGGGATAGGAACACGGCTGTAAAGTCCGACCTCAAGACCCAGTTAAAGAAGTTCGGCGCGACGGTTGCCGAGGGCGACGCCGCTGCCGTGGACAACGTTCTCAGGGAAACCGAATCCAAGCTCAAGAAGGCGGCCACGAAGGGCGTGATGCACAAGAAAACCGCTTCGAGAAGGACCAGCAGGCTCGCGAAGAAGGTCTCCAGGGAGCGCGCCGCGAAAGTTCCGGCCACGGAAACGCCGGCCTCCTGAGCCGGCTTAACGCGCTCCGCATAAATCTATAACCATCTTCGTCAGCACAAAGCTTTTGGGCGCGTAGCTCAGCTTGAGCTTCTTGTCGTACTCGGACAGCGTCTCCATTATACGGAGAAGCTCCGCGTATTTGAATTTCTTGAGGTCCTCGCCGAGGTAGTAGAGCTGCCCCGGCGAAATCCCGAGCTGCCTTATCATCTCGTCCCGGGGGGTACGCTTCTCCGAAAGCTCCTTGGCCCTCCACAACAGCCTGAACCGCCACGTCACGAGCCCCAGTATCGAAAGCGGCTCCTCGCCGGCGGCTTCGAGGTCTAAAAGCACCTTGTAGGCGGTCTTCCTGTCCTTTCTCGATATGGCGTTCACGAGCTGGTAAATGTCGGCGTACTTTGTCCTCACGGTCAGCGCGTCCACGTCGGCAGGGGTTATCTTCTTGTCCTCGCCCTTGTAGAGCGCTATCTTTTCGAGCTGGTTCTGTATGTCGCGCATGTCCTCGCCGACGAGGGTAACGAGCGCCCCGGCGGCGGGCCTCGAAATCTCGAACCCGAGCGCCCGCGCGGCCTCGACGACGACCCCCGCGGCCCCGCCCTTTTCCGTGGAAAAGTCGTACTGCCCGATGTCGCCCCTGGGGAGCTTCGGCTTTTTCCCGCCCGTATAATCGAGGACGAGGCACGTCGCGGGCGAGGGCGAGGCGAAGTACCCTTCGAGCGGCGTCATCTCCCTGGCCGGGAGCTTCTCGGCGTTCCGGAGGACGATGAGCTTCTTTCCCGAGAACATCGGGTACGTGCTCGCATTGTCGGCGATCTCCTTTCCCGACGCGCTTTCGCCGTAGGCGAGCGTGAACCCCGTATCGCCGCCCTCTCCGAAGAGGCTTTTCCTGAGCTCGGCGACGGCCTTCTCCGCGAGATACGCCTGGTCGCCCGTGAATATGATTATCGGCTGGAGCTTCCCCGAGGCGACGTCGCGCGAGAATTCCTCGTATCCTGGTTTTGCAGCGGTTTTTTTCTTCATGGTCGGGGCTTCCGGGAAGGAGAAAAGATGTCTTGAGTATATTCGACCGCCGGGCGCGGCGCAAGGCCGCTGGAAAGCCCGCCGCGATGGTATACAATGAATGCCGTGGACCCCGAATCGAGGTTGACCATACACTGCGAATGGCATGGGACAGTCCCCTACGCGGACGGCCTCTCGCTCCAGGAAGAAAGGGCCCGGGCCGTAAGGCAGGGCGGACCCGAAGGCTCGCTCATTCTCCTCGAACACCCGCCCGTCCTCACCGACGGACGGTTCGGGAAGGGCGGGAATTTCCTCCTGCCCGAGGACGAGATAAGGCGGCGCGGCGTCGGGATACACAGGACGGGCAGGGGAGGGGACGTCACCTTCCACGGCCCGGGCCAGCTCGTCTCCTACCCCATAATAAGGCTCCGGGATTTCGGCCTCGGGGCGAGGGCCTATGTCGGCGCGCTCGAAGAGACGATCATGCTGACGCTCGGGGATTACGGAATCGAGGCCACGCGCAGGGAAGGCTACCCCGGCGTCTGGACGGCGGGGAGGAAGATAGCGTCCATAGGCGTCGCCGTCCGGGGAGGGGTGACTATGCACGGCTCGGCGCTCAACGTGAACACCGACCTTTCGTATTTTTCACTTATCGTCCCCTGCGGGATCGCGGACGTCACCGTTACCTCGATGGAGGAAATACTCGGAAAGGAGCTCGACCTAAAGGACGTCGCCCGGAGCTACGCCCGCAATTTCGGTGAGGTCCTGGGGGCGGAGATAAAAATTAGCGGGGATGCCGTCCCAGGAAGCTGAAACCTGTCCCGCAGTGCGCCGCGAGATTGCTTCGCGGAGTTTATTCTGAGTCAGCGAAGGGCTCGGAATGACAGAATGGGCGTTCTTGCAATCTACTTGCAGAACCTTAATCTCAAGTCTCAATCGACTACGAAAAAATCACCACAACAACAGGTAACACCTTCCGGCTCCGTTCCTTCGAGTGACAATGTGAATTCAAGAATACCTTCCTCGGGCACTGTCATGTTCTCCAGAAAGCCTGAGGCTTCGCCTGAAAATGAAATTGACGAACAATCTAACGCTTCCCATACTATATCATAAGGTGATATGAAACCGGCGTATCCGTCTATGTCAAAGTTCAATAAGCTAAGATCAAATTCACTTCCTTCACCGATACAAGAACAATTAGTTGAGACTTCAAGGAAATACTCTGATACGCATTCGGGTATCGGGGTGAAGGCTATGTTGAATGGCTCACAGACCTCAGGTCCGTTTCCACCCCCACCGCCGTCGCAGGAAGCGAGGATTAGAAATAGACATAAGATAATTGGGAATTTCACTCTTAAATTGAGAAGCATTTTCTATAGTCTCCTCTTTTGGTTCTTATCATCGAATTTCAGAACCATATGTGTGTCACATCTTGGACCATATTGGGAATTCCACAAGCATTATTTACCGATCCATAACCAATACAGTGTCTAAGATATTTTTTGTTCGTGTCAAAATGACAGTGACCAAAATCATACAGATGCATTAACTCGTGACGACTAACCCTCCACTGAACTGTACCACTTTCTCTTTCACATCCTTCAGCGATGCTAATAATACCATCATAAGATTTTAGTGGGGATGGTCCTGGCAAAGCAGAAGTGCAGTCCGTTTGTCCGCTACAATCACACATGGTTTTGCATGTTAATGGATTCGGTGGTGGGTATCCTGCACAACCACAAGCGCCGATGCAGGGTGTCATGACGCTACTATTTATGTAAAGATTAATTGTCAATCCCACAGGACGTTTTATGTAATTAGTTCCATTATGAAATTTCATACAATCAATTGCCGAGGCAGGATTAGATTCATTTGTGTACAAAAATACGCCTACATTGTTGCGTATGTGATTATACATACCGGAGCGATAAACATCGTTGGTTACGAATTTATAACATAGCTTAATCCTGGGGACTCTACCGTCTGTGGCATCATCATCTTTGGGATGACCAACTGGAGTTTACACAGTAATTTGCAGGTGCACACCCATGAACACAAGGGTTTTCCGGCGGGTCTACGTCCCAAGCAGCCCATGCATTTGGTGTGGTGATATATGGTAAAACGAGCTTACGCAAATCTGGCCAATCAAATTTCGGAAATAAATCGGCAGCATCAAATGCTTTTCATATCTGACCCATTCATCTGGATCTACAGGAGGAATATAGAAAAAATAAACTTCTTGCTTACCATTTTTTGATGCCCATTCCATAATTTCGTTTATAGCAGTTTTGTTGGTATGTTCATCGAGCGCAAAAAGAGCTCGCGGATCGCTTTGCTCACCTGTAATGTCGAATGGTATATCTTTCTCAACTTGCCATCTATATCCAGTAGGCAAAGCAGAACGAATGGATGTAGGTATTTCACTAGGGGCACCTACGATAATTACTTCAGGTGTTTTCAGGTCGCTTCTACCCAAAATTGCAAATCCTCCAACTCCTACAAGTATTACAATCAAGCTGACGGCTATTAAATTGGATACTTTCACTTTAGTCTCCTAGCAAGCATGGTTAAATATATTTTATTTTAGGCAAAATTTTAAAGCAAGGCTGTGTAAAAAATCTTTGAGTAAGTTGTGAGGATGTGAATGCTTCCTCAAAAGCAGGTTCCTCTTTTACGTGCGTTGCCGTTCAACAACCATTTAATTACATAATATTTGAAATTAAAGGGACTTAATCTTGGTGGAATGCATCCTTGCAATCGATTTTAAATATGGATTGGCTCCAGGATAATTTTGTATACAGGGAGGAAATATAATTGGAATAAGCCTCCCCCCCGGCGGCGCATGCCGGCCGGAGGGAGGATTATTTTTAAGCGGGTGCTCCCCGGTTACCTTACGAGCTCGAATGCGTTGAAGAAGTATCCGATCTCGAATGCGGCCGATTCGGGCGAGTCCGAGCCGTGTACCGTGTTTTCCTCGATGTTGGTGGCGAAGTCCTTCCTTATGGTTCCGGGCTCGGCCTGCTCCGGGTTCGTCGCCCCCATGATTTCCCTGTTCTTCGCTATGGCGTTTTCACCTTCGAGCACCATCAGCACGACGGGCCCTCTCGACATGAAATCCGTGAGCGAGCCGTAAAACGGCCTGTCTTTGTGGACTATGTAGAACCCCTCGGCCTCCTTTTTCGAAAGGTGAACCATCTTGAGGGCGGCTATCCCGAGACCGTTCTTCTCGAACCTGGCGATGATCTCGCCAATAACGTTCTTTTCGACTCCATCCGGTTTTATTATAGATAACGTGCGTTCCAAATTTTTGCCTCCGGTGATTTTTTGCCATTAATTTTTTCCGCAAATTACGTTTTGTCAAATATTCAGGCCACTTCGGGCGTCCCTGCGGCCCGAAATCGGGATGCGGACGATTTACCCTAAATACTTGAATAAATAACGAGATTTAGGGTACAATCATTAGAGGCGGCGTGTCGTCAGGGATTGGAGTGTACGGAGGAGGGGATTTCAGCCGCGCGGCCTGTTCGAAATACCGCTCATTTATTATGACTTTTAGTCTCTTTATGGATGATGATGAGACCACCTTTCAGGCGGAAAGACCTTGATAACACTGGATAAATGGAGATACGAGAGGATCGTATCCGAGCTTGTCGACGGCAAGGACATAAGGATAATCGCGGAGCGGTTCTCGAGGGACAGGGTTTTTTATTTCCACGTTCTCCGCGATATAGTCAGCGGCGAACGCTCGCCGAATTTCAAGCTTTTAAGAAAAATTGCCGTTAAAAGGAAGGTCAGCACCGACTTCATTATCGAGCAGGCGCGCCTCGTCATCAACTACACGATCCCCAACTACCAGTCCGACGCACCGGATTATTATAAAACCCTCGGCGTAGACCGCGAGGCCACGGAAGAAGAGATCAGGCGGAGCTGGATCGAGCTCATGAAGTCGAACCACCCCGACCTTGCCGGTGCCGAAGCCGCCGAAGCGGCCAAGCGAATAAACGAGGCTTACGGCGTCCTTGGCAATGCCGAGAAGCGCGAGGCGTACGACCGCAGATTTCTGTCCCCCGTCCCCGTCGTCGTTCCGACATTCGACATTCAGAAAAACATTTACATAGGCGCACCGATACTGGTCGTCATACTCGTAGCGCTCACCTACGCCGCCGGCTCGGGGCTGATATTCAAATCGCAGGAAGAAAAAGAGCAGATGGCGAGGGTGATAGAGCA
>JADLGH010000112.1 GCA_020849425.1 Candidatus Dadabacteria bacterium
AGGGGCAAATGGAAACATTACCGCTGTTACCTTTAAGAGACGTAGTTATTTTCCCCTATATGGTGGCTCCGCTTTTCGTGGGCAGGGAGAAGTCTATCCGCGCCCTCGAAGAGGCCATGAAGAAATCCAAGGAGATCTTCCTCGTCGCCCAGAGGGACGCCAAGACCAACGACCCTCAGGAAGCGGATATATACGACATAGGAACAATAGGCACGATAGTCCAGATGCTCCGGCTCCCGGACGGCACGGTTAAAGTGCTCGTCGAGGGCAAGAGAAGGGGCCGGGTTCAGAACTATCTGCCGAACAAGAGCTATTTCCTCGTCGAGGTGGAGCAGATCCCCGAGTCCGAGGACGTGGGGGTCGAAACCGAGGCCCTCATGAGGACGCTCGTAACGGCTTTTGAAAACTATGTGAAACTGAACAAGAAAATCCCGTCCGAGGTAATCGTCACCGTATCCTCCATAGAGGACGCGGGCAGGCTTTCGGACACCATTTCCTCGCACCTCGGGTTTAAGCTCGAGGACAAGCAGGAGATACTGGAGACGCTCGACCCGGCGGAGAGGCTCGAAAAGCTTTACGAGAAGATCCAGGCCGAGGTGGAGATACTCCAGATAGAAAAGAAGATACGCTCCAGGGTCAAGAAGCAGATGGAGAAGGCCCAGAAGGAGTATTACCTCACCGAGCAGATGAGGGCTATACAGAAGGAGCTCGGCGAAAAGGACGACCTCAAGAGCGAGATCCAGGAGTTCGAGGACAGGGTCAAGAAAAAGAACATGCCCGAAGAGGCCGAGCAGAAGGTTAAAAAAGAGATAAAGAAGCTGAAACAGATGTCGCCCATGTCGGCGGAGGCCACAGTCGTTCGCAACTACATCGACTGGCTGCTTTCGATCCCGTGGAACGACGAGGTGACGGAAGACAGGATAGACATCGACGAGGCGCAGGCGATACTCGACGAGGACCACTTCGGACTCGAAAAACCGAAGGAGAGGATCCTCGAATACCTCGCCGTCCAGGCCCTTACGAAGAAAATCAAGGGGCCGATACTCTGCTTCGTCGGGCCTCCCGGGGTAGGCAAGACCTCGCTCGCGAAGTCCATAGCCCGCTCGATGGGAAGGAAGTTCGTCCGTGTATCCCTGGGCGGCGTCAGGGACGAGGCCGAGATCAGGGGCCACAGGCGTACGTACATAGGCGCCATGCCCGGAAAGATAATACAGGGAGTAAGAAAGGCGGGCACGCATAACCCCGTGTTCCTGCTCGACGAAATAGACAAGCTCGGGATGGACTTCAGGGGCGACCCGGCGTCGGCGCTTCTCGAAGCGCTGGACCCCGAGCAGAATACCGCCTTTAACGACCATTACGTCGAGGTCGATTACGACCTTTCGAACGTGATGTTCATAACGACGGCGAATATCCTGCACACGATTCCGTGGGCGCTCCAGGACAGGATGGAGATCATTCGCATCTCCGGCTATACCGAGGACGAAAAGCTCGAGATAGCCAAGAAGTTCCTCCTGCCGAAGCAGCTCGAGGCGCACGGCCTTAAGGAAGAGAACGTCAAGATTTCGGACCAGGCCCTTCTGACCATCATCAGGCGGTACACGAGGGAGGCCGGCGTCAGGACTCTCGAAAGGGAGATAGCGACCCTTTGCAGGAAGTCCGCGAGGGACATCGTGAAGAAGGGGCCGGACCACGTGGTCAAGATCACGCCGAACATGGTTACGAGCCAGAAGTATCTCGGCATACCGAAGTTCAAGTACGGCGAGATCGAAGAGAAGCCGCAGGTCGGCATGTCCACGGGGCTCGCATGGACGGAGGTCGGCGGAGAGCTCCTGACTATAGAGGTATCCGTCGTACCCGGAAAGGGCAACTTCACCGTGACGGGCAAGCTCGGCGAGGTTATGCAGGAGTCGACGCAGGCCGCGATGAGCTACGTGAGGTCGAGGGCCGAGAGGCTCGGGCTCGAGCGTAACTTCCACCAGAAGGTGGACATACACATCCACGTTCCGGAAGGCGCGACGCCCAAGGACGGTCCTTCGGCCGGTATCGCCATATCGACGGCCATCGTATCGGCCCTTATAAGGAAGCCGGTCAAGCACGACGTCGCCATGACGGGCGAGATAACGCTCAGGGGAAGGGTGCTCCCGATAGGCGGGCTCAAGGAGAAGATCCTTGCGGCTCACAGGGGCAAGGTGAAGACGGTGATCATCCCGCAGGAGAACGAGAAGGATCTCAGGGATATCCGCGACAACATACTGAAGGACGTCAAGATCAAGCTCGTTCACCACATGGACGAAGTGCTCGAAGCGGCCATCGAGTCGGACGAGCCGGTGCTGAAGAACGTCGTGATTCCGGCCATGCCGCTGACCGACGAGCTCGGTACCAACGTAAACTGAAAACAGTAGGATTCTGAAAGGAAGTTAGAAAAAGGGCGGACTAAACATCCGCCCTTTTTGCATGTAACGCATGCAGGAATTCGACGCGGCAGCTTCGGTGCTAGAGTCACTGACTGTGCGGGCATTGCATTGAATCGCTGATTCTGCTACATCGGAAAGCGCACTACGTGGCGGACAGCGTCCGCGGGCGACCGACGTAGGACGGCAGCACAAGGCTTTGTTCAACGGGCGCGCGTCCCTTGAATTGAATCGCCAATGGTGCTTCGTCGGAAAGCGGACAGTGCTTGCGGGAATCGGCTCATATTACATCCTGCTTGTAAGGCGGCCGCTCTCGATGATGCTCGATTATTTTTGATGGCACGGACGGGGTTCCATTCTATTTGTCATTTCCGAGTGCTTTTATCGGGAATCCAGTTTTTCTAATTAATCGAGACTCCCTTTAAATCCCCCTAACCCCTTTTCCTAAGGGGGGTAAAAGATGGATCTCTCACTGTTTAAATTTGAGGTATTCCCGAGCAGTACCAGACATGCTTTCTTGCAATCGGCTCAGGGCGTCCGATTCCTCGCTCGCTCGAAAT
>JADLGH010000113.1 GCA_020849425.1 Candidatus Dadabacteria bacterium
ACGCCTTCGGCGCCGGGCTCGAGATAGCCGCCACCTGCGACATAAGAATCTCGGTCGATAGCTGCCTCTTCGGAATGCCCCCCGCCAAACTCGGGGTAGTTTATTCCTACAGGGGCGTAAGGAGGTTTCTCAACCTCGTGGGCCCCGGCTATACGAAAGAGCTCTTTCTTACCGGAAGGCCGGTGAATCCCGAAAGGGCCGCTGTTATGGGACTAGTCAATTTCGTCGTCAAGCCCGAGGAGCTCGAAGAATTCACATACGCCCTCGCGCGGGAAATAGCCGACAACGCGCCGCTTTCCACGAAGGCAATGAAGGAGATGACGAACGTCTGGCAGAGGAGCCTCGTCATGAGCCCCGGGGACGAAGCGCTTTTAAAGGAGCTTACGCTGAAAGTGCAGGAAAGCGCTGACTATAAAGAAGGTCAGAAGGCCTTCGCCGAGAAGAGAAAACCGGTTTTCAAGGGGAGATAAAACATTCTTCCACTCACTCCCGTTTCTTTCTCAGCCTGAACAAATCCAGCAAGTTATGTCGGCTTTCGGATATAAAATCATATTCGGGCGAGAGGCCCTGTATGGTTTTCAGCCTGTTAACGGGATGCGCATGCATTACAAACCACACGTCGTGCGTCTCCATGTCGGGATACGAGGGGAACCTGTCTCTCAAGGGTACTATGCGGAGGTCGTCCCGCTCGAGATAATATTCGGCGGAGACGGTTTCGTAAAAGGGAAAGACTATTATGTAGTCGCCGCTTCCGGCATTCGCTTCTATCTCTCTTATAGTCTCCCGCCACTGGTGCTTTTCCACCCCGTCGTAGTCCCCGTACAGTTTCGCGGCCGAGAGCAATACAACTACCGCTGTTACTGCATAGAGAACCGGCCTTTTATTGATCGCGCTCATACCCGCGGAGGCCAGAAGATAAAGTCCCACAGACGATACGATCGCATATCGGGAGACAATAATAGGAGTGAAGATTAGAGAGAATACGAACGGCACTATCACCGGGACTGCGATCCACAGCAGAAGGAGATAGATCTTCTCGCCGTACGTGATGTCTTTAACCGGCGCGGCTTCGTCCGCCGGGGCGAACAGCCCATCGAGACCTTTAACGCTTCGGAGTTTCTCGGAATTCGCTATCGCCAGAAGGATAAACACGGCAAGGAGAGCCAGCATATAGACCGAGCCCGCGTAATTATTGAAATAATGAAACAGGTCCCGGTAGTGGGGCTCCGGGATCCAGAACGATCCCCTTACGGACGAGAACCTCCGGGCAAGAAGGATAAAACCCGGTATATAGAGGACCCCCAACGTAACCTGCACGAGTATCCACCGCGTAAACCCGAGCCCGCCTGTGCGGCCCCGTCTCAGGAAAAGAGTGAAGCAAAAGATGTTCTGAACGAGGATCGTAAAAAGACCGAAGTAGTGCGTATAGCATAGAAGGGCGCTCGACAGAACGTAAACCGCGGCCCATCGCCGTCTCCACCCCGAAATCATCCTCAGGAGCGAATAATAAGAGACGAGCGCCAGGAAAGCCATCAGCGTGTAGCCTCTCGCCTCCTGTGAATACCTCACGTGAAAGAACGAGACGGCCATTATCAGCGCCGCGAAGAGCCCCGCCCTCCTGCCGAGAAGGAGCCTGCCGACCGTATACGTAAAAATTATGGTTAGGACGCCGAATATCGCGGACGGCAATCTCGATACGAATTCGGAATCCCCGAAGACGGGGATCCAAAGATGAAGCACCATGTAGTAAAACGGGGGATTGGTTTCCCTGCTCGGGCCGGCGACCCACCTTATCAGCTCTACAAAGCCGAGCCTCGATACGTCGATAGAGACAGCTTCGTCGAACCATACGCTCTCACCGCCGAGGTCGCAAATCCTGAGCGCAAGCCCGAGAAGCACGATGAGAAGGAGAAGATAGTTGTCTCTCAAAATGTGGAGCAGCTTTCTTTCAGACATCTCATCGCCCGGGATCATTCAGAGCCTCGACTTAACGTTCCGCAGAGCCCGGAAGAGCCGCGCACATCCGAAACATACTCAGCTCCCGTACCCGAAATCCCTTATCAGGTTTTCCCTGTCGGTCCAGTTCTCGCTCACCTTGACCCAGAGCTCCAGAAACACCTTCGAGCCGAGGATGCGCTCTATATCCGCCCTTGCCCGGCTCCCGATCTCCTTCAGCATCTCCCCGCCCTTTCCGATGATTATCCCCTTGTGGTTCATCCTCTCGACGTATATAACCGCCGATATGCGGACGAGCTTCTTCTCGGGGACGTCCTCGAACTCCTCTATCGACACGGCCGTCTTGTAGGGGATCTCCTGCTGGGTCAGGTTGAATATCTTCTCCCTTATGAGCTCGGCCGCGAGGAACCTCTCGGGCTGGTCCGTTATCATGTCGTCCGGGAAAT
The DNA here is from genome assembly GCA_020849425.1 of Candidatus Dadabacteria bacterium. Taxonomy (GTDB): domain Bacteria; phylum Desulfobacterota_D; class UBA1144; order Nemesobacterales; family UBA2774; genus JADLGH01. The sequence goes on from JADLGH010000113.1 coordinate 2,403, forward strand.
ACTTCGGCCCCTCGGGGAGATAATTCCTTATGGCGGCCAGGAGCTCCGGAATCCCGTTGGACGTGGCGGCGGAAATGGGAATGATTTCGAGGAATTTGTCCTCGAACCTCCGCGCCTCGTTCAGTATATGAAGCACCTCGCCCTTTTTTATTTTGTCGATCTTGTTGACGAGGAGTATCGCCGGCTTCGGAAGGCTCTCTATTATAAACGTGTCCCCCTTGCCGAAGGGCTCTTTCACCTCGACCATCATGAGTATCACGTCGGCTTCCCTGACGGCCGACATAGCCGCCTGCACCATGGCCTTTCCGAGCTTCCCCCGCGCCTTGTGTATGCCGGGGGTATCGAGGAATATGAGCTGCGCGTCGGGCAGGTTCCTTATGCCGAGTATCCTGTTCCGCGTCGTGTTGGGCTTGTCCGAGACGGCGGCGATCTTCTCGCCGACGACGGCGTTTACGAGCGTCGACTTCCCGACGTTCGGCCTCCCCACGATAGATATAAACCCCGAGCGAAAATCCGTTTCATCATTCATGACAATGCTTCCTTTCCGTTAAAAATCTTCCTTCGTCTCTGGCCATTCCGTTTTTTCCCTGAATCTGTAAACATGGAGTCCCATATATTCCTTTTCGGATACGTAATCGAAGCGGGACGCCATTTTGATCTTCACTATATTCTTCTCGAGACCCCTGTGTCTCGATACTACCAGCCATACATTATCGCCGGCGGCTCTTCCGGATAAAAATCCCTGTGAGAACTTTTCCAGCCTTAGGTCGGCCCTTCTCAGATAGTATGCCGCGGGCTCAACTTCGAAGCTCGGATACGTTAGCACCAGGTCCCCGCTCCCGGCCTCCTCCTGTATGTATTTCATAGCCTCGCGCCAATCGTACTTTTCCGTCTCAACATAGTATCTCTTAAGGCCGGGGAAGGAAAGCCCCGCTATAAGGGCGACTACGAGCACGATGGCGACATTCGCCCTGAGTCCGTCGATCCCGCGCGCCGTCAGGATGTAAAACGCCGGGGCGGCCGCTATGGTGTATCTGTAAATCAGTATCGGCGACGATACATTGGAGATTACAAAAGGGACGAACACGACGGCGACAATCCATATCAGGAGAAGATATATCCTCCAGCCGTACGTGATGCCGGGCCCCTCAGGGTTGTAACCTTTCCTGCTTTAAAACCTTTCCGGTATTCTCATTCGCTTTATCAGGCCGGGGCCGGCGAGTGCAAGAAGCGTGAAGAATAGAAACACGCACAGGAGAAAAAACGTACCGGC